>DATFNF010000013.1:0-49877 GCA_035266525.1 Trueperaceae bacterium | reverse complement strand
CTCCGGAGCGTTTCGGCGCGCTGCTGGGCGACCTCCCGCCGCCGGTGACCGTCGACGGCCACGGCCCCGCCCTGCTCGCGGCGCTGGCGTCCGGCGCCGAGCTGATCGCGCCCAACCTCCGCGAGCTCGCGGAGCTGGCGGCGGCCCTGGGGCTCGACGCGGGCCGTGCCGGGAGCGGCTCCCCCATCGAGCGGGCGTTGGCCGTGGCCTCCGGGGTGCGGCGCTGCTTCGGCGCACGCGTCATCGTGACGCTCGGCGAGACCGGCGCGCTCCTGCTTGGGGCGGGCGCCTGGCTGGCGCGCGCGCCCGCGGCCCGCGCCGTCAACCCCATCGGCTCCGGCGACTGCCTGCTGGGCGCCTTCCTGTGGGCGGAGGAAGCGGGCCGCCCCGAGGCGGAGGCGCTCGCGCTCGGCGTGGCGGCGGGCACCGAGAACGCTCGCCGCGGCGGTGGGGGTACGCTGGAAGGCGCGAGCGTGCGTGCGCTCGCCGGTCGGGTGCGGCTGGAGGACGTCTCATGAGCGCGCCTGCGCGTCGCCGCAGGGTCCTGCTGCGCGTGCCCGGCTGGTCCACATGGCTGGACCGGCCCGCCTTCCTGGCGACGTTGCTCCTGGTGCCCACCCTGGTGCTGGTCTTCGGGGTGCTGCTGTACCCCATCCTGGACACGCTGCGCCTCAGCCTCACCGATCGCGTGCTGTCGCAGCCGGGCAGCGGCGCCTTCGTGGGGCTCGGCAACTACCTGCGGGCACTCCAGGACCCCGAGTTCCGCGCCTCCCTCGGCCGCACCTTCTACTTCGCCCTCGTCACCGTCCCGGTGGAGACGACGCTGGGCCTGCTGATCGCGCTGCTGCTGAACCAGCGCTTCTTCGGGCGGGGGTTCGTGCGCGGCATCATCATCCTGCCCTGGGCGCTGCCCTACATCGTCAACGGCGTCATGTGGAAGTGGATCCTGAACGCCAACTACGGCGCCCTCAACGCCCTGCTGAGCCAGCTCGGCATCATCGGGCGGTATCACATCTGGCTCGGTTACCCGAGCACGGCGTTCAACTTCGTCATCCTCGCCAACATCTGGAAGGAGACGCCGGTCGCCGTCATCCTCATCCTGGCCGCCCTGCAGACCATCCCCGGCGAGCTCTACGAGGCCGCCCGCGTGGACGGCGCCAACGCCTGGCGGCAGTTCTGGGCGGTCACCTTCCCCAGCCTCAGACCGGTCATCGCGGTGACCATGGTGGTGAAGACGGTGTGGGCGCTCAAGGAGTTCGACCTGATCTATGTGATGACCGGAGGCGGGCCGGCCAACGCCACCAACGTCGCCACCTTCCAGACCTACCTCACCACCTTCAAGTTCCTGAAGTTCGGTTACGGCGCGTCCATGGCGTTCATCATCGTGCTGCTGTCGCTGGTCATCGCCTTCTTCTACGTCCGGCTGATCTCCCCGAAGGAGGTGGCGGAATGAGGGCCGCCCAGGTGAGCGTCCGCCGCGGCACCGCGGCCGCCGGCCGCGCGCGGCGCAGGCGGGTGTGGCTGCTCGGCAGGATCCTGCTCTACCTGGCGGTGCTGGCGGTGGTGGTGTGGGTGCTGGCGCCGTTCGCCTGGCTGGTGATCTCCAGCGTGTCCACGCGCGCGGCGCTCACCTCCAGGCCGTTGCAGTGGCTGCCCGATCACCTCGACCTGTCCAACTACCTCGACATCTTCGTCGGCGGCGGGAGCAGCACCAGCGTCCACCGCAGCGTGCGGGCGGGGGCGCTCAACAGCGTCGTCGTGGCGGGGCTGGCCACGCTGGTGGCGCTGTTCGCGGGCTCCCTCTCGGCGTACGCCGTGAGCCGCCTGCGCTTCCGCTTGAAGGGTCCCTTCCTGGTCACCATGCTGGCCACGCAGCTGCTGCCCACCGTGGTCATCATCATCCCGATGTACATGGTGTTCCGCAGCATCGGCCTGCTCGACACCGTGTTCGCGCTGATGCTCGCCGACATCGCCATCATCCTGCCGCTCATCACCTGGATCCTGAAGGGGTACTTCGACGGCATCCCCTCGAGCCTCGAGGACGCCGCGCGCGTCGACGGCTGCACCCGCGCCGGCGCGCTCTTCCGGGTGGTGATGCCGCTGTCGAGCTCCGGGCTCGCCGCCAGCGGCCTGTTCGCCTTCATCATCGCGTGGAACGAGTTCTTCACCGCGTTCATCCTGAGCTCCACGTTGCGCTCGAAGACGCTGAGCGTGATCGTAGCCGAGTTCTCCAGCAAGGTCGGCGTGGACTACGTCGCGATGGCGACCGCCGGGGTCCTCGCCTCGCTGCCGCCGGTGCTCCTGGCGCTGTTCTTCCAGCGCTACATCATCCAGGGCCTCACGGCGGGGGCCGTGAAGGGATAGGCGGCGAACGACAGGCGGGAAAGGACAGGCGCGCAGCGACAGGCGCCTCCCCGGCACGCTCGCGACGCTCGCGCGCGCGGCCGCGCGGAAAGGAGGACGGCACACAGGGCCACACGCACGCAAGCCACCCTCGGGTGGGCAACCGAACGTAACCCTTACGCACGTACCCTTAGGAGGGTCTAGCCATGCCAAGGATGCTTCGGCGAGTCGCCGTCGCGCTCACGGCAGCACTGCTGCTCGTCGGGACCGTGACGGCCCAGAAGATCACCGTGATCATGCCGCGCCACGAGATGGACCTCATCGGGCTGTGGGAGGCACAGACGCGGCAGTTCGAACAGGCGAGCGGCATCCAGGTCGAGTTCATCCAGATGTCCTGGGACGAGGTCGCCAACAAGGTCCTTACCGACCTCGCCGCCGGCGGCGGGACCTATGACGTGATCGAGTTCGACAACGGCTGGGTCGCCAAGTTCGAGTCGGCCGACTGGGTCGAGCCGCTCAACCAGTACGCCGACCAGGCCTACCTCGACTCGCTGGTGCCGGGCCTGCTGGGGACCTTCACCAAGAACGGCCAGGTCCTGGGCATCCCCTGGAACAACGACACGCGCTTCTTCTTCTACAACAAGGCCATGCTCGACCAGGCCGGCATCGCCACCCCACCCCAGACCTGGGACGAGGTCCTGGCCGACAGCCAGACGCTGCAGTCCCAGGGCATCGTGGCGTTCCCGGTCACCGAGTACTGGAACCAGGAGTGGGCGCTGGCCAACTCCTTCGCCTTCTACCTCTACAGCTTCGGTACCGACTACTTCAGCAGCGACGGCACCATCACCATCGACAAGCCGCAGGCGGTGAAGGCGCTCACCTTCATGGTGAACATGCTGAAGGGCGAGAAGATCGCCAACCCCTCGAGCGTGACGCTGTCCCAGGAGGCCGCCGCGGACCTGCTCTACTCCGGCGACGCGGCGTTCTTCTTCCAGGGCCCGCCGGTGACCCAGAACTACGCCAACGACCCGGCGCGCTCGAAGGTGGTGGGGCAGGTCCAGGCCGCCGAGTGGCTTCCCGCCGAGTCGGGCGCCAGCCAGGCCACGTTGACGCTGCCGGAAGCGTTCGCCATCCCCAAGTCGTCGAAGAACAAGGAGGCGGCCTGGCAGTACATCCGCTACATGATCTCCCCCGAGCGCGACCGCGAGCGCGCCGACAAGCTCGGGAGCCTGCCGCTGTTCAGCGCGCTCTACACCGATCCCGCCCTGCTCGAGAAGTACCCGTACTGGGAACAGTTCGGCGCCCAGTCGGCCAAGGCGCGGCCGCTGCCGCAGGTCGAGTGGTACGACGAGCTCGTCCAGACCAGCATCGTGGCCGTGCAGCGGGCGCTGCTCGGCATGCAGACGTCGCAGCAGGCGGCCGACAGCATCGCCGCGTTCATGAACGGCAAGACGGTCGGCGACGTGGCGTTGCACGACTGACGCGCGGTCGGTGGGGCGGCGGAGCCGGCGCCGCCGTCCCACCCCACCGCGCCGGCGGCGTCCCGGACGCCGAAGACCGCAACCGGGCAGGGGCGACCCGGCCGGACCGTTACCACGGTGCGGCTCCGCCGGACGATCCGTCCTACCGTTTCGGGGCTGTGCGCAGCCCCCCGCCGGACCGGCCGTTTCGGCGTCTGCCGGGTCGTCCACGACACTTGTCTTTCTCGCCGCCATCGCGTAAGATGCAAGCGTTCCGAAAACTCTGTGAAGATTTTTCGTAACACGGGCACACGCCCGGAACTCTGTGGGCCTCTCGTGGAGAGGCAGTTGGGTAAAGGTAGGAACATGGCAAGTGGAAGAGTCAAGTGGTTCAGCGCTGAAAAGGGCTACGGTTTCATCGAGCAGGGCGACGGCGGTCCCGACGTGTTCGTCCACTTCTCGGCCATCCAGGGGGAAGGCTTCCGCAACCTCAACGAGGGTGACGAAGTCGACTTCGATGTCGAGCAGGGGAAGAAGGGGCTGCAGGCCGCCAACGTCGTCGTGACCAGTGCGGCGCCGGCTGGGGCTGGGGGTCGCGCTCAGCGCTACTGACAGCGAAACCAGAACACGTTGCGGCGTCCGGCTCTTCAGCCGGGCGCCGCTCGTTGTCGGCCCTCGGCGCGAAGGCTGCCCGCCGGGCGGCACGCGCGGGCGCCGGCACCCGGGCCGTGCGGGCACCCGCCGCCCCTCGCTGCCTGAGAGGGACCCGCCCGGCCCACGGAGAAGCGACCGGGCGGCCTGACAATGGCCGCCCGGTCGCGCGCTCGTCAGTGCGAGGACGCTACTGCGAGGTGGTGACGGTGTCCAGCAGCCAGTTGCCGGCCGGGTCGATGACCATGCCGGACACGTTGGGCTTGGTGAAGGCGATGAGCTGCCCGAAGTTCTGCCACAACGGGATGAAGGGAACGTCCTGGGCGCTCAGCTTCTGCACCTGCTGGTAGTCGGCCGCGCGCGTGCTCTGATCGGTCGACGCGCGTGCCTTGGTGATGAGGTCCTTGTACTGGGAGAAGTCAGGCGCCTTGTCCCAGAAGGTGCCCAGGCTGTGGGTGGAGTCGGTGAGCCAGGGCGCCAGGAAGTTGTCGGGGTCGATGAAGTCCGGGTACCAGCCGAGCGTGAAGAAGCCCAGCGCGCCCTGCGACATGCGGGTGTCGTACGTGCCCCAGTCCAGCGCGGACAGCTTGACCTGCATCATGCCGGTCTGCTCGAGGCTGGTCTTGAGCACCGCCGCCACGTCGGGCTCGGTGGAGCCGTAGTGGCCGGTCGGGTACCACAACGTGATGTCCAGGGGGTTGGAGCTGCTGTAGCCCGCCTGCTGCAGGAGCTGCTTGGCCTTCTCGACGTCACGCTTCGGGAACACGTCGATGCTGCTCCACATGCCCGGAGGCACCATCGAGTACAGCGGCTTGTTGATGCCGGAGAAGACGTCGCTGACGATCGCCTGGCGGTCCACCGCGTAGGAGATGGCTTGCCGCACGGTGGCGTTGTCGAACGGCTTCTGGGTGACGTTGAACAGCAGGTAGCGGATGCTCAGCGAGCCGGAGGGCTTGACCTCCTTGAAGCTCTGATCCTTCTCCAGGCTGATGACGTCCTGGGGGTTGAAGCTGCGGTAGCCGATGTCGATGGCGCCGGACTGCAGCGCCGAGCGCAGCGCCGAGGCGTCGGAGTACATGTTGTAGATGACGCGCGGTTCCTTGGGCTGCGGGCCCCAGTAGCCGCTGTACGCCTCCAGGACCACGCGCTGGTTGGGCACGTACGACACGAGCTTGTACGGCCCGGTGCCGGCGTACTTGCCCTTGGCGAAGCTGTCGGCCGGCGTGCTCTTCGGCGACATGATCTCGACCGGGCTGATGGGCGGCGCCATGCGCGCCAGGAAGGTAGCGTCGGGCTGGTTGAGCGTGAACACCACGGTGCTGTCGTCCGGGGTCGCGATGCTCTTGATGTCCCCCTTGATGAGCCCCACCGCCCCCTTGGGACCGTCGAGCTTGAGCGCGCGGTCGAACGACCACTTCACCGCCTGCGCGTTCATGGGCGAGCCGTCGGTGAAGGTGACGCCCTGCCGCAGGTGGAACGTGTAGGTCAGGCCGTCGCTGGAGATGTCCCAGGAGGTCGCCAGCGAGGGCTCGATCTGCGTGCCCCCGGGCTGCAGCTTCACCAGCCCCTCGGACGTCTGGGCGAGGACGTTCCAGGTGAAGAAGTCATAGGAGTTCGCCGGCGAGAGTTCCGTCACCGAATCGGTGGTACCGATCGTGAGGACGTTGTTCTGCGCCAGGGCGAGGCCGCTCGCGGCCAGCGCGGCTAGTAGCAACCATCGAAAGCGCATTGCGTGTTCCCCCTTTCAGGGCGTACGTTGGGACCTTCGTTGTGACAGGCACACGCATTGTAATCCCGGAACGGCCGGGGGGTGGCCGATGGCAGGCCCCTGGACGGACTCCGAGCCGGATCCCCGCCGCCGGCAGGGGCTCAGCTCTGGGGCCCGACCGCCTCGCCGATGCCCTCACCCAACAGGTTGAAGCCCAGCGAGGTGATGACGATGGCGATACCGGGGAAGGTGATCAGCCACCAGTAGCCCGACTGCAGGAACGCCTGCCCGTTCTGGATGTCGAAGCCCCAGTCCGGTGTGGGCGGCGGCAGGCCGAAGCCGAGGAAGGCCAGGCCCGCCTCGGTCAGGATGGCGTCGGCGATGTTGAACGACACGATCGCCATCAGGGCGTTGAGGGTGTTGGGCGCGATGTGCACCCTGAGCATGCGCGGGGCACGCGCGCCCAGCGCCTGGGCGGCCTCGACGTAGGCCTCCTCGCGGACCCTCAGCGTCTGGCCCCGGGCCACCCGGAAGTAGGTGGGGATGTACACGATGGCGATGGCGGCGACCATGTTGAGCACGCCGGGGCCCAGCATCGCCACGATGGTGATCGCCAGGATCAATGCCGGGAAGGAGTAGAGCGCGTCCATGACGAGCGACAGCGTACGGTCCAGGCGGCCGCTGGCGTACCCGGAGATCCACCCCAGGCTGGCGCCGATGAGCAGCGACAGCACCGTGGAGGAGAACGCCACCTCCAGGGGGATGCGCCCGCCGTAGATCACGCGCGACAGCACGTCGCGGCGCAGCTGGTCGGTGCCGAACCAGTGCACCCCGCCCGGCGGCACCAGCCTGTCGGCACCCGGCAGCGTCGGGCTGAAGGGGGCGAACAGCGGTGCGGCCAGGGTGATCACGACCACCAGGCCGACGAGCACGATGCCCGCCACCAGCACCCGCCTGCGGCCCAGCCAGGCCCGGAGCGGCGCCACCACCACGCGGCTGCCCTGCGGCGCGTCGACCATCAGCTGAACCGCACCCGGGGGTCGATCAGGGCGTAGAAGATGTCGACGACGAGGTTCACGCTGGCGATGAGCACGGCGATGACCACCACCGTGCCCTGGATGGCGTTGAAGTCGCGCGCCTTGATGCTCTGCAGCAGGAAGCTACCGATGCCGGGCCAGCTGAAGACGGCCTCGGTGAGCACCGCGCCGCCCATGAGGATGGCGAACTGGATGCCCACCACCGTGATGATGGGGATGAGGGCGTTGCGCAGGGCGTGCTTGAGGACCATCACGCGGTGCGGCAGGCCCTTGGCGCGGGCCGTGCGCACGTAGTCGAGATCCAGCACCTCGATGAGGGCGGCGCGCGTCACCCGGCCCACCAGGCCCGACAGCGCCAACCCGAGCGTGAAGGCGGGGAGCAGCAGGTGCAGCGCCGCCTCCCCGAACAGGGCGAAGTTGCCCCGGAGGAGGGTGTCGAGGAGCACGAAGCCGGTGATGGGCTGGAAGAACGCGGCGTCCACGGGGTTGAGCTGCAGGCCCGTCGGGAACCACTTGAGGAAGACCCCGAACAGCATCTGCAACATCAGGCCGCTCCAGAAGATCGGGATGGCGTAGGTGCCGATGTGCGCGAAGCGCAGCACCTGGTCGGTGATGCCGCCCTGGCGCAAGGCGGCCCACACGCCGGTCGACACGCCGATGAGCGCGGCGATGAACAGGCCGGAGAAGGAGAGCTCCAGCGTCGCCGGCAGATGCAGGCCGATCTGCGACGTCACCGACATGCCCGTTGCGAACGACTCGCCCAGGTTGCCGTGCGCCACGCCCCACAGGTACTTGGCGTACTGCACGTAGATGGGCTGGTCGAAGCCGAGGCGGTGCTCGTACTCGTGGATCAGCGCCAGCGGCACGTTGCGACCGCCCAGGATGACCAGGACCGGGTTCCCCGGCATGACGTGCAGCACCAGGAAGACCACGGTCAGCAGGATGAGCACCATGGGGATCGTCAACAGCACGCGGGTTACGGCGTAGCGAAGAAGTCCCATTCAAAACCCTGTGCATGATATGGCGGCCCGTCGGGCCGGTCAACTCGCGACCGGCGGGCCGAACGCGCTCCGGCCGTGGCTATTCCCCGTCGCCCGAGGACCGGCTCGAGCTCACGCGCAGATACTGCCAGCCCGCCGTAGCGACGACGAACACGACCAGGAAGAGCAGGCTGCCCGCGACCACCGCGACCGTCGCGGGCTCGGAGTCGGCGGCCGCGACGATGATGGCGCCGACCGCGGTGCCCACCACCGCCACCGGCAGCACGCCGAGCACGGCGCTGCGAAGGGTGCCGTGGGCGAGCACCCCGGCGCGGGCCCGCTGCAGCGCCAGCACCACGTTGGCGGCCGCGAACAGGCTGGCCACGTCGAGGTATCCCCGGAACGGCACCCGCACCACGAAGCGGTCGATCAGCAGCAGCGCCAGCAGTCCCACGTAGAAGGTCCCGATGGCGCCCGAGAAGCGCATCGGGCTCGCGCCGTGCACCGTCCGGCGGCCGCGGCCGCTCACGAGAGCGCCCGTCCTTCCGCGAGCGGCGCACGGCGCCGGGTCATCCGGCAGTACAGGGGGGAGCCGCGTCCCGGCAGCGAGGCCATGAGGGCATCCTTGAGCGGGCGGCTCGGCTATGCCCAGGGTCTAATGTCCTGTAGCGCTCGCGCGCCGCAGACCCCCGTTCCTCACGCCCCGTCGTCGGGGTCGCCCGTGCCGGATGCCTCCTTGCCGGCCGCTCCCTTGCCGGACGCTTCGGCCGCATTGGCGCCCTTCGCGCCCTTGCCGCGCTGCGCGCCCGCGAACTTGCCGATCAGGTCGGGCACCTTCTCGAACATCTCGCTGAGGCCGCCCCTCTTGCTGGGCGCCGCCAGGATGGACAGCTCGCTGCCGTGCACGACGATGAAGGCAGCGGGCTCCACCTTGATGCCGCCGCCACCGCCGCCGCCCGAGCCCTTGCCGCTGCCGGTGCCGTCGGCCCCGCCCTCGCCCTCGCCGCTGCCGCCGCCGAACCCCACCGACACCTTGGAGATGGGGATGACGGTGTGCTCGCCGAGCTGGATCGCCTCGCCGATCACCGTCTCGGTCTTGGCCACTGTGGCGATCTCGTCGATCAACGTACGCATGAGGTCCTGAACGCTCATGGTCGCTCCTTTCCTCCGCCTTCGCGGCGGCTGGTTCCACCATCCTGCCCGTCGGCCGGCACGCGGCCCGTGCGCCGTGCCGTCCGCCGGGTCCGCTCCCGCGATTCCGTGCCCGCACGCTGCTGCCGCCCGGCGGGCCCGCCCCGCGCCCGCCGGGCGACGCGCCACAGCCGCACCGCCAGCACGGCTGCGTGCACGGGCCTCAGCCGTATCGAGGCATCGAGCGCGAAGCGCGGGGACTCCGACGCGAAGTCCGGCTCGAGCACCACCCCGCGCCTCACCCCTGGCGGGGCGACCCCGCGCACGGCGTAGGCGGCGCCGGCGAGCCAGCCCGTGAGGGCCGGATCAGGCGTGGCCAGCACCGCCCGCAGCGACAGGCGGCGGACGCGCAGCCGCCGCAGGAAGGCCCGCAGCGCCGAGAACACCCGCGAGCGCTCCAGCCACAGCTTGCGGAGCGAGGGGCGCCCTCCCGCACGCCGCCGGCGGGCACGTTTCCGACGCGTTCCCGGCCGCCCGGACCAGCGCCCCACGCGCAGGGAGAACAGCCTCAGCTCGGTGCTGCGCGTGCGCGCGTCGAAAGCGACCCGCACCCCGGGAGCGGCCAGCGACACGGCACGCCGCTCCCCGCCCCAGGCCGCGTCCACCACCACCGGCACCAGCAACAGCAACGCCAGCACCAGCACCAGCAGAACCAGCAGGGCGGCCACCGCGAGCGCCAACCAGGTGACAACGGCCACGGACGACCCCCTAGGCGTCATCGCGGGCGCCAGGGAGGCGCCCGCCACACCAGCATGCGGACGGGAACGCGGCGGCAGGTCCGTCGAACTCCGACCGCGCGTGTCCGCAAGCGACCGTACCAGAGGGTTGCGCCGCTGCGCTTGCTCGTGGTCCAGTACCCGCCCTGAGCGGGCGTTGCTCGCCTACCAGGACCGGGGCGGCACCGCCGCTGTGAAGTTATCGCCCGCGCGCCGGACGGCGGTCGCCTAGCTTGACAACTGCCACATGCGTAGCGGGGTCTCTGGCAACCGGGTGAGGGACCCCTTCCGGTTCTGTCGGGCCGGCAGTCCGAACGTCCTGGCTGCCGGGGGCCGCGCCCAGGTGAGCGGGCATGCGAGTGGGCACAACCGAAGATGCTGCCGTGCCGGGGGGCGGCAAGCGCGCCGAGGGACCGGCGCGGCTGCTGCCTCTGTGGCTGGCCTGTATCGTCCTGGTGCCGCTGGCGGCGATGCTCGCCGTGATGTGGGCGGCGCGCGCGCAACCGCCGGCGAGCCTGCTGCACCTGGCTTCGGTGACGGCGCTGGTCGCGGGCCTGGCGCTCGCGCTGAGCGCGCTCGAGATCGCACGCTTCACCGTCCGGCCCGATCCCACCTTGCTGATCGTGGCGGCCGCGCTCGGCGCTGCCGGGCTGACCTGGGCCGAGTCGCTGCTGCTGCTGCCGGCGCCGGGCGGCGGCGCCTGGCAGGGCGGCACGCTGTGGTCGAGCTGGGCCGCGCAGCTGACGCTGCCGGCCGCGGTTCTGGCGGGCTGCGCGCTGCTTCCCGAGGGCGGGGCGCGCCCCGGTCGGGCGGCGGTACGCTTCGTCGCCGCCTGCGCGCTCCTGACCGGGTTGGCGCTCAGCCTGGCGTGGTGGGCGCCCGGCTCGCCGTTGACGGCGCCCGGACGCACCATGCGGCACCCGCTGGCCCTGTGGCCGGCGATGCTCGGGGCGCTGGCGCTGCTCGCCTGGTTGCGGCGCTCCGATGCCGCCGGGAGCCCGCTGGGCCAGGGCATGGGCATCGCGCTGTACGTCGGCATCGTGGTGGAGATGCTGCTCGGCCCGTTCGTCACCGGAGCGGCGGGCACCTTCCACCTGGCCGAGACGGTGGGCGAGCTGGGCGCGGTGCTGGCGGTCGGCTGCGGCGTCATCGCGAACATCGCCGCGCAGACGCGGCTCGCGGCCCGGCAACTGGAGCAGCTCGGCGAAGAGGTCGGGCAGCGTGAGCGCGCCGAACGGGCGCTGGCGCTGGAGGCGGCCAGGCTCCAACGCTCCAACGAGAGCCTCGGCCAGTTCGCCTACGTGGCCTCGCACGATCTGCAGGAGCCGCTGCGGATGATCTCGAGCTACCTGCAGCTCATCGACAGGCGGTACCGCGACGCCCTCGACGACGACGGCCGCGAGTTCATCGCCTTCGCCGTGGACGGGGCGGTGCGCATGAAGCGCCTCATCAACGATCTGCTGGTGTTCTCGCGGGTGGGCACCAAGGGGCGCGAGCCCGCACCCACGCCGGCGGGAGACGTCTTCGCGGCCACCCTCAAGGACCTCGAGGTCGCCGTCGCCGAGGCGGGCGCCGAGGTCACCTCCGACCCGCTTCCGACCGTGTGGGTCGACGGGCGGCAGCTCGGGCAGCTCCTCCAGAACCTCATCGGCAACGCCATCAAGTTCCGCCGCCCGGACGTCGCCCCGCAGGTCCACGTGTCGGCCGAGCGCGACGCGGAGGGCTGGCGCTTCTCGGTGCACGACAACGGCATCGGCATCGAGCCGCGCTTCGCCGAGCGCGTGTTCGGCATCTTCCAGCGGCTGCACGGCGGCTCGACGTACGCCGGTAGCGGCATCGGCCTGGCCGTGGCCAGGAAGATCGTTGAACGCCACGGCGGCCGCATCTGGGTGGACACGACCGCGTCGGAGGGCACCCGGGTGGTGTGGACCCTGCCGTACCGGGAGGCGGCGGA
The DNA here is from genome assembly GCA_035266525.1 of Trueperaceae bacterium. GTDB lineage: Bacteria > Deinococcota > Deinococci > Deinococcales > Trueperaceae > JASBRS01. The sequence continues at coordinate 37,837 of DATFNF010000013.1, read as the reverse complement.
CGCGCCCGACGAGCGCGACGACTCCGACGCCGATCCCGCGCTCAGGGCGCACGTGCGCTCGCTCATCGAACGGGCGGGGGAGGTGCTGTGATGGCGAGCCTGGGCGCTGCCTTCGCGGTCGCCGTCGCCGCCGTGCAGACCGCGCTGTTCGCCGTCGTGGGCGCCACCTTCCTGGCCCGCGACGCCAGGCATGACGCGCCGCGCACGGCCCGGGACGCCATGGCCACGTGGTGGTTCGCGCTGGCGCTTAGCACCGCCGCGGGCGGCCTGCTCGGGCTGATGGCCCTGCTCACGTCGTCGCCGGTCGAGCTGGCCGCGGACGTGACGTTGCTCGAGCTCGGGGGCCTGTGCGCGGGCCTCGCCGGCCTGCTCTACTACATGACCTACCTGGCGACCGGCTGGACACGCATGCTGTGGCCGATCACGCTGGCCTACGCCGCCGTGTTCGTCTGGCTGTCCCAGCGCGTGGCCGCCTGGAACCCGGTCGGCGTGGAGGGCCCGAGCTGGAGCCTGCATGTCGTCTACGCGCATCCGCCTGGAGCCGCGGCGACCACGCTCCTGCTGGTGCTGCTGATCGCGCCGCAGTTCCTGGTGGCGGCCGCCCTGGGCATGGTGGCGCTGCGGTTGCCGAGGGGGCCGTCGCGTCAACGCGCGACCGTCCTCGCCGTCGGCATCCTGGTGTGGTTCGGGTTGGGCCTGGTCGGGCAGGCGGCGGGCACGGCGTCCGGGGCCGCCTGGTCCGTCGTGCAGGCGCTGCTGGGCATGGGGGTGGCGGTGGCGGTGCTGTGGGTCTACCGCGCCTCGGAGCGGGGCCTGCACGGCGCACGGGCCACGGCGACGGCTGCGCGATCGCCCTCGAGAGGAGAGGCCGAGCGATGAACACCAAGGAAGTCGACATCCTCCTGGTGGAGGACAGCCCGGGGGACGTACGCCTCACGCGTGAGGCGTTGGCCGAAGGCAAGCTCAAGAACCGCCTGCACGTCGCCGAAGACGGTGAGCAGGCGCTGGCCTTCCTGCGGCGCGACGGCGGCTACGCGGAGGCTCCAAGGCCGGACCTGATCCTTCTGGACCTCAACCTGCCGCGGGTGGACGGTCGCGAGGTCCTGGCGCAGATCAAGGCGGACCACGACCTCAAGCGCATCCCGGTGGTGGTGCTGACCACCTCGTCGGCCGACGAGGACGTGCTGCGCGTGTACGACCTGGCCGCCAACTGCTACATCACCAAGCCGGTCGATCTGGACCAGTTCATGCGGGTCGTGCGCAGCATCGAGGAGTTCTGGTTGACGGTGGTGCGGCTACCGAGGAGTGAGTGATGCCCGGCGGCCGGGTCGGCCCGGACGCCCCGGGATGGCGCGTCTTGCTGGTGGAGGACAACCCGGGCGACGCGCGCCTGTACCGGGAGATGCTGCGGCCGCCGCACCCGCCGGTGCCGGATCTGCTGCACGTCGGCGACCTGGCGGCCGCTCGCCGCATGCTGTCCCAGAGCGTCTTCGACGTGGTGCTCCTCGACCTCGGCCTGCCGGACAGCCAGGGCGTCGCGACCCTGGAGGGCTTGCTCCCGGTCGCCGGCGGCTCGCCCGTGGTGGTGCTGACGGGCCTCGACGATCAGGAGATGGGCGCGGAGGCGATGCGGCGGGGAGCCCAGGACTACCTCGTGAAGGGCACAGTGGAGCCCGACCTGCTGGTGCGAACGCTGCGCTACGCCATCGAACGGCACGAGGCGCTGACGCGAGCCACCGAGGCGAGCGCGCGGGCCGCGGCGGCGGAGGCCCACCTCCGCGCCACCGAGGAGAGCCGCGAACGCCTCGAACGCGAGGTGGAGGAGCGGCGCCGGACCCAGGCGAAGCTCGAACGGAGCCTCCGGCAACTGCAGTCGCTGCGCGCCATCGATCTGGCCATCACCACCGGTAACGACCGCGCGGCCTCCATGGCGGTGGTTCTCGCAGAGGCCGGCGAGACCCTCTCGATCGACGCTGCCCTGGCCCTCAGCTTCGAGGCGGGCACCCGCACGCTCAGCCTGCTGGCGGAGCACGGCCTGACGCGCGCGCCCGCTGCCGGCACGCGCATGCCGGTAGCCGGAGCCGCGGCGCTGGCGGCCGTCGAGGGTCGCGCCGTGGTGACGACGGGGGCTCCCGAGGTGGAGGCGGCGCTGGCCGAGCGGGCGGCGATGATCGCGCCGCTCGCGTTCGGCACCTACGTCGCCTTGCCGATGGTGGCCAAGGGCGCGGTCCATGGCGTGCTGGAGCTGTTCGCGGCCGGCGCGGTCACGCCCGCGGCCGAGTGGCTCGCCTTCGCGGAGGCGCTCGCCACGCAGGCCGCCATCGCGCTGGACAACGACGAGCTGTACCGCGACCTGCAGCGCCGCAACGAGGAGCTCACGAGCGCCTACGACCACACCATCGCGGGCTGGGCCCGGGCCCTCGGCCTGAAGGACGAGGAGACCGCCGGCCACAGCCAGCGTGTCACCGCGCTCACCGTGCAGCTGGCGCGCCGCCTGGACCTCGCCGCCGGCGACATCGTGCACCTGCGCCGCGGCGCCCTCCTCCACGACATCGGCAAGATGGGCGTGCCCGACCGTATCCTGCTGAAGCCCGGCAAGCTGTCGGAGGACGAGTTCGACGTCATCAAGCGCCACCCCATCTACGCCCACGACATGTTGAAGGACATCGCCTACCTGGGTCCCGCCATCGACATCCCGTACGCCCACCACGAGAAGTGGGACGGCGGCGGCTACCCGCGCGGGCTCGCCGGCGAGCGCATCCCCCTGGCGGCGCGCATCTTCGCCGTCGTGGACGTGTTCGACGCGCTCACGAGCGCGCGCCCCTACCGCGCCGCCTGGAGCCGCGACGACGCCCTCGCCCACATCCGGGCGCAGGCGGGCGCGCACTTCGATCCCGCGGTGACGCGCGCCTTCCTCGCCATGATCGCGGACGAGCCGGCGGGCCCGGTCGGCGGCGCGTAGGTCGTCGGCCGGGCAGGGCTACCGGCGACCTGCCGCGGGCGAGCGGCCGGTCGCCCGGCGTCGCCCCGGGCGCGTTGGATGACGACGCTTGACTTTTGCCACGAAGTAAATTTATTATCCGACTAATCTTGCATCGGCCGTGAACGGCCGCGGCGCCAGGCGCCCGGTCGCATCAGCCCTGCCCTCGCCACCCCACGGAAGGAGCGTGCGCGATGCGGTCTCCCATGGCTTCGCCCCGGAGCGCGACCAGCGACGACAGCTGCGCGGCGCCGTCCTCACGCCCGCCGCAGCCGCGCCCCCTGCCGCCGGCGCCGTCGCCCGCAGGTGGGCCCGCATGAGCCGGAGGCGCGCCAGGCGCACCACCCCCTTCCGCACCGCCAGCACCGGGTTCAGCCGGGACGTCAACCGCGCCGCCATCCTGCGCCTCATCGGCGGCGCCGGCCCCATCGCCCGCAAGGACATCGTTGCGGAGCTGGGACTGAGCTCGGCGACGGTCACCGGCATCACGCGGGAGCTGCTGGCCCAGGGCCTCATCCGCGTCGCCGAGCGGGCACCGTCACGGGGCGGCCGCCCCGCGCTGCTGCTCGAGCTGGTCGGCGAGGCCGCCACCGCGCTCGGCGTCAAGATCGCGGTCGATCACCTGGTGGGGGTGCGGGTGGACCTGGAGGCGAGCGAGCTGGAGCGCTACGAGGCGCCGTTCGACGCCGCCGCCGAGGGCTCGGTCGAGCGCCTCGCGGAGATCCTCGACGGCTGGCTCGGCGGCTCGGACGGGCACCCGCCCCTCCTCGGCATCGGCATCGGGGTGCCCGGCGTGTTCGACGCCGCCACCGGCGAGCTCGACTCGCCGCTGCTCGGCTGGCGCGGGGTGCGGCTCGCCGAGCGGCTGGAGGCGGGCGTTCGCGCGCCGGTCTTCGTCGACAACGACGTCAACACCCTCGCGGTGTGGGAGCGGCTCTACGGGCGCGGCCGCGGCCACGAGCACTTCATCGCCGTGACCATCGGCCGCGGCGTCGGTCTCGGCATCGTGGCGGGGGGCGACATCTATCGCGGCTTCCGGGGCGGAGCCGGCGAGTTCGGCCACGTCTCCATGACCGCCGACGGGCCCGAGGAGGGACCGCTATGCACCTGCGGCAAGCGCGGCTGCCTGGAGGCGCTGGTGGGCGATCCGGCGCTGGTGGCACAGGCTCGAGCCGCCGGCCTGCTCGCCGCCGGCGACGGCCCGGCCGAGCTGCTGGCCCGCGCCGAAGCCGGCGACGAGCGCACCCGCGCCATCTACGCGCGTGCCGGCGCCACGCTCGGACGTGCGGTCTCCGGGCTCGTCAACGTGCTCGCGCCGGAGCTGGTGCTGCTGAGCGGCGAGGGGACGCAGGCGTGGCCCTGGCTCGAACCCACCTTCGAACGGGAGCTTCGAGCGCACCTGTTTCCCGCGGCGGCGTCGGTCGGCATCGAGGTCGACCCCTGGGACGACGGTAAATGGGCCGTCGGCGCCGCCAGCCTCGTCCTCCGCGCCACCCTGACGGGGCCGCTCGAGGGCGCGGACAGCGACCTGGCCGGGGCGCGCCTGGTGGCGCCCGACCCCGGTCCCACGGGGGTGGTCGACTGAGGCACGCCGCAGGACACGACCCCACGCCGGGCCGCGCCCCGCACGCCCGCACCACAGGACGCGCTCGAATCAGGCAAGGAGGCAATGACAGGATGCGCAGGAACCGAACGATCCTCATGACGCTGGCGGCGCTCGCGCTCGCCGCCTTCACGGCGGCGGCCGCCGCCCAGGGAAGCAAGACGACCGTCACCTTCTGGGACGCCTACAGCTCCGACGGCCCGGAGGTCAAGCAGCTCGAGACGGTGATCATCCCGGCCTTCGAGAAGGCCCACCCGGACATCACCGTCAAGGACGTGACGATCCCCTACGACAACCTGCACCAGAAGCTGATCACGGCCGTGGCCGGCGCGCAGCTGCCCGACCTGGTGCGCTCCGACATCATCTGGGTGCCCGAGCTCGCGAACCTCGGCGTGCTGGCCCCGCTCGACCAGGCCATGCCCGACTTCAAGACCTTCTCGAGCGACGTGTTCTCCGGCCCGCTGGCCACGAACTTCTGGAAAGGGCACTACTACGGGCTGCCGCTCGACACCAACACCCGCATCTGGGTGTACGACCCGGCGACGCTCAAGGCGCTCGGCCTGAGCGGCCCGCCGCAGACCTTCGCGCAGCTCCGGTCCATGTCCGCCACGGCCAAGGAGCAGGGCGTCGACCTCTACGCCGAGTCCGGCACGGGCGGCTGGAACATCCTGCCGTGGATCTGGTCCAACGGCGGTCGGCTCACCAACGACAGCTACACCAAGGCCACGGGCTACCTCAACGGGCCCAAGAGCGTGGCGGCGGTCCAGATGCTGGTCGACCTGTACAAGGCCGGCGAGATGCCCAACATCATCGTCAACGCCAACGGCGGCCTCGGCACCTACGACGGCATCAACCAGCACAAGTACGCGAGCATGCTGGACGGCCCCTGGGCGTTCGCCATCTTCAGCTCGTCCTACCCGAGCGCCACGCTGGCCGGCAGCCCGGTCCCGGCGGGGCCCGGCGGCAGCGTCAGCGTCGTCGGCGGCGAGGACATCGTGCTGACCCAGCAGTCCAGGCACAAGGAGGCGGCGCTGACGTTCCTGCGCTACATGCTCGGTACCTTCGCGCAACGGCAGATGGCCGAGGCCGGTCAGATGCCCGTGCTCAAGAGCTCCGAGGGCTGGCTGCCGACCATCCACCCGTACTACGCCACCTACCTCGAGCAGATCGCCACGGCGCGCCCACGCACTCCCACGCCCAAGTGGCCCCAGATCGACCAGGTGCTCACCAACGACATCGCCAAGGCCTTCCAGGGCAGCGAGACGGTGCAGCAGGCACTGGACGATGCTGCGCACCAGATCGACGGCCTCCTCCAGTAGCGGTTCGTCGGGGGCTCGCGTCGCGAGCCCCCGACGTCCCCTCTCCAGCCGCCGCCGGCGCGAGGTGCGCGACGCCTACCTGTTCCTGGCGCCCGGCTTCCTGCTGTTCGCGCTCACGATCCTCTATCCCATCGTGCGCGCCTTCCAGATCAGCCTCTTCCACTGGGCCATCGTGCCGGGCGCCGCCAGCGCCTTCGTCGGCCTGGCGAACTACGCCCACGCGCTGCACGATCCGGTCTTCTGGCGCGCGCTCGGCAACACCGGCTTCTACATGGCGATCACCGTGCCGACACAGATGGCGCTCGGCCTCGCGGCCGCGGTGCTGCTCGACGCCCGCATGCCGGCACGCGGCCTGTACCGCACGCTCTACTACCTGCCGGTCGTGACCAGCTGGGTGGTGGTATCGCTGGTGTTCCGCTATCTCTTCATCACCGACGGGGGCCTGGTGAACTGGGTCCTGCACGACAACCTGCATCTGATCTCGTACGACGTCAACTGGCTGGGCGCGCGCTGGACGGCCATGATCGTGCTGGGGATCCTCGGCACCTGGAAGGGCATCGGCTGGTCGATGGTGATCTTCCTCGCCGCGCTCCAGGGCGTGCCGCGGGTGCTGCACGAGGCCGCCGCCGTCGATGGCGCCAGGGCGTGGGCCCGCTTCCGCGCCGTCTCGCTGCCGGCCATCCGGCCGGTGGTCGCCTTCGTCACGGTGATCCTCGTGATCGGCGGCTTCAACGTGTTCATCTCGGTGTTCCTGGTCACGAACGGCGGGCCGTTCGACCAGACGCAGGTGCTGCTGACCTACATGTACCGGGAAGCCTTCTCGTTCCTCGACTTCGGCTACGGCTCCGCCATCTCGTTCATCTTGACGCTGATCGTCTTCGCGCTCGCCCTGGTGCAACTCCGGCTGTTCCGGCGACCGGCAGGGTCCGCCTGATGGTCGTCGGCAACCATCGCCGGCGTCGCGCCTTGCTCGGCGTCCGCATGCTGCTCCTGACCGCCGGCGTGGTGGTGATGCTGGTGCCGTTCGTCTACATGCTGGCGACGTCGTTCAAGCCGAACACCATGGTGCTCGAGATCCCGCTCCAGTTCTTCCCGCGCCACCCCACGGCCGCCAACTACGTGCAGGCCTGGACCTCGAACCAGTTCGGCCGCTTCTTCCTCAACTCGCTGATCGTAGCGGTCGCCACCACCACCGCCGCCGTGCTGCTCTCCGCGATGATGGCGTTCGCCTTCGCCCGCTTCCGCTTCCCGGGGCGCGGGCTGCTCTTCGGCCTGGTGCTGATCGCCCTGATGGTGCCGACGATGATGATGCTGATCCCCCAGTTCCTGCTGGCCAGGCACCTGCTGCTGCTCAACTCGCTGTGGGGGCTGATCGTCTTCTACACCGGCGGCAACCTCGCACTGAACACGTTCCTGTTGAGGAGCTTCTTCCAGGACATCCCGGTCGAGCTGGAGGAGGCGATGGTGGTGGACGGCGCCAGCTCGTGGACCCGCTTCTGGCGGCTGATCCTGCCGCTGTCCAGGCCCGGCCTCGCCACCGCCGGCATCTTCACCTTCCTGGCGAGCTGGGACGAGTTCACCTGGGCCCTCACCATCATCAACGACCCCGGCAAGTACACCCTGCCCATCGCCATCGCCCTGTTCCAGGGCCAGCATGCGACGAGCTGGGGCCTGGTGTTCGCCGCCTCGGCCATCGCCATCGCGCCGGTTCTGATCCTCTTCGCCATCTTCCAGCGGCAGTTCGTCGCCGGCATCGCCAGTGGAGCCGTGAAAGCATGAGCACCGTCCATCCAGTCCCTCTCGCCCGGCGCAGTCTCGCCGTGCTGCTGGAGGGCCAGTCACGAAGCGGCGCCTTCGTCGCCAGCCCCGCCTTCCCGGTCTACGGCTACGCCTGGCTGCGCGACGGCGCCTTCTGCGCGCACGCGCTCGACGTGGCGGGCGAGACGGGCGCGGCGCGGGCGTTCCACGGCTGGGTGGCCCGGACCGTCCAGGCTCACCGCGCCCTCTTCGAGGACGCCATCGCCCGCGTGGACGCCGGCGGGCCGGCGGCCGGAGGAGCGGAGCGCGTGCCGCCGCGCATGCCGCCGGCGCGCTACACGCTGCAGGGCACGCTCGAGCGGGGCGAAGGGGCGGCGGCCGCCTCCGGCGACGACGGCGGCGCCTCCCCGGACGAGCCCTGGCCCAACTTCCAGATCGACGGCTACGGCATGTGGTTGTGGGCGCTCGCCGAGCACCTGCACGGCGCGCCGCTGCCCGACGCGCTGCGGCCCGCGGTGTCGCTGGTCGCGCGCTACCTCGAGCGGGCATGGCCGCTGCGCTGCTTCGACTGCTGGGAGGAGTGGGGCGGCGGCGAGCACGCCTCCACCCTGGGGGCGGCGGCGGCCGGGCTGGACGCGGCCGCGGGCCTGCTCGGCGACGGCCGCTGGCAGCGGGCGGCGGACGGCGCGCGGGCGCGGCTGCTGGAGCGCTTCGCAGCCGGCGGGCGGCTGCGCCGCGGCGCCGAGGACGACCGCGTCGACGGCAGCATGCTGTGGCTGGGCGTCCCCTTCGGGGCGCTCGCGCCGCGAGACCCGCGCATGCGCGCCACGGTGGAGACCATCCGCACCGACCTGGCAGGCCCGGGAGGGGGCCTCTACCGCTACCGTGGCGACACCTACTACGGCGGCGGCCAGTGGCTGCTGCTCACCAGCTCGCTGGCGTGGCACGACGCCCAGACCGGCGCTCGCGAGGCGGCGATCGAGGCGCAAGCCTGGGTCCGCGCTCAGGCCACGCCGGACGGCGAGCTCCCGGAGCAGGTGACCCACCACCCGCAGGACGCGGCCATGGTGGCGCCGTGGCAGGACCGCTGGGGGCCCGTCGCCACGCCGCTGCTGTGGTCCCACGCCATGTACCTGATCGCCGAAGCGGCGGTGCGCTGAATGGAGCTGCTGCCGACCAGGGCGACCTTCGCGCCGGGCGACGAGGTCGCCGTGGAGGTGCGGGGCGCCGGCGGAGCGCTGACGCTGGCGCTGTGGCACCTGGACGCGCAGATCGCCCGCATCGAGCTGGCGGCCGGCGACAGTCTGGCCCGCTTCGGCAACCTGCCCGCGGGCGGCTACGGCGTCGAGGCCGTGGTGGCGTCCGCCGGCGACGACGCGGCGGATCCCGCGGGCCGCGTCGCGGCCCGCACCGCGCTGGACGTGCTGCCCGACCCCCTGGCGCGCCCCCGCTACGGCTTCGTCTCCGACTACGCCCCCGGCCGCGACGTCGCCGGCGTCGCCGACCAGGCGCGGCGGCTGCACCTCAACGCCGTGCAGTTCTACGACTGGATGTACCGCCATGCCCGCCTGTTGCCCCCGGCGGGCGCCGCGAAGGAACCGGACCGCACCTTCGGCGACGCGCTCGGCCGCGAGGTCTCGCTCGGCAGCGTGCAGCGCCTGGTGGACGCCGTGCACGGCGCCGGCTCGCTCGCCTTCGGCTATGCCGCGGTGTACGCCGTGGGCCGGGAGGCGTGGCCGGAGTGGCGCGATCACGGCCTGTTCCACCCGGACGGCCGCCCCTGGACGCTCGGCCAGGACTTCCTCTGGAACGTCGACCCCACCAGCGAGCCGTGGCTCCGGCACTTCACCGCCGAGCTCCGCGCCAGCCGGGAGTCCGTCGGCTTCGCCGGCTTCCACCTCGACCAGTACGGGGCACCCAAGCGCGCCCTACGGGCAGACGGCAGCCGCGTCGACCTGGCCGCGGCGTTCCCCGCCCTGGTGGGCCGCGTGGCCGCCGAGGTGCCGGGCGCGAGGATCATCTTCAACAACGTCAACGACTTCCCCACCTGGTCGACGGCGGGCCCGCCGCAGGCGGCGACCTACATCGAGGTATGGCCCCCTCACACGCGCCTCGCGCACCTGGGCGGGCTGGTGGCCAGGGCGCGCGCGCTGGCCCCCGGGACGGCGCCCATCCTCGCCGCCTACCTGTCCGCCTACGAGGGCGACGAAGCCGCGGCGAGCGCGGCCGAACGACTGGCGCTGGCCACCGCCTGGTCCCACGGCGGCGGGGCGCTGCTGCACGGCGAGGCGGACGCCGTCCTCACCGAGGCGTACTACGTGCGCCACGCGCGGCTCGGCGCGGCGAGCCTCGACGCCACGCGGCGCAGCTACGACTTCGCGGTGCGCTACGGCGACCTCCTCTTCGACGCGAGCGCCATCGACGTGACCCGCACCGAGCTGGGCGGCGTCAACCAGGAGATCCGCGTCGAGGCGCCGGTGGACGTCGGCAGCGACGGCGACGCGGGGACGCTGTGGGTCCGGGCGCTACGGGGCGCGCGCGGGCTCGTGCTGCACCTCATCGACCTCTCCGGCCAGGACGACGATCGCTGGGACGCCGGCAAGCGCCCGCCGGCCGGCCTGAGCGGCGTCCACGTGCACGTGCAGCGCGACGGGCCTCGCCCCCCGCGCTTCCTCTTCGCCGATCCCGACGCCTCACCCGCCATGCGCGCCCTGCCGTCGCGCCCCGAAGGGGAGCACGACGTCGTGGAGCTGCCGCGGCTCGGCGCCTGGGCACTGCTGTGGGTGACGGACGGCGGCGCCTGACGCCGCGCACCGGCGAGGGCCGAACGTCTCTAGCCGGCAGCGCAGGCCGGGCCGTACCCTGGCGCTGCGCGGGCGACCCGTCGCCACGCGCGTTCACCCGAGCTCGGCATTCGGCTGACGGCACCACCCCCTGACCTGCCGCGGCGCTCCGCGCGTCCGGGGCTGCCTGCCGCCGGAAAGGACAGCCGTGGACGACGCTGAGACGATCCCCGCGACAGGGCTGCCGAGGCTCAACGAGCCCGCACCCGTGTTCACCGCCAACACCACCCAGGGCAGGCGCTCGCTCTCGGACTACGAGGGCACGTGGCTGGTGCTGTTCTCGCACCCGGCCGACTTCACGCCCGTGTGCACGACGGAGTTCCTCGCCTTCGCCCGAGCGTACCCGCAGTTCCGGGCCATCGGCGCGGACCTGCTGGGGCTCTCCATCGACAGCGTCTTCTCCCACCTGGCGTGGGTCAGGAACATCGAGGAGAAGTTCCAGGTCGTCATCCCGTTCCCCATCATCGACGACCTGTCGATGACCGTGGCGCACGCCTACGGCATGATCCAGCCCGGCGCCGGCAGCACTTCCACCGTGCGGGCGGTCTTCGTCATCGACCCCAACGCGGTGCTTCGGGCCATGATCTACTACCCGCAGACCAACGGCCGCTCCATCGCCGAGGTGTTGCGCCTGGTGCAGGCCCTGCAGGCCACCGACCGCCACGGCATCGCCACGCCGGAAGGCTGGCAGCCGGGCGAGAAGGTGATGGTGCCGCCGCCGGCGACCCAGGACGGCGTCACCGAACGCCTCCGGGAAGGGTACGAGTGCGCCGACTGGTACTTCTGCCGGAAGGAGCTGCCGGGGGCGCGGTGACGGGGCCGCGCGCACCTCGGCGCGCGGCACGGCAGCGCCACGACGCGCCGCATGAGCCGCTCGGCGCCTGACGCAGGGACCCCCCGCGACGAGCGCGGTCGACGGCCTGGCAGCGGTCATGCCGCTCCCCGTTGGCCGCGCCGTGTGAGGGCACGCAGACCGCGGCCTTTCAAGCCTGAGGGACTGTCGGCCGCGGTCCTTCCGAAGGCCGCACGCGTGGCTCCCGTCCCCCGTAGCGGGTGGCGCGCACCGCGCCCAGCGCCACGCTACTGAGGGCCAGCATGGCCAGGCCGCCCAGCACCGGGACGACCTCCAGGATCGCCGCGGCCAGCGCCAGCGCGAAGGCGCCGATGCCCATGCGCAACACCGGGCCCCACTCCTGCTGGAAGGCGCCGGACAGGTACTCGCCGACGGCGTCACCGAATGCCACCCAGCCGAACAGCACCGAGAGGTAGAGCAGCACACCCCCGAGCACCGCCAGCGGGATGCCGATCAGCGTCACCACCAGGACCGCCAGCAGCACCGTCGCCACGATCCCGGTGAGCATGCCGTCGATCCCCATGCGCACCGGATGCTGGACGACCGCGTCTCGAACGCGCGCGACGCGCCGGGGGATGAGGGTCATCATCAGGGCCGCCAGCAGGCCCACGACCAGGGCGCGGCCGACCAACGCGGCCGGGCTGCGCGGCACCGCGCCCCGCACGACCGCGCCGACCGGGCCATGCACGTAGCTGGGGAGATCGAAACGCACCGGGCCGTGCGAGCCCTCGGTCAGCCGCCCGGAGACTACCGCCGCGGGCGCACGCTCGAAGGCGGCGTAATCGGTGGTGAGGTCGCCGGCGATCGCGGCGCGGTCGCCGAGGCGCAGCGAGCCGCCATAGGCGCGCACGTCGCCCGTGACCATGCCGTCGACGACCGTGCTGCCACCCACCGCGACCAGTTGCCCGTCCAGCGTCGCGCCGGGCGCGATGATCACCGACGCGCCGACCGCATTCAGGTCGCCGCGCACGGTCGTGCCGGTCGCTACCGTGTAGCTTCCCCCGACGATCAAGCCGGGTGCGGTCACCGTGGCCGCGCCGGCCGGCCCGTTCTCGGCGACGGCAGTCGCCACGACCAGCAGAGCGGCAACCAACCACGCCGCGCGCCGCGGCACTTCAGGCCGCACGCGCTGCACCCCGAAGGACGAGAACGCTGCCATGATCGCACCCCTCCCGCTGGCGGCCCGGCGCCCGCCGTATCGACTCTGGATACCCGCTGCGGCCTGGCCCGGGGGTCCGCCGCTCTCCGACCGCGCCTGTGGGCCGAAGTCCGACCACCCCGGCGCTACCCCGATAATGCGGGCATGGAGCGGCTCGCATGCGCCGAGTTCCTGAGTTGGGCGATGCCACGGCTGGGCCTACGATGGGCCGGATTCCGCAGGATGCGCGGCCAGGTCTGTAAGCGCGTGCGACAGCGCCTGCGAGCGCTGCGGATCGAGGGCCTAGCGGCATACGTCGCGTACCTCGGCGGGCACCCCGCGGAATGGCGCGTTCTGGATGGCCTCTGCCGAGTGACCGTCTCGCGCTTCTACCGCGACCGCGAGGTCTTCGACGCCCTGAGCCGGCGACACCTGCCCGCGCTCCTCGCGAGCTGCGCGGGGTCGCCGCTACGCATGTGGAGCGTCGGATGCGCGTCCGGCGAGGAGCCGTACAGCCTGGCTATGATCGCCGGCATACGCCTACGCCGGCGCTTCCCGAGTCAGGAAGTGAGCATCGTGGGAACGGACGTCGACGCGCACTTGCTAGAGCGCGCCCAACGGGCCTGCTATCGCGAAAGCAGCCTCCGTGAGCTGCCCCGCGACCTGCTCGAGCAGGGCTTCCGGCGGATCGGCGCAGAGCGCTGCCTCCGCGCCGAGTACCGGCACGGCGTGGAGTTCCTCCTTCAGGACGTCCGTCGGGACGCGCCGCCCGGGCGATTCGGGCTCGTGCTCTGCCGGAACCTCGCCTTCACCTACTACGCGGAGGACCGGCAACGCCTCGTGCTGCCGCGCCTCACGGAACGCCTCGAACCAGGCGGCCTGCTCGTGATCGGCCGCGGCGAACGCCTGCCGCCAGGCGATCACGGCCTGGAGCCGCTCTCAGGCGAGACGGGGATCTTCAGGTCCGTCCGCAGCATCCCGAGGTGAACTCCGGGCTGCGGCCTCGAACAGACCGGGAACGCGCGTGCCGCAGCCGCGGCAGTGGCCCTGCGCGTCGAGACCGCTCGGGTCCGAGCGGTAACCCCACCTCCGCACGACCGGCCGGCCGCAACCCGGACAATAGGTGGCCTCGCCCGCCGGATCCAGGACGTTCCCCACGTACACGTACCGGAGGCCGGCAGCGCGTCCCTGCCTCCGGGCCCGCCGCAGCGTCGCGGCAGCCGTCGGAGGCGTATCCAGCATGCGGTAGGCGGGGCGGAACGCCGTGAAGTGAAGGGGCACATCCGGCCCGAGGTGCTCCGCGAACCACGCCACCAGCCTATCCACGTCCGGCACCGCATCGTTGTGGCCGGGGATCAGCAGGTTCGTCACCTCGAACCACACGCGGGCCCCATCCCGCAACCAACACAGCGTCTCCAGCACGGGGCCGATGTCCCCCAGGCACAGCCGCCTGTAGAACTCCGGGGCCATCGCCTTCAAATCGACGTTCGCCGCATCCATCGCGCCGAAGAACGCCTCCCGCGCACGACCCACGATGCTGCCGGCGGTCACCGCCACACTCAACAACCCGCGCTCACGCGCCGCACACGCACAATCGATGGCATACTCCGCGAACACGACAGGATCGTTATACGTGAACGCCACCCCCACACACCCACTACGCTCGGCAACCTCAGCGACCACCTCCGGCGAGGCCTCGACCCCGAGAGCCCGCTCATCGCGCCCCCGCGACAACCCCCAATTCTGACAATAACGGCAGCCGAGGTTACAACCGATGGTGCCGAACGAGAGCAACCTCCCCCCCGGAAACACGTGGAACAACGGCTTCTTCTCGACCGGATCGATGACCAAGCCCGAACTCCGCCCGTACGCACGAAGCTCCATGCCGCCACCCCCCGCAGCGCGAACGAAGCAGAAACCACGTTGCCCAGGCCTCAACCGGCACCCGCGCGGACACACCTCGCACGCCACGCGACCGTCCGGCACACGATGCCACCACTCGGCCCGCACCACCCCCGGCCCCAGCAGCTCCCGCACCACCGCACCCCCTCTCCGACCGGTCCTTCTCCGCGTCCATCATGGTGCCCGGGCGCCGGCCTCGGGTCGGAGGAAGAGCTATTGCGAACCGCTTCGGCTCGGGCGGGTGACGGGCCGTCGAGCGGGTAGGGGGTGGGGTCCGGGGCCGGTCCGGTGGTCCATGCTCACGCGGCGCGCCCGCAGCAGTGCTTGTACTTCTTGCCGCTGCCGCAGGGGCACGGGTCGTTGCGTCCCACGGCCCGGTCGCCCTCCGCCACGGCGGCCTGGCGGGGGGCGGCGCCCCGACCGGGGCGAGGCATGCCCGCCTCCACCCACGCCATGACGTTGGCGGGCGCGCGCCCGGCGCGCAGCTCGCCCGCCATCACCTCCATGCCGGCGGTGCTGTGCCGGAAGAAGGCATAGTACCCCTGGCACAGCGCGTTCAAGCCGGGCTCGCCGTCCGCGGTGGCGGCCACCCGGTCCTTGGGGCAGCCCCCGTGGCACAGCCAGCGCACGTCGCACGCCAGGCACTGCGCCGGCAGGGTGTCGCGCTTCGCCGCCCCGAACGCGCGCTGGGCGTCGCTCGCCACCATGTCGGCCAGCGGCAGCTCCTCGAGGTTGCCGAGCAGGAAGTCCGGCTCCACGAAGTGGTCGCAGCTGTACACGTCGCCGGTGTGCTCGAGCGCCAGGGCGTTGCCGCAGGTCTCCTCGAAGACGCACAGCCCGCCCGGCTCGCCGACGTACTTCGCCAGGGTGACGTCGAAGAGCTGCACGTACACGGTGCCCACGTCACGCGCCAGCCAGGCGTCGTAGATGGCGTTCATGAAGCGTCCGTAGGCGCGGCCGCTCACCGAGCGCTCGGTCAGCGCGGTGCCCTGCTGGTAGCCGGTGGCGTTGTCGCGCTCCACGATGGGGATGAACTGCAGGAAGCGCGCCCCCACCTCGTCGCGAAGGAAGCGGTAGACGCGGAGGGGGTGGCCGGCATTGGCCCGGTGCACCGTGGTGAGCACGTTGAACGGCACGGCGTGACGCTTGAGCACCGCCAGCCCCGCCATCACCCGGTCGAAGCTGCCCTCGCCGCCCTTGTCGACGCGGTAGGCGTCGTGGAGGTCCCTGGGGCCGTCGATGCTGATCCCCACCAGGACGTCGTGCCTCTTGAGGAAAGCGCCCCAGGCGTCGTCCAGGCGCGTGCCGTTGGTCTGGATGGCGTTGTGGATCCGCATGCCGGGACGGCGGTAGCGGCGCTGGAGCGCGAACGCCTGCTCGAAGAAGTCGATGCCCATCAGCGTCGGCTCGCCGCCCTGCCACGCGAAGGTCACCTCGGGCACGCGCTGGGCTTCGATCAGCTGGCGCACGTACGCTTCCAGGGTCGTGTCCGACATGCGGAAGTCGGAGCCCGGGTAGAGCGCCTCCTTGCTCAGGAAGTAGCAATACGAGCAATCCAGGTTGCAGATGGCTCCCCTGGGCTTGGCCATGAGGTGGAAGCTCGCCGGTGCTTGCGGCATGACCCTCAGCCTAGCGCCGCGGCCCCGCACACGCCAACGGCGAAGCCCGGCCGCGGGCGGCCGGCGCGCGCCGGGACGGGGATCGGCTCCGATGTGCAACCGTCACATACTTAGGTAAGCCGTTTGCTTAACGTGACCGCCTAAGTCGTACCGCGACCTTCTCATCCGTGCAGCAGGCGCGACCAGGGGGCGATCAGGCGATGCAGACGCCGACAGGGCGAGACGTCGGGCTCGCGAACAAGCAACGGGTCTTCAACGAGTTGCGGCGGCAGCTCCGGGCCTCGGCGGACGCGCTCGCGCGCTCCACCGGCCTCAGCCATCCGACGGTGCAGAAGTGGCTGGCGGAGCTCGAGACCGAGGGGTACGCGCGCCAGGCCGGCGTGGGCGACTCCACGGGCGGCCGCCCGCCCGCCATCCACGAGTTCGTCGCGAGCCGCGACTACGTGGCCGGCCTGGCCGTGGAGATCCCGAACGTGAGCGCGGCCGTCATGGACCTCACGGGTCAGATGCGGGCCTTCGCCTCCGGCGTCATCCCCACCGACCTGGACACGGACGCCACCCTGTCGCGGCTCTACGCCATGCTCGACGACGTCGTCCGGCGGGGGCTGCCGGCCGGCCGCCGGCCGGCCGCGCTGGCGGTCGCGCTGACGGGCTTCCTCGACTACCGCCTCGGCCTCTCGCTCGCCACCCCGCGCATGCCGCGCTGGCAGCGGGTGCAGGTGCGCCGGCTGTTCGAGAGTCGCTACGCCGCGCCGGTCACGCTGACCACGCACATCGACACCCTCACGGTGGCCGAGATGGCCATCGGCGAGGCCAGGCACCTCACGGACTTCCTGTTCTTCGACGTCGGCTGGGGCGTGGGGACCCGCGTCGTGCACGCCGGTGAGCTGGTGGTCAGCGCGTTCGGCAACTCCGGCCTCATCGGCCACACCACGGTCGTGCCCGACGGCCGCCGCTGCGTCTGCGGGAACTTCGGCTGCCTGGAGGAGTACGCCTCGGGGCGCGCCCTGGCGGCCGTGGCGGCCGCGCTGGGGCTGATCGAGCGGCCGGGAGCCGCCGAGCTGCCCGCGGTGGCCCGCCTGCTCCTGGGGCCGGGCGCACGCTACCTGCACGAGCCGCCCGTGGCGCAGCTGGTGAAGTTCATGGCCATCGGCATCGCCAACGCGGTGAACATCCACGACATCCCCGAGGTGGTGCTGGGCGGGTACCTGGGCGAGCTGGGCCCGGAGGCCCGCGCCGACCTGGAGGCGCAGGTCCGGCCGCGGCTCCAACCCACGCTGCGAGCCCACTTCCGGCTCACCTACTCCCGCCTGGCGCGGGCCGAAGGCAGCGCCTACGGCGCCGGGGTGACGGCCTTGCGGTCGATGCTGCCGGGCCTGGAGCCGGTGGCCGTGACGGCGGAGCCCCCGGTGCCCATGGACGGGAACGGAGGTGGCGAGCATGAGGCCGTCGTGGCGTCCTGAGGGTGCGACCCTAGCGGAGACGCTTCGCGGGCCCGTGGCGCCCGTCGCCGACGCGGGGCCCAACGTGCTGCTGGTCACGGCCGCCCAGCTGCGCTTCGACTGCGTCGGGGCGCTGGGTAATCCCGTCATCCGGACCCCCAGCCTGGACGCCCTGGCGGCCGGCGGCATCGTCTTCCGCAACGCCTACACCGCCTCCACCGACGGCGCGGCCGCACGGCGCTCGCTGCTGAGCGGCATCGCGCCCAGCGCCGCCGCCGGCAGGGGCATGGAGCCCGCCGGCCTGCTGCGCGGCTTCCATGAGCGCGGCTACCGTACCGCGGCCATCGGCGACGTCCCGCTGTTCCGCGGCGGCTGCGACGGCGCCGTCGATACGTTGCACACCGTCCGGCGCGACGTCCCGGGCCGGGAGCCGGACGACTACCATGACGGCTTCCTGGCCGAGCACGGGCTCGGACGCGGCAGCGGACACGACAGCGCCGGCGAGGAGGGGTGGGCGGCACCGCTCACCGAGGGGCCGGACGACGGCCGCGCCGGCCCCGCGGCGCAGCCCCGCCGCCTCTCCGACGACCTCTCGCACACCGCCTGGATCGCGGACCGCGCCATCGGCTGGCTGGCCTCGCACGACCCTGCCCTGCCGTTCTTCGCCTGGACCTCGTTCCTCGAGCCGCACGACCCGTACGCCCCGCCCGCGCCGTACGCGGAGGCGTACCAGCCGGACGCCATCCCGCTGCCTCCGGGCGGCTCGCGCTGGCGCTCCAAGCCGCTGCTGACGGTGCCGCGCGACGCCAGGCTGGGCGGCGACGCCTCGCCCTGCGCCCGCGAGGGGCCGCTGCGCCGGGCCGCGGCGCTCTACTACGGGCTGGTCAGCCATCTCGACCATCACGTCGGCCGCATCCTGTCGGCCCTGGGGCGGCTGGGGCTGCGCGACCGCACCATCGTGATCGTCACCTCCGATCACGGTGACTACCTAGGCCAGTACGGCCTGTGCGCCACCCGCCCCAACGTCCCCTACGACGCGCTGGCGCGCGTGCCGCTCATCGTGGGGCTCCCGGCGGGGACCCCCGGCGAGCGCGGGGCGTCGTGCGCCGCGCTCGTCTCGACCATGGACATCCTCCCCACGCTGGCCGGGATGGCAGGCGTCGACGCACCGCGGGGCGCGCAGGGACGGGACGTCCGGGGCGTGCTGCGGGACCCGGGAACCTCGCGGAATCAGCCGGTGTTCGTCGAGACCGGCGCCTTCCGCGCGGTGCGCAGCGAACGCTACAAGTACGTGTACTCCGGCCGCTGGTCGGAGGGCGAGCTCTACGACGTGCTGGCCGACCCTTTCGAGATGAGCGACCTGTCGGACGAGCTGCCGGAGGTGGTCCGGGACCATCGCGGGCTGCTGCTCGACTGGGCCATCGCCTGCGGCATGGAGGGGGGAACGGAGATGGGGTGAAGCCGAACGCGCGCCGGTCATCGCCGGCGGCGCGACGTCCCGGGCCCGCCCGCTCCGCGCCCTCACGCCCTCACGCTGATGCCCGCAGCCCGGCAACGGCGCGGGTTGACTTCCTCAATCCATTTAGCTAAAGTGCCGTCTAAAGCTCGCTAGGGGGTCGCAGCGGTCGATGTGGAAGGGCCGTCGGAGGCACGCGGATGCGCAAGCCGGTCGGGCGGGCCATCGGGCTCGCCAACAAACAGCTCGTCTTCAACGAGCTCCGCAGGCTGGGGCGCGCCTCCGCGGACAGCCTGGTGCGCAGCACCGGGCTCAGCCTGCCGACCGTGCAGAAGTGGCTGGCGCAGCTGGAGAAGGAAGGCTACGCGCGGCAGAGCGGCCTGGGCGCGTCGACGGGCGGCCGGCCGCCGCTGATGTTCGAGTTCGACGCCACCCGCGACTACGTGCTGGGCCTGGCCGTGGAGATCCCCAACGTCAGCGCCGCCCTCATGGACCTCTCGGGGAAGCTCCACGCCTCGACCTCCCGGACGATCCCGACGGACCTCGCGCCCGACGCCACGCTGGCGCTGCTCTACGCCATGGTCGACGACCTCGTCGGGGAGCAGCTGCCCGCGGGCAAGCGGCCCGCCGGCATGGGCGTGGCGTTCTCCGGCTTCCTGGACTTCCAGGCGGGCCTCTCGCTCGCCACCCCGCGCATGCCGCAGTGGACGGACGTGCCGGTCAAGGCGCGGTTCGAGGAGCGTTACGCGATGCCGGTCGCGCTCACCGGCCACATCGACGCCCTCACGGTGGCGGAGATGACCGTCGGGGTGGCGGCCGGCGGCACCGACTTCCTCTTCTTCGACGTCGGCTGGGGCGTCGGCACGCGCGTCGTGCACGACGGGAACCTGGTGGTCAGCACGTTCGGCAACTCCGGCCTGATCGGGCACACCACGGTGGTCCCGCACGGGCGGGCGTGCCTCTGCGGCAACCAGGGCTGCCTCGAGGAGTACGCCTCCGGTCGCGCCCTGCTGCGCATCGCCGGGGAGCTGGGCGCCTCCGAGCGGGCCGATGCCGCCAGCGTCCCCGAGCTGGCGGCGATGCTGCTGGGCGACGGCGCGGCGGAGCTGCAGCAGCGGCCGCCGCTGGCGGAGTTCCTGGACTTCCTGGTGCTGGGCATCTCCAACGCCATCAACATCTTCGATCTCCCCGAGGTGGTCCTGGGAGGGTACCTGGCAGCCGCGGGCAGCCGGGTGCGGACGCTGCTCGGGGCGGAGGTGCCCCGGCGCCTGCAGCCGACGCTGCGGTCCCACCTCCACCTGATGTTCTCCAGCGTGCCCCGGAGCGTGGGCAGCGCCTACGGCGCCGCCGTCACCGCCCTCCGGCACGCCTTCCCGGACATCGCACCCGTCGCCGTGCAGCCGGAACCCCTCGCCACCGGCTCCGGAAGGGAGGCTGGATAGCAGACGCGTTCGCGACATCGTGACGGGGACGTCGACCCCGTCCGCGTGCCAAGCACCCGTGAATCGGAGGGAACCGTGAACCAGAACCACCGGACGCAAGCCGGACCGCGCTTCAGGCGCTGGGGCATCGCCCTGCTGCTGACCGCCGCCGTGTGCGGCGTGGCCTCGGCCCAATCGCAGCCACCCATCACCATCCTGATCAACACCTCGCCCTGGCTGCCGAGCTTCAAGTCGTTGGTGAGCCAGTACGAGAAGGAGACCGGGAACAAGGTCAACCTCAACGTCGTCCCGTTCGCGGCGATGATCCAGAAGTCGCTGAACGCCGTCTCCTCGAAGACCAGCGAGTACGACATCCTCAACCTCAACGAGCAGTGGTACTCGCAGTTCTACTCCGGCGGGCTGGTCACGCCGATCAAGGACATCGACCCGTCCTACACGCTGCCGAAGCAGGTCATCGAGTACGCCTACGCAGACCGCTGGGACCCCAAGGTGGGCGCCTCCACCAAGAACGGCGAGGTCTACGGCTTCCCCATCAACGGCAACATCCAGCTCCTCTTCTACCGCAAGGACCTGTTCGCCAAGCACAACCTGCAGCCGCCGAAGACCTGGGCCGACGTCGAGAAGGACGCCAAGATCCTGAACGACCCGCCCAACGTCTACGGCTTCGTGACGCGCACCTCACCGCCGAACTACAACTTCCAGGCGTGGCTGCACAGCTACGGCGGCACCATCATCAGTCTCGACCAGAGCACCGGCACGTGGTCGGTGAACATCGACAACGCCGCGGCGCACCAGGCGCTGGACGAGTGGCTCAAGCTCACCTGGAGCTACAGCCCGCCCAACTACGCCAACATGGGCCAGAGCGACGAGATCTCGCTGATGGCGAGCGGGCACCTGGCGATGTTCATCGTCGCGTCCGCGGCCGAGAGCAACTTCACGAACCCCAACACCTCCAGCGTGGTGGGCAAGATCGGCGCGGCCGTCACGCCCGGCCCCACGGCCGACGCGCGCGCCCCCACCTCCGGGATCTGGGTCATGGGCATCCCCCACAACCTGCCCAAGGCCAAGCAGCTGGCCGCCGCCAAGTTCCTCGAGTGGGCCATGACCAAGCCCGCCGAGCTGGCGTACGCCAAGGCCGGCGGGGTGCCCGTGCGGCAGGACGTCTACGAGGAGCTCGCCAAGGATCCCAAGTACGGCTGGTGGATGCAGGCCGTGGCCGACAGCACCCCGTACATCAAGGCGCAGGTGCGCATCAAGGAGACGCCGCAGATCCTCAGCGTCATCGACCGCGTGCTCGGTCAGGCGGTCATCAAGAAGATGACGGCCGATCAGGCCCTCAAGCAGGCGGCGACCGAGATCCACCAGATCATGGTCAAGGGCGGCTACAAGGTGGCGCCCCTCAGCAGCCAGTAACCTCGTGCCGCGTGGGAGCCGCCCGAGGGCGGCTCCCACGCCCCCATCCCGCCCGGCGGGGGCAGGAGCGACGTGAGCGAGACGACACCGGTGACGCGCAAGGCGAAGAGGCCGGCGACGACAGGGCCGCGCGGCGTCCGCTGGCTCCTGGACGCGGGCTTCAAGTACTGGGCGCTGGCACCCGCCCTGGCCATCCTGGCCCTGCTCACGCTGTACCCCGCGGTACAGCTCATCCGGATGAGCTTCTCGAGCGTGGGCTACGCCGGCGGCCACATCGCCTGGAGCCCGGTGGGGCTCGCCAACTTCACGCAGATCCTGGGGGACGCCACCGCCATGGTGGCCTTCCGCAACACCCTGGTCTTCGTGGCCATCACCGTCGCCTGTGAGACCCTGCTCGGGCTGGCGCTGGCGCTGGCGGTGAGCGAGTCGCGCCGCCTGTCCGGCTTCTACCGCACCGTGCTGATGCTGCCGGTGCTCATCCCGCCGATCGGCATCGGCGCGATGTGGCTGATGATGTATGACTTCAACTACGGCTTCATCGACAAGGTGCTGAGCGCGCTCCACCTCACGCCGCAGCCCTGGCTGGCGACCACGCGGCTCGCCTTCCCGTCCATCCTGGTGGTCGACATCTGGCACTGGACCAGCTTCCTCTTCCTCATCATCCTGGCGGGGCTGGAGTCGCTGCCGCAGGACATCAACGAGGCCGCCCAGATCGACGGCGCCAGCCACTTCCAGCGGCTGTGGCACGTGACGCTGCCGCTGTTGCGCCCCACCATCACGGTGGCGGCGATGCTGCGCACCATCTTCGCGTTCAAGATCTTCGACGAGATCTATCTCCTGACCAACGGCGGGCCCGGGGACAGCACCCAGGTCATCACGCCGTACATCCAGCAGGTGTTCTTCATCCAGGGCAGGATGGGCTACGCGGCCGCGCTCGCGGTCGTGACCGCCCTGCTCATCACCATCTTCGTCATCGTCTACCAGCGCGTCGACGCGGCGCTGTCCGGGCAGGGGTGAGACGACGATGCGCCGCAGCCTGACGCCCTACGGCCTGCTCCGAACGGTCCTGATCGTGGTGGCCGTGATCGCCACCCTGCTCCCGGTCCTGGTCACGCTGGTGACCTCGTTCAAGATCCCCCGGTCGATCATCGCCGGCACCTGGTTCTCCACGCCGACCCTCCAGAACTACGCGGCGCTGTTCACGGGCTCGGGCAACTTCCTGCGCCTGACCGGCAACAGCCTCATCGCCAGCCTCGGCAGCACGCTCATCATCATCGTGGTGGCCTCGCTGGCCGCCTACAGCCTGACGCGCTTCCGCTGGCCGAGGGCCTGGACCGTCACCGTCATCGCGCTGCTGCTGTTCGTCCAGATGCTGCCGCCCATCGTGTTCGTGGGGCCCTTCTATCTGATCTCCCGCAACCTCGGCATCTACGACACCCCGCTGGCGCTGATCATGGCCTACATGGTGCTCAACCTGCCGCTCGCCGTCTTCATCCTGCGCAACTTCTTCGCCGACGTGCCGCGCGAGCTGGAGGACGCCGCCGCCGTCGACGGCGCCACCCGGCTCGGCACCTTCACGCGCATCGTGCTGCCCATCACCACCCCGGGCATCGCCGCGACCGGTATCCTGACCTTCATCTTCGCCTGGAACGACTTCCTCTTCGCCCTCAGCCTGACCACCACGCCCAGGGGGATGACCATCCCGGTCGGCGTGGCCAACTTCGCGCAGAACTACCAGATCCTCTACGGCAACCTGACGGCATCGGCGATCTACGCGGCCGTGCCCGCCATCGTGCTGGTGGTCTTCGCCCAGCGCTACATCACCAAGGGTCTGGCGCTCGGGGCGGTCAAGGGCTGAGCGCGGATGGCGCCTGCCTCCCCCACCCGGCCGAACGTGCTGTTCGTGCTCACCGACGAGCAGAAGGCCTCCACCCTGGGCCTCTACGGTGACCCCGTGCTGCGCACCCCGGCCCTGGCGCGGCTGGCGGCCGAAGGCACGCTGGTGGAGAGCGCCTTCACGCCCTGCCCGCTGTGCGTTCCCTCCCGGGGCACGCTGCTGAGCGGCCGCTACCCGCGCCACCACGGCCTGTGGTTCAACGACCAGCGGCTCGCGGGCGAGGTCGAGACCTGGTTCGATGTGTTGAGCGGCGACGGCTACCGCCTCGGGCTGTTCGGCAAGAACCACTGCCTGGCGGAGCCGGCGCTGGAGCGGCTGTTCGACGCGCGCTTCGAGGCCGGCCACGAAGGCTTCCGGCCGGAACCCGAGGACGGCGAGCGGGCCGCGGTCAACGCCTGGCTGCGCCGGCCGGAGCTGCTGCGCGCGCCGTGGGCGGCGGAGGCGGCGCCCTTCCCGGCAGCGCGCATGCCGACGCACGTCATCACCGACCGGGCGCTCGCGTTCATGCAGGCCACCGAGGGACCCTTCTGCGTGTGGCTGTCCTACCCGGACCCGCACACGCCGCTGCAGTGCCCGGAGCCCTACGCCGGCCTGGTGCCGCCGGCCGAGATCGCGGTGCCGCCGTTCGACGAGGCCCTGGCGGCCTCGAAGCCGGAGCGCCAGCGCGTCGCGCGGCGCATGTTCGGCTCTGACGGGGTGACCCCGGAGCAGATCCGCCGCTGCCTCGCCAGCTACTACGGCATGCAGCGCTTCATCGACGACGAGCTCGGGCGCGTGCTGGCGTACCTGGACCGCTCCGGGCGCGCCGCGGACACCCTGGTCGTGTTCACCTCGGACCACGGCGACTACATGGGCGAGCACCGGCTGGTGCGCAAGTCGCTGGCGTTCTACGACGCCCTGGTGCGGGTGCCGCTGGTGCTGCGCCTGCCGGGGCGTCTGCCGGCCGGCAAGCGCCACACCGAGCCGTTCTCGCTGGTGGACCTGGCGCCGACGCTGCTCGAGCTGCTGGGAAGGCGCCCGCTGACGGGCGCCGACGGCCGCGAGCGGACGGCGGAGCTGCGCGGCGGCGCCGGTGGGGTCGGCGATGCCGGCGCGGCTCCGGCCGGCGGCGCGGCCACGGCCGGCGCGGCCGCGCCCGCCTGCGTCTTCGGCGAAGCCGGCCTGCCCGGCGCGCCCCCGTCCCTCGAGGCGCTGACGGACGTCCCGTCCGGTCCCCTGGACGGGCGCTTCGCGCCCTGGGGCTCGCGCCGCGAGGCCTGGACCGGCCGCGGCTGGATGGTGCGCACGAAGGACCACAAGCTCGTGCTGTACGACACTGGAGAAGGTGAGCTCTATGACCTGGTCGACGACCCCGGCGAACTCCACAACCGCTACGGTGACCCCGGCCTGGCGGACACGCAGGCGGCCCTCGCCTCGCGCCTGCACGCCTGGCGCGACGGGCAGCCGGCCTAGGCGGCAGCCGTGAGCGCGGCGGCGGGCGAGAGGCCCAACCTCCTGGTCGTGATGGCCGACCAGCTTCGCAGGCAGGCGCTGGGCGTCTATGGCGACATGGACGTGGCCACGCCCAACATCGACGCGCTGGCGGCGCGCGGCGTGCGCTTCGACAACGCCTGCGCCACCTCGCCCATCTGCGTCCCCTTCCGCTTCACCTTCATGACGGGCGCGCCGGCGCACACGCGGCAGGTGGCGGCGATCGAGTGGCGCATGTCCCCGGCGGAGCGCACCCTGGCGGACGCCTTCGGCGAGGCCGGCTACCAGACCGTGTACGTCGGCAAGTGGCACCTGTCGGGCGGACACGGTGGCGCCCCCTGGGCCTCGCGCCCGCTGGTGAACCGCACGCCCATCCCGCGGGCGTACCGCGGCGGCTGGGAGGTGTGGCGGGGGTTCGAGCTCCGCAACGACCCCTTCGACACCTGGTACTTCGCCGACGACGACCCCGAGCCGGTCCGCCTGGAGGGGTACCAGACCGACGCGCTCACCGACCTGACCATAGAGACGCTGCGCAGCGGGCGCGACCCCGAGCGGCCCTTCTTCTGCGTGCTGTCCGTCGAGCCGCCCCATCCGCCCTTCGTCGTGCCGGAGGCCGACCGCCGGCGCTGGGAGACGCGGCCGATCACGCTGCCGGGGAACTTCGCCGCGCGCGACGCGGCCGGCGAGTCGCAGCTGCTGCACGAGCGGCGCATGTACTACGCCGCCGTCGAGAACCTCGACGCCAACGTGGGACGGCTCATGCGCTTCCTCGACGAGGAGGGCCTGTCGGAGTCGACGGTGGTGGTGTTCCTCTCCGACCACGGCGAGCTCGGCGGCAGCCACGGCCTGCGCGAGAAGCAGTACCCGTTCGAGGAGTCGGTCGGCATCCCGCT
Organism: Trueperaceae bacterium; assembly: GCA_035266525.1. Classification (GTDB taxonomy): domain Bacteria; phylum Deinococcota; class Deinococci; order Deinococcales; family Trueperaceae; genus JASBRS01. Next base: position 11,809 of record DATFNF010000013.1, on the reverse strand, counting down.
GATCGTGGCCGACCCCCGCCGGCCCGAGCGGCACGGAGCCGTCGTGGCGGCGCCCGCCTGCACCGAGGACCTCTTCCCCACCCTGCTGGGCCTGGCCGGCGTGGGGCCGGACGGGCGACGGAACGCGGGCCCGCGCGGGCCGCACGCCGTGGGCGTGGACCTGGCACCGCTGATCGCCGGCGAGCGGGACGACCTGGACCGCGATGCCGTCGCGCTCGAGTTCTCGACCGAGCTGCGGGCCGGCCAGCCGTTCTTCCACGGCGGCTGGCGCGCCCTGCGGGGACGCCGCTACAAGTACGCGCTCATCCAGGACGCCGACGGCGTGCGCCCATGGTTCCTGTTCGACCTGCAGGAAGACCCGGGGGAGACCCGGAACCTGCTCAACGACCCCGCCCATAGCGCCACCTGTCGCGCCATGCACGAGACGCTCGTGCGCTGGCTGGAGGAGACCGACGACACCGCCTTCGTCACGCAGCTGAGGGGAGGCGCCGGATGAGCGATCCCGCGGCGTACGATCCCGACCTGCTGAAGTTCCCGCTGCCCCGGCCGTCCGGCGGCCGGCACCGCGAGCGGCCCAACGTGGTGGTGTTCTTCACCGACCAGCAGCGCTGGGACACCGTGGGCGCGCTCGGCAACCCGCTCGGCCTCACGCCCAACTTCGACCGCGCCGCCGAGGACGGCACGCTGGTGGAGCGGTCGTTCACCGTGCAACCGGTGTGCGGGCCGTCGCGCGCCTGTCTCCAGACCGGCCGCTACGCCACCCAGAACGGCACCTACCGCAACGAGATCCCGCTGGCCGCGGACGTGCACACCCTGGGGGCCGCCTTCCGCAATGCCGGCTACCGCACCGGCTACATCGGCAAGTGGCACCTGGCGTCGCGCGACCCGGTGCCGGAGGGGGAGCGCGCCGGGTATCAGGACTGGCTCGCCGCCAACAAGCTGGAGTTCACCTCGGACGCCTACCACACCGTCGTGTACGGTGCCGACGAGCGCCCCGTGAAGCTGCCGGGGTACCGCGTCGACGCGCTCACCGACGCCGCCATCCGCTACCTCGACGCCCACCAGGCCGAGCCCTTCTTCCTGTTCCTGTCGCATCTGGAGCCGCACCACCAGAACCACGTCGACGCCTACCCGGCGCCGCACGGCTTCGAGGAACGCTTCGGCGGGAGCTGGCTGCCGACCGATCTGGCGGCCCTGGGCGGCTCGAGCGCCCGCCACCTGCCCGGTTACCTGGGCATGGTGAAGCGCCTCGACGAGGCCTTCGGGCGCGTTCTGGACGCCCTCGACAGCCTCGGCCTGCGCGAGGACACGGTGGTGCTGTTCACCTCCGACCACGGCAACCACTTCAAGACCCGTAACGCCGAGTACAAGCGCTCCGGTCACGACGCCTCGCTGCGCGTGCCCACCGTGCTCACCGGCCCCGGCTTCGAGGGCGGGAGCCGCGTGCGCGAGCTGGTCTCCACCCTCGACCTCCACGCCACGCTGCTCGACGCCGCGGGGCTGCCGCCCGGCGCCGGGGTGGAGGGGCGCTCCATCCTGCCGCTGCTGCGGCCCGGACCCCACGACTGGCCGGACGCGCTGTTCTTCCAGGTGAGCGAGAGCGAGGTCGGCCGCGGGCTCCGCACGGACCGCTGGAAGTACGGCGTGCATGCGCCCGGGGCCGACCCGTGGACCCAGGCGCACGCCGACCGCTACGTCGAGGCGTACCTCTACGACCTCGCCTACGACCCCTTCGAGCTGGAGAACCTCATCGGGCAGGCATCCCACCAGGGCGTGGCGGCCGGCCTGCGCGAGCGGCTGCTCGCTGCCATGGCGCGCATCGGCGAGCCCGCGGCCGCCATCGATCCGGCGCCCGCGAAGCCGCGCTACGAGCAGCGGCAGGTGCTGCCCGGCGAGGAGGAGGCATGAGTCGGCGCATCCTCTGGGGCGACCTGCACAACCACTGCAACGTGAGCTACGGCTGGGGCAGCCTGGAGCGCGCGCTGGCGGTCGCCCGGCAGCAGCTCGACTTCGTGAGCGTCACCGGGCACGCCAGCTGGCCCGACATGCCCACAGACGAGGCGCGCTACGGCGAGGTGATCCGCTACCACACCGAGGGCTTCGAGCGGCTGCGCCGCAACTGGCCGCGCTACCTGGACCGGCTGCGCACGGCCGACGAGGAAGGCGCCTTCGTGACCTTCCCGGGGTTCGAGTGGCACTCCACCGCCTACGGGGACCACCACGTGGTCCTGCGCGACTTCGCCGGGGAGCCCGTCAGCGGCGACGACCCCGCGGCCCTGGCCGCGGCGCTGGCGGGACGGGAGGCACTGCTGGTGCCGCACCACACCGGCTACGGCCCCCGGGCGCGCGGCATCGACTGGAACGCCTTCGACGGCGCACGCTCGCCGGTGGTGGAGATGATCTCCAGCCACGGCTCCTCGGAGGCCGACGGCAGCCCGCGGCCCGTCTACCACACCATGGGCCCGCGGGTCCACGCCGGCACCGTCGCGGCCGGGCTGGAGGCCGGCCACCGCTTCGGCGTCGTCGGCAGCACCGACCATCACGGCGGCTTCCCCGGCCACTACGGGGCCGGCCGCGCCGCGGTCTTCGCCGAGGCGCCGACCCGCGAGGCGATCTGGGAGGCGCTCCGAGAGCGCCGCTGCTACGCCGTCACGGGCGACAAGATCCGCCTGGCGTTCGCCATCGACGGCACCGGCATGGGCGGCGTGGCCGCGCCCTCGAGCGAGCGCCGCGTGCGCCTGCGCGTCGAGGGCCGCGACCGCCTCGATCGCGTCGAGGTGCTCAAGAACGGCCGGCCCCTAGTCGGCCGGCTGGTCCCGCCGGACGACCCCGACGTCGAGGCGGACCGGTGGCTGCTGCGGCTGGAGTGGGGCTGGGGCGAGAAGGGGCAGGCGTACGCCTGGGAGGGGGCCGCCCGCGTCGAGGGCGGCGAGATCCTCGAGGTGGAGCCGACTTTCCGGGGCAACGAGATGCTCGACCCGCGCGACGACGACGCCGGCATGTCCGAGAACGCGGTGCCGCACGAGGTCCTGGAGTCGGGCCCGCGGCGGGTGAGGTGGCGCTCGACGACCTACGGCAACCCGCACCCCAGCGTGCCGGCGACCAGCGGGCTCATCCTGGAGATCGCCGGGGGCCTCGGGACGCACGTCGCGCTGGACGTGAACGGCATGACCGGCCGCTTCAGCCTGCGGGAGCTGCGGCGCGGCTCCCGCCGGCTGTCCACGCGCAGCTGGCTCGAGCCGGCGGTCCACGTGCACCGCCCGGTCGCGCCCAGCGAGCGGACCTTCGAGCTTGAGCTGGCCGACGCGCCGGCCTCCGAGTGCGACCATTACATGCTGCGCGTGGGCCAGGTCAACGACCAGTGGGCCTGGTCGAGCCCGATCTGGGTGCCGCGGTGAGCCGGCCGCCCCCAGGCGCGTCCGGGGACGGCGCCGACGGCGCGCCTACCGGCGCGGACGCCGCCCGCACCAACGTCCTGCTCATCACCGCGGACCAGCTGCGCTTCGACTGCCTGGGCGCGTACGGCAACCCGGTGATCGCCACCCCCAGCCTGGACGCGCTGGCCGCCGCCGGCGTGAGCTTCGACGCGGCGTACACCCCGGCCACCATCTGCGTTCCGGCGCGCCAGTCCATCCTCACCGGGCAAGCGCCCAGCGCGCACGGCGCCATGAGCGTGCGCTCGGCCATCCCCGAGAGCCGCGACACGCTGGTCAAGCGCCTGCGGGCGGAGGGCTACCGCACCGCGGGCTTCGGGAAGATGCACTTCTGGCCCGTCTACGCCGACTTCGGCCTCGACCACCTGGAGCTCGCCGAGCAGGACGGCCCGGGCTGGCAGATCGACGACTACCACGCCCGCTACCTGGCCGAACGCGGCCTGAGCGACCGCTGGGACCTGTGGGACCAGCAGGAGGCGTACCGCCGCGAGGCTCCGCCCGCCTACTGGGACGGCTACGGGGCGACCGTCTCGGAGCTCCCCGAGGAGCACTACCACACCTCCTGGATTGCGGACCGCACCATCGCCTGGCTCGAGTCCCTGACGGGCGACGAGCCGTTCTTCGCCTGGACGTCGTTCATCAAGCCCCACCACCCCTTCGACCCGCCCCGCCCCTACGACGACCTGTACGCGCCGGAAGAGGTGCCGCTCCCGCCGCGGGACGAGCTGTGGCGCGCCAAGCCGCTGCTCGCCGCGCTCGGCGACCCCCGGCGGGGCTACTTCGACGCCCGGGCGATGACCGAAGCGCAGCTGCGCCGCGTGGTGGCCCTCTACTACGGCCTCGTCACCCACATCGACCATCACGTCGGGCGCATCCTGGACGCCCTCGACCGGCTCGGCCTGGCCGAGCGCACGACCGTGATCTTCACCTCCGACCACGGCGACTACCTCGGCCAGTACGGCCTCTTCCTCAAGCACCCCAACCTGCCCTACGACGCCCTGGCACGCGTGCCGCTGATCGTCCGCTCGCCTTCGACGCCGGCCGAGGGCCGCGGCGCGCGCTCCCCGGCGCCGGTGTCCCTGATGGACCTGCTCCCGACCGCGCTGGCGGCGAACGGCGTTGCGCTGCCGGACTACGTGCAGGGCCGGCCCTTCGGCGACCTGCTCGCCGACCCCACGCGGACGCGCGAGGACCCCGTGTTCATCGAGACGGGCCCGTACCGGGCCGTGCGGAGCGCGCGGTTCAAGTACCTCCACGCGGGCGGCGGAACGGTCGGCGGAGATGGCGGAGGACGGACCGGCGCGCCTCGCGGCGAGCTCTACGACGTTCTCGACGACCCCTACGAGACGCGCGACCTGGGCGCCGAGCTGCCCGGGGTCGCCGAGGAGCACCGGCGGCTGCTGCTCGACTGGGCGATCGCCTGCGCCTGGGACCGGTACCGCCACGAGACGTGGGAGCTGGACGAAGGGCGGGAGCCTGCGTGAGGAGCGGCGGCCGGCGGCGCGGGCGCGCCCGCAACGGCAGCTCCGGCAAAGGCAGCGCGGGCGTGCCCAGCGCCCGCGCGGCCGGCCCCGCCGGCGTGACGGGCGTACGCCCGTGATCCGCGTCGCGGCGATCGGCTGCGGCGACATCGCGCGGCGCGCCCGTCTCCCCGAGCTGCGGAGCCTGGCGCCGCGCGCCGAGCTGATCGCCGTCGCGGCCCGCGACCGCGGGCGCCTCGGCGCCTGCGCCGGCGCCTTCGGCGTGGACCGCATCTACACCGACACGGACGAGCTGCTGGCGCAGGACGACGTCGACGCGGTGCTCGTCCTCACGCCGCCCGCCAGCCATGCCGACCTCGCCGTGGACGCCATCGCGGCCGGCAAGCACGTGCTCCTGGAGAAGCCGATGACCACGACCGTCGCCGAGGCCGAGCGCATCGTGGCCGCGCTCGAGCGCTCGCCCGTGGTGTTCCAGCCGCTCCCCGACGTGGACTCGGCCGAGCTCGCGACGGCCGCCGGCCTCCTCCAGGACGGCGTCGTCGGTACCGTAACCGGCGTCGAGAGCTACCGGGGCCATCGCGGCCCCACGCACGCCGGCTGGTTCTACCGCCGGAACGTCGCCGGCGGCGGGGTCCTGCTCGACCTGGGCATCTACGCGCTCACCGAGGTCGCGCGGCTCTTCGGGCCCGCCGAGCGGTTGACCGCGCTGTGCGCCACGCGCTTCCCGGAGCGGCGGTTGGACGACGGCACGCCGGTCGCGGTGGACGTCGAGGACATCGCCATGGTCGACCTGTGGCTGGAGGCCGGCATCGCCGCCAGCGTCCACGCCAGCTGGAACGGCTCCCAGAGCCATCACGCCACCCGGAAGCGCACCCTCGTGCACGGCCGCGAGGGGCTGCTGGCGTTCGGTGACGGCGGAGTCGTGGTGCACAGGGCCGACGGCGCCTACCCCGAAGGGGGCGCGCCAGCCGAGCTCGAGGGGCTCGCCGCCAGGCGCTACGCGCCGCCCGCCGCCGTCGAAGGCGGCGTGGTGGCACGCTTCATCGACCGCATCGAGCAGGGCGACCCCGACCCGGCGCCCGTCCGCAGGCAGGTGCACGTGATGGAGCAGGCGCTGGCGGCGTATGCGGCCGCGGCCGGCGGAGGGGCGCGGCTGGCGACGCGGTTCTGACGCGCCCCGACGACCTGTCCTCCCCCTTGCGCGCCGGGTGGGCGGTGCGATAGCATCCCATATTCCTGGCTGAAACGCCGTTTCGTCCAATAAAACATCCGATCGCAAGCCTGGAGGAGGCGACCCGATGAACGAGCAGGAGAAGCGACTGTTGGCCGACGTCTCGTTGGATGAGCCCTGGGCGCTCGTCGAAGCGTTCGCGGGCATCGTCCGCGAGCACCCGACCGACGTCAACCGCGCAGCCGACGTGCTGACCGAGCGCCTGAGGGCCCTCGGCGTGCCGGTCACGGTCTACGAGCCCGAGCTCTACCTCAGCCTCCCCAAGGGCGCGCGCGTCGAAGCCGACGGCGCCACCTTCCGGGCCAAGCCCCCGTCCTACAGCGCCGACGCCCGCGACGGCCTGTCCGCGCCGCTCGTGTACGTGCCGGCGGCCTTCGCCGTCGGGAGCGACGACGTGTTCGACACGCTCGACGCCGAAGCTGCGAAGCGCGTGGACGTGCGGGGCAAGATCGTCCTCACCGAGGGGTTCGCCAACCCTGCCAACACCGCCCACTTCGAGGCGGCCGGCGCGCTCGGGCTGATCGCCGTCAACCCCGGCGAGGACATCCACTGGGGCACGTGCACGACCGTGTGGGGCACGCCCGGCCTCGGGGACCTGGAGCGCAAGCCGGGCATCCCCGCGGCGGCCGTCAACCGGCCCGACGGCGAGCGGCTCAAGGCCCTCGCCGGGCGCCAGGCGAGCGTCACGCTCTACACCGAGATGGAGGAGGGCTGGTACCGCTCCAAGGTCCCCGTGGTGGAGCTGCGCGGCCGCACCGAGCCCGACAAGTTCGTCCTGCTCCACGGTCACTACGACTCCTGGTCCATCGGCATCGGCGACAACACCACCGGCGACGCCACCATGCTGGAGGTGGCCCGGGTCCTGAAGAAGCATCAGCAGGAGCTCCGGCGCTCCGTCCGGATCGCCTGGTGGCCGGGGCACTCCACCGGCCGCTACGCCGGCAGCACCTGGTTCGCGGACACCTTCGCCCTGGACCTCTACGAGGACTGCGTGGCCCAGGTCAACTGCGACTCCCCCGGCTGCCGTTGGGCCACCGAGTACAAGGACGTGTCGCTCACGGCCGAGACGGCGTCGTTCGCGGCCGGCGTGATCCGCGACGTGACCGGCAAGCCCATGATCGCCGAGCGTGCCCACCAGGCGGGCGACTACTCGTTCAACAACATCGGCGTCAGCGGCTACTTCATGCTGCTCTCGACCATGCCCGACGAGCTGCGGGCGGAGAAGGGCTACTACGGCGTCGGCGGGTGCGGCGGCAACATCGCCTGGCACACCGAGAACGACACCCTCGAGATCGCCGACAAGGACATCCTCCTGGACGACATCAAGATCTACGCGCTGGCCGCCTTCCGCAACGCCAACGTCGAGGTCTTGCCGTTCGACTGGCGCGCCGCCACGAGCGAGTTCGCCGAGACGCTGGCCCGCTACCAGCGCGCCGCCGGCGAAGACTTCGACCTGGCCCCGGCGGCCGAGGCGGTGGACGCGTTGCACGCGGCGCTCGACAGCTTCTACGAGTGCGTCGCGTCCGGGGCGATCGCGTCCGCCGAGGCGAACGACGTCATCCACTCGCTCGCCCGCCGGCTCGTGCCCATCAACTTCACCACGCAGGGCGCCTTCCGGCACGACCCGGCCCTGACCATCCCGCCGCTCCCCGACCTGGCCCTGGCCCTTCGACTCGGGAGCCTGGGCGAGGACGAGCGGGGCTTCGCCCGGATGGAGCTGCTGCGCGGTCGGAACCGCGTGGTCGCCACGCTGCGCGACGCCACGAGGCGCGTCGAGCGGGCGCTGGCCTGAGGGGCCGGGCCCGACGCAGACCGAGGAGGTCACGGACGTGAAAGACAAGCACTACCAGGGATACCGCTCCTTCGAGTACCTCGAAGCCGGCGTGGACTATCGCCACTACCCACTCGCCAGGCAGGTCGGACGCGTCGCGGAGTCTCGCTACCCGGTCGATGCCGAGCAGGAAGCGCGCGTCCAGAAGCTCTTCGACGACAACCTCGTCATCTCGCTCCACGACCACTGCTTCGTCGCGCCCGAGGACCTGAGCAGCTTCATGGAGTTCCGCCGGCAAGGGCGCGACTGGACGGGCTACGAAGGCCTGGCCCGGTCCGGGCTCGACGTGGTCCTGGACAACATGATGGACGGCACCGCGATGGTGACGTCGCGGGCCGGCTGGAAGTGGGACGACGTCGTCTTCGACATCGGCATGCGGCTGTCGGACATCGCCCACCAGGACATGGTGTTCCTCGCCACCACCACGGACGATCTCGTCTATGCCAGGGAGAACGGCAAGATCGCCTTCGTGGTGAGCATCGAGGGCGCCGCCATGATCGAGAACGAGCTCGATCGGCTGGACGTCCTCTACGGGCTCGGGGTGCGCGTCATCGGCATCGCCTACAGCGAGGGCAACGCGCTCGGCGCCGGCCTCAAGGAGCCGCGGGACGGCGGGCTCACGGTGTTCGGCCGGCAGGCCGTCCGGCGCATGAACAAGCTGGGGATGGCGGTCGACGTGTCGCACTCCGGCGACCGGACCGCCCTCGACACCATCGAGGTCAGCGAGAAGCCGGTGTTCATCACCCACGCCGGCGCCCGCGCGCTATGGAACAGCAACCGCCTCAAGCCGGACGAGGTCATCAGGGCCTGCGCGGAGAAGGGCGGCGTCATCGGCATCGAGGCGGCGCCGCACACGACCATCACCGAGAAGCAGCCCCGGCACTCCATCGAGTCGTTCATGGAGCACTTCGAGTACTGCGTCGACCTGGTCGGCATCGACCACGTCGCCTTCGGCCCCGACGCCCTCTTCGGCGACCACGTGGGCCTCCACCACGCGCTCGCGGAGCAGCTCTCGATCGGGGCGTCGCGCGGGAAGCGGCCGTACCCGGAGGTGGCGTACGTCGAGGGGCTGGAGAACCCCGGGGAGACGTTCCCCAACATCGTTCGCTGGCTGGTCTCGCACGGCTACTCCGACGAGGACATCGCCAAGGCCATCGGCGGCAACGTGTTCCGGGTGCTGAAGCAGGTGTGGTACCGCTAGCGGGCCGGCGAGCGCCGTCCCGGGGCCCCGACGATGCGTCGTCGGGGCCCCTTCGTTCGCGCCTCAGGCGCCGGACGTCAGTGCAGACACGCGAGCAGGCGGTCGGACGGCAGCGCCGAGCGGTCGCCCAGGGCGCGCCCCACCAGGACCGCGCCGAGCAAGCCGGCGGCCGCCAGCCCCGCGGCGCTCAGGTAGGAGCCCAAGGCGAGCTGGTAGGGGTGCCGGTCCATGGCGTCGTAGGGCCCCTCGAGCGCGAACGGCCGGCCGGCCATGGCGCCGCTCGCCGCGTCGGCCATCGAGCCCACGCGCTCGAGGAGGGGCAGCAGGCCGGCGAAGCCGTAGTCCTGCCCCTCGGGGGGGCGGGCGTGCAGCCACGGGTCGGCGGCGTCCTTGGCGGCGTCGTTCGCCGCGCCCGCGGGCGACCGCGCCAGCTCTCGCAGGTACGCTTCGGTAGCGGCGCAGGCGGCCGTGGCATCCAGCGCGGCCTGCCGCCAGAGGGCCCGCGGCTCGAGCCCGAGGAAGCGCCCCACGGCCCCCGCGCTCGCCCACCCCGCCGGATCGGTGCGCGCCAGCGCCTCGAAGCGCGCCGCGTTCTCGCGCGCCAGGCGGGCCGCCTCCGCCAGCGAGGCAGGCAGGTCCGCCCTGCCGGCGCCCGGCATGACCGGCGGCGCGGGGTCCGGAGCGCGGCCCGCCCGCCGCAGCCCGGCCGCCTGGCGCGCCAGGGCGTTGCCGAACAGCCGCACGCCGTCGTCCCACCCCAGCTGGACGGTGTCCAGGCCGAACTCGGGATGGGAGCCGAAGAGCACCACGGTCCCCTCGCCGAAGGCGCCGGCGACGGCGCTGAAGGCCCCGTCGGCGGCCCCCTCGTCGAACAGCGTCGGCCCCGCCGGGGCCTCGCCCAGGAACGCCTCCCCGGGCGTGAAGTCGCGCGTGGCGGCCGCAAAGCTCACGACCCCCGTCACCTCCGCGACCTCTGCCCCGGCCACCAGCGCCGGGGCCGGCGCGGCGTGCGCCCGCGCGGAGAACATCGGGCCGTTGTAGTGGACCAGCCGGAAGCGAGGGGGCAGGCCGGTCGCCAGCCAGTGGCGCGGCCGCTCCGTCGTCACCTGGACGGTGCCCACCCCCGGCGAGGTCAGCCCCGCCCACTCGCTGTCGCCGGCGTTGAACAGGTGGGCGTTCAGCATGCACATGTGGCGCGCCTGCGGGTTCTCGTTCCAGAACGACTCGCCGACCACCGCCGGCAGGAAGGAGCCCGCGCAGGAGCCGACGTACATGCCGCCCTCGCCGACGAACGCGCGGACGGCCGCCGCGCCGTCGTCGCCCAGCGGCTCCAGGAGGCCGCTCATGGCCCGGGCGCCGCCCCCGGGCACGACCAGCACGTCGGCGTTCGCCAGGCCGCCCTGGCGGATGCTCTCGGCCGCGATGGGGCGCGCGTCGGCGCCGAACAGCGCGGCCAGCGCCAGATGGTGGTGCGGGGCGCCGCCGCTGCCGTACACGCGAACCCGCAGCTCGGCCAGCTTCGGGCGCAGCTGCACGACCAGCTCGTTCCAATCGTGGAGGTACATGCGCTACCTCGTGCTCCTGGGGTCTAGGACGTCGCGCAGGGCGTTGCCGAGGAGGTTGAAGGAGAGCACCGATACGCCGATCAGCACGCCCGGGAAGACCGCCAGCTTGGTGTCCAGCCAGATGTACGACTGGGCGTTCTGGAGCATGTTCCCCCACGACGCCAGAGGCGGCTGGATGCCCAGGCCCAGGTAACTCAGCGCCGCCGCGGTCAGGATCGACCAGGCGATCACCAGGGTGGCCAGCACGACCGCGGAGGGCACGACCTGCGGCAGGATGTGGCGGAACAGGATCCGCGGTCCGCGGGCGCCCAGCGCCGACATCGCCTCGACGAACTCGGCCTTGCGGAAGCGCAGGAACTCCGCGTACACCACGCGGGCGATCTGGCCCCAGTAGCTGAGGCCGACGACGACGATCACCACCGGCGGCGAGTTCCCGAACACCGCCAGCTCCACCAGGATCAGGAAGAACGGGGGGATCGACATGAACATGTCGACGAAGCGCATGAGCGCCACCTCCGGCCACCCCGCGTAGTAACCGGCGACGCCGCCGACCAGCAGGCCCGCGGCCAGGGCGACCAGCATGGAGACGAGGCCCACCGCCAGCGTGACCTGGCCGCCGTGGAGCAGGCGCGCCAGCTCGTCGCGGCCGAGCTCGTCGGTGCCGAGCGGGTGGTCGGCGCTCATGGCCGCGTTCGAGTGCAACGGGTCGGTCGCCGTCGGCGACACCCGGTACACCAGCGGGCCGACGAACGTCACCAGGTAGAGGGGTATCAGCAGGACGAGGGCGACGACGCCCATGCGCTGGCCGAGCAGCCGCTGCAGCGGCGAACGGCGCCTGACGCCGCCGGGCGCCACGACGGCCGGCTCGGCGCCGAGCTCGAACTCCACGATGTCAGCCATGCGCGATCCTCGGATCGATGAGGATGTAGAGGGTGTCCACCAGGATGTTGGTGAGGATGACGACGGCGCCGGCCACGACGGTGACGCCCATGATCACCGGATAGTTGCGGTTCATGGCCGCCTCGACGGCCAGGCGCCCGATGCCGGGCCAGCCGAAGACGCTCTC
>DATFNF010000012.1:0-6885 GCA_035266525.1 Trueperaceae bacterium | reverse complement strand
GTCGAGGGCATGCTCCGCAGCGCCTACTTCAACAGCGGCCAGGCCTGCTCCGGCAGCGAGCGGGTGCTGGTGCACGAGTCGGTGTACCGGGCCTTCATGGAGCGCTTCACCGCCGCCGTCGCCGGCATGGCCGTCGGCGAGGGCTTCGACGAACGCTCCGTCGTCGGGCCCATGGTCAGCAAGCGGCAGCAGGAGAAGGTGCAGGGCGCGCTCGACCGCGCCACCGCCGCGGGCGCGCGCATCCCGGCGCGCGCCGAGCTCCCCCGCGACGCGCGCCTGAAGGGCGGCTACTGGATCCCCCCCACGGTGGTCACGGAGGCGGCCCCGGACGCCGAGATCATGACCGAGGAGGTGTTCGGGCCGGTCGCCGGCATCATCCCCTTCAAGGACGAGGACGAGGCCGTGGCGATCGCCAACGCCGTGAGCTACGGCCTCACCAGCGGCGTGTGGACGCGCGACCTGGGGGTCGCCCACCGCATGGCGACGCGCCTCGAGGCCGGCGTGGTGTCCGTGAACCGCGTCAACACCGGCGAGCTGGGGCTGCCCTTCGGCGGCTACAAGCGCAGCGGCGTGGGCCGCAAGAAGGACTTCCAGGAGGCCATGCGCAGCTTCAGCCGGGTGAAGGCCATCCAGATCGCACTGCCCTAGAGGGAGCTCCTGGGATCGCCCGGCCGCGCACGCCTAGTGGCTGCGCCGCAGTGCCTGCGCTCGCACTGCCTGCCCTTTCGGGCACGCTCAGCCGCCCGGCGTCACGGCGCGCAGGCCCAGCCGCGTCGCGGCCTTGGCCTGGCGCGCGTCGTAGGTCACGAGGCCGGCAAGGTCGCTGCCGACCGCCAGCGCCGCCGCCAGGTGGATCGCGTCCAGGGAGCGGAGCGTCGGCAGCCCCAGCTCGGCCGCGGCATCGAGCAACGCCTCGTCCAGGCGGATCGTGGTCAACGTCGCCAGGACCTCGCGGGCGCGCGGCACCGCGGCCGGGTCGGCACACCGGACGGCGCGGATCACCTCGACCCGGCTGAGATCGGACGAGACGAGCTTCGGCCGGCCCGCCAGCCAGCCGAGCAGCACCGCCGACTCCGCCTCTTCGACCACCGTCTTGACGATGGCGGACGGGTCCAGGTACCACGCCCCATCCGCGTGGGGCTCAGCGTTCGCCGGCACGCGCCCGCTCGAGCTCGGCGCTGGGTAGGGTGGCCCCGGAGGAGGGCAGCCGTGGCGCCCCGAGGTCGCGCACGTGCCCGACACCGGCGCGCGCGCGGCCGGCGGTGACCAGCGCGTCCAGGCCCTCGCGCCCCGGGTGGGGCACCAGCAAGGCGACGGGCCGCCCCCGGTCGGTCACCTCGAACGACTCCCCGCCGGCCACCCGCCTCAACCAGCGGCTGGCGTACTGCCGCAGCTCCCGAACGCCGATCCGTTCCATGTGTTACATGGTAGCACTTCACTCATCGGACGCACCTGATGGTTGACCCCACCGCACCCCAAGGGCTTCACGGCCAATGCCAAATCAACGACGTCCCGCCACCCAAGTATAGATTATACTTGTCCCGGGAGGCGTTCTGATGCCACAGCTTTCGCTCTACATATCCGATGAGCTGATGACCAGACTCAGGGAGAAGGCCGAGGCGTCCCACGTGTCGCTGTCATCGCTGGCGGCCAGCGTGCTGGAGCGCGAACTCGACGACGCCTGGCCGGATGCGGTTGCGGCCATGGCCGGGGCGTGGCCCGACTTCCCGGTTCGCGGGGAGCTTCCACCGCTTCCGGACGACCCGAGACGCCAGCCCTTCACGTGACCTTCGTACTCGACACCGACACGGTGAGCTACTACCTGCGTGGCGAAGGGCGGGTGGCCGAGTATCTGCTGGCAGCCCCACGGGGTCGCGTGTTCGTGACAGCGGTGACCATCTTCGAGCTATGGCGCGGTGCGCGACTGGCACGTCTGGGTGAGCGCCGCGAACGCGCCCTGCGCGATTTCCTCGACAGCTTCATCCACCTCCCGCTGGGCACGCGCGAGGCGGAGCGGGCCGCGCAGGTCACCGCGACGCTGGAAGCTCAGGGAACCCCGATCGGGCGGTTCGACACGCTGATCGCGGGCATCGCGCTCGTCGCCGGAGCGGCCCTGGTCACGCGCAACGAAGCGCACTTCACGCGCGTGCCGGGGCTAGAGGTCGTGAACTGGTACGAGTGAGCAGCCGCGCCGTACGCTGGCATCCGACGAACCGCTGCGGGCCGAACGCCAGCAGCCCACGTCGGGCACCCCGGGGGAGGACCGCCATGAAGCTCGAGTGCTTCGAGTGCGGCGCGATTATCGAAGCGGACGGCGCCGACGCCGCCGAGGCGTTCCCGGATCACGCCCGGGAGAACCACGACCGGCCCTACCCCGAAGAGGCCGTCCGAACCTACGCCCGTGACCTAGTCGACGCGACCGAGCGCATCAGCAGCGACACCGAGCGCCGGCCCGTCCTCGGCAACGTCGTCGTGCACCGGGTCACCGAGGACCGCCTCGACGACTGGCTGCGATTCTTCGATCACGACGCCTTCGCCGGCAACCCGGCGTGGGCCTCCTGCTACTGCCTCGAACCACATGCGTCGGCGCCGCCCGAGACGCCCGAACGGCGCGTCGTCGCGGACGCGCCCGGCCGCGGGGCACCGTGGGTCGAGGCATAGCCCGCAAACGCGCCCGCTGCCGGTGACGCCGGTTACTTCCGCGGACCGCGCTCGATGTAAGAGGCGCGGGGGTTCCGACCGGTGGAGGCCAGGGAGCGCTGTATCGTCGTTCGCAGGCGCGGGGCGATCCACCGGGCGGCCATGAGCGCGCGCGAAGGCCCGCCACCGACCTTCCGGTTCCCTCGGCGTATCGCGCGGGCGGCGACGTGCCGCGCGGACGCGTCCCACCCCGTCACGGAACGGCCTGACGCCGGTACAACGCAGATCATGCGAGCGGCATGAGCGTGCAGTGTCTTTGTGGGCGCGTCGGCACGCGGGCGCACCGCATCTGGGGGGCACATGGAAGGAAGACCTCGACGCCGCGCCATCCGGGCCGTGCAGGCGGCTCTGGCTCTGCTCGCCCTCGTCACGCTGACGACCGCTTGCCGGGTCGACCTGCTGCACCCGCCACAGTCCGCAGTGCCCGACCTGCGGTTCACACCGACCTACCCGGCCACCGGTGAGCAGGTCCTGTTCTGTGGTGGACGAGCGCGGGTTACGCCGCCAACGGCTCATATACGATGTCATGCGCGCTCGAGGTCGACGGCGACGGGACTCCCGAGTACAGCTTCGATGACTGCTCTACCGCTTCGGATCCTCTGGGCCAGACCTACGCCTACGCGGCGGCTGGCACGTACACGGCGCGGCTGACGTTGACCGATAACACACACGCCGGTTCGTGGAGCAGGAGCGTGAACGTCACCGTCTTCGACCCCATCACCGCCGTGTCGGTGGACCGCGGGGCCAACCACGCCCTGGTCGCGCGGTCGGACGGCACGGTGTGGGCGTGGGGCAACAACACCTTCGGTCAGCTCGGTGATGGCACGACCGACTCGAACTGGATCCCCAGGCAGGTCCCGGGTATCTCGGACGCGACAGCGGTCACCGCCAGCGGGAACGCCTCCTATGCCCTCCTGAGCGACGGCAGCCTCCTTGCGTGGGGCTACAACGGAAACGGGGAACTCGGCGACAGAACCACCCTGGTCCGCCACGAGCCTGCCGCCATCGGGGACCTGTCCGACGTCACGCAACTGGCTTCGGGCCACTACGCCGTCGAGGCCGACGGCAGCGTGTGGCACTGGTCCTCCAGCACCACGCCGTCTCCCGTCACCTCCCTCGCCGGCATCCGGAAGATAGCCGTAGGAAACAGTCTCGCCCTCGCCCTCGACCAGGCCGGCACGGTGTGGGCATGGGGGGCGAACGACGACGGGCAGCTCGGCGACGGCACCACCGACGACAGCGCGGTTCCGGTGCGTTTCCGCGATCTCGCCGACGTCCGCTCGGTCGACATCTCGTGGCAAGGGTACGGGATTGCCCTGCAACGTTCTGCCGGTGTCTGGACATGGGAGAACGGATCGGCACGGCCCGTGATCGTCCACCCGTAGCGTCCGCGCGCTGTCCGCCGATGCGGGGTGGGCGCGATCACTTCCTCGCCCAGTAGTCCTCCGCCGCCACCGTCTCCGCCATCGCCTCCCTGGTCTCGAAGCCGGGCGCCAGCGAGGCGTCGCCCAGGTCGAGCACCTCGTGATGGCCGATGTCGAGCAGCCGCAGGAAGCTCTGCTGCCCCAGCGTCAGGCCGATGAAGTAGCCGAGCTCCACCAGCTCCGGCTCGCTGAAGTGGCGGTGCAGCCGCTCCCAGTCCCCGTCCGTGAGGTCGGAATGCCAGGCCATGGCCTGCGCCAGCGACAGCGCCGCCTTCTGGCGGTCGTCGTAGCGATCCGAGCTCTCGAACTCCATCAGCGCGCGGTAGTCCTCCTCGGCCAGGCCCTCCTTCGCCGCCGCCATCGAGCGCTGGTTGCCGCAGTACTCGCACTTCACCGACCGCGACACGTACACCCGGCACAGCTCCTTGACGGCGTGGTCGCACACGCCGTTCTTGAACACGTCCCGCCAGCTGTTGGCGAACGACCAGAACACGGCGGGCACGTGCGCGCGCACCGCCGAGCTCTCCGGGCGCGGCGTGCCCTCGCGGGCGCAGCGCCGCAGCTCCTCCAGCATCTCGGGCTCCTGAAGCGCCTCCACATCCACGTAGCTGATGCGTTGCTTCTCCATGCGCTCACTCCTTCCCCGCCAGCCTAGACCGGGCCGGCGTCCGCGCGCGTGGCCTGGGCCGGCGCGCTCCCCGTCAACGGCAGTGCCCGGCCGCCTTGCTGCGACGAGGCGACGGCTCCCAGCACCACCTCCAGCGCCGCGATCCCCTCGGCGGCGCCTGTCTCCGGCTGCGCGCCGCTGCGCACGCTCCGCGCGAACGCCTCCAGCTCGTCGACCAGCATGTCCTGCGGCTCGAACGGCACCGCCTCCACCCCGCCACGGCGCTCCAGCGAGAGCGTGGTGCCGGCGTCCATGCGCTCGGCGTGCGGCCACAGCGCCATGGCGGTGCGCAGCTCCAGGTTGGCCTCGGTGCCGTAGAGCCGGAGGCGGTAGCTCGCCGGCGAGACGTAGCTGCAGGCGATCACCGAGCGGGCGCCGGAGGCGTGCTCCAGCAGCGCCACGGCCACGTCGTCGATGTCGACGCCGGCCGCCAGGTGCGCCAGCGAGCCGCTCACCTTCACGGCCGGGCCGAGCCAGGCGAGCAGCGTGTCGGCGTGGTGGACGCCCAGCTGCATGAGCGGCCCGCCCGCGAGCGTCTCCCGGCTGGCACGCCAGTTGCCCGGCGCGAAGGCGCCCGGCAACGAGAAGTTGGCCTCGGCGAGCACGACCCGCCCGAGCGCGCCGCCGGCCACCAGCCGGGCCGCCGCCCGCGAGGCGCCGAGCCGGCGGAAGCCGTGGCCGACCTGCAGCGTCACGCCCGCCGCGGTGCAGGCGGCGGCCATGCGCCGGGCCGCGGCTACCTCGGTGGCGATGGGCTTCTCCACGAAGACATGCTTGCCGTGGCCTGCCGCGGCCAGCGTCAGGGCCTCGTGCGCGTGGTTGGGGGTGGCTACCGCCACCGCCTCCACCCCCGGGTGCTCGAGCAGCGCCTCCGCGGACGCGGCCGGCCGGCACCCCAGCGCCTCGGCCGCCTCGGCGCGTGAAGCCGGGTCACGCGCGAAGCAGGAAACCACGCGGACCCCGGCCGCGCGACCCGCGGCAGCGCCCAGGCGCAGCCCCCAGCGTCCCACGCCGATCAGCCCCAGACCGACGGGGGCAGGAGACGGCGCGCCGCCGCAGGCTCCGGCGCTCATGCCGCCGTGACGACGGGCTCGAACGGCACCCGGTGCAGCGACTCCGCACCGGCATCGGTCACCACCGTGAGCGCGCCGAGCTGCAGGCCCATGCGCTCGTCGCGGGTGACGGGGTTGGGCTGGATGACGATGGCCATGTTGCGCTCGAAGGTGCGCCCCGGGGGCGGAGCCTCGCCCGCCGGGGACGACCAGTAGCGAACGCAGGAGCGGTCGATGATGGGCGGGTGGATGTCGACGCCGTAGCCGTGGACCAGGTCGTCGTAGATGGCGTATCCGCGCTCGCCGATGACGGCGCCGGCGCGGATCGCGTCGGCCTCGCTGGCGCCCGGCGTCATCGCCGCGGCGATGCGCTGGTACGCCATCCGGGCCGTGTCGAACATGTGCTGCCAGGCGGGCGTGGGCTCCCTGCCTACGAACACCGGCCGGTGGATCTGGCCCGAGTAGCCCCACCACGAGGCGCTGATCTCGGTGATGATCACGTCGCCCTCCCGGATGCGCCGGTCCGAGGGGTTCTGCGCGGGCAGGCAGCCGTTGGGTGCGTCCATCGGCATGGAGCGCAGGAAGGCGATGTGCGGCTGGCCGCCCGCGGCACGGTAGGCGCCCTCGATGATGGCGAGCAAGGCGTACTCCGGCAGGCCGGGCCGCACCTCGGCCTGCAAGGCGTGGATCGTGCGGTCGGTGAGCTCCGCGGCGCGGCGCAGCCAGGCGATCTCCTCGTCCGACTTCACCGCCCGGAGGCCTGCGAAGGCGCGGGTGACGTCGACCGCCTCGAGCTCCGGAAGCTCCCTCGTGAGCATCTCCAGGTGCTGGTACGGCATGCCCATGCCGAAGGTGGCGTTGATGCCCACCAGACCGATGCGGGCCCGCGCCAGCCCCTGGCGGCGGAGGCGCTCGGCCACGGTCGCGGCCGGGTCGTAGCCGCCCCACGCCACCGATGGCACGTCGCTCACCTGGCGCGCGTTGGGCACGTGGTTGGTCAGGCCGGTGAAGAGGGCCGGCTCGAGCGCCTCGTCGCGCGGGG
>DATFNF010000011.1:0-2878 GCA_035266525.1 Trueperaceae bacterium | reverse complement strand
CCGTAGCCGGGCTCGGCGGCGAAGCCCTCGGCCCCGGGCAGGTCGAGCCCGCGCCGGCCGGCTTCGACCACGATGGCGTTGCCGATGGGATGCTCGGAGGCCCGCTCGACGGCGGCGGCGAGGCGAAGGACCTCGTCCTCGGCGAAGCCGCTAGCGGCGCTCAGGTCGGTGAGCTCCGGCTTGCCCTTGGTGAGCGTGCCGGTCTTGTCCACGGCGATGACCGTGGCCTGCTGGAGGGTCTGCAGGGCGTCGCCGCGGCGGAACAGGATGCCCATGTCGGCACCCTTGCCGGTGCCGACCATGATGCTGGTGGGGGTGGCCAGGCCCATGGCGCACGGGCAGGCGATGATCAGCACGGCCACCATGTTGACCAGGGCGTAGGTCAGCGCGGGCGCGGGCCCGGCGAGGAGCCACACCACGAAGGTGATGGCGGCCAGCGTCATCACCACCGGAACGAAGTAGCGCACCACCCGGTCGGCCAGGGCCTGGATGGGCATCTTGGCGCCCTGGGCGTCCTGGACCATCTTGATGATCTGCGCCAGGACGGTGTCGGCGCCGACCTTGGTGGCTCGGAAGCGCAGGCTGCCGTTCTGGTTGATGGTGCCGCCGACGACCTCGGTGCCCTCCTGCTTGAGGACGGGGATGGGCTCGCCGGTGATCATCGACTCGTCGACGTAGCTGCTGCCGCTGAGCACCAGCCCGTCCACCGGCAGGCGCTCGCCGGGGCGCACGGCGATGACGTCGCCGGGCACCACCTCGTCGATGGGCATCTCCTGCTCCTCGCCGCCGCGCTCGACGCGGGCGGTCTTGGCCTGCAGGCCGAGGAGCTTCTTGATGGCCTCGCCGGTGCGGCCCTTGGTCACGGCCTCGAGGTACTTGCCCACCAGGATGAGGGCGATGATCGCCGCGGACGCCTCGAAGTAGGTGTGGGCGGTGCCGGCGGGCAGCAGGCCTGGCAGGAAGGTGGCCACCACCGAGTAGCCGTAGGCGGCGCTCGAGCCGATCATGACGAGCGCGTTCATGTCGGGGCTGCCGTGGCGCAGGCTGGCCCAGCCGGTGGCGTAGAAGCGCCGGGCGGGGCCGAACTGCACCACGCTGGCCAGCGCGAAGCCGATGAGGTTGACGGCGAAGACGCCCAGGGCCAGGTGGATCGCCTGCTGCAGGCTCGGGATGGCCATGGGCAGCATCACGAACAACACCAGCGGCGCGGCGAAGCTCGCCGCCACGATGAGGTCGCGACGCAACCCCGCGACGTGGCGCTCGTGCGCCTTGCGCTCCACCTCCACCGCGTCCTCGGCCGCGCCGGCGTCGATCACCTCGTAGCCGGACTCGCGGATGGCGGCCTTGAGCTGGGCAGGCGTCACGGTGTCGGGGAGGTAATGCACGCTGGCGCGCTCGGTGGCCAGGTTGACGTTGGCGCCCAGCACGCCCTGCAGCTTCTTCAGGGTGCGTTCCACACGCTGGGAGCAGTTGGCGCAGGTCATGCCCCCCACGGCGATGTCGATGTCGGCGGTGGTGGCCTTGTAGCCGTGGTCGTCGATGGCCGCGATGAACGCCTCGGGCTGCACCAGCGAGGGGTCGAAGGTGACGCTGGCGCGTTCGGTGGCGAGGTTCACGACCGCGCTCTCCACGCCGGCGACCTTGCCGAGCGCGCGTTCCACGCGCTGCGAGCAGCTCGCGCAGGTCATGCCTTCGACGCCGATCTGGACGGTAGTCATGGTGTCTCCTCGCATGGTCCTTCGGACCGGCCTTCCCACCCCCGGGGGGAGGGGTCCGACACCAGGATAAGCTCATACGAGGGGACGGTCAAGCCGTGGCGCACGCGGTTCTGGCGCGCCGTCGGGGCGACGCCGTCGGCGCGGACGCGTTCCCGTGCCGCCCCGGGCGGCGCGTCCTTCCCGCCGGCGAGGGAGGCATGACGACGCAGAACGCGACCGGCGGCCCCCGGCGCGTCCTTCCCTCCGGCGAGGGAGGCATCGAGCCGACGGCCCTGGCTCACGCGGCCCGCGGGGGCGGTGGCGTCAACTGGCCACGTCCTGGGGCTGCCGCTTCCCGCCGCCGCGACCGCCGCCTCGCGAGCCGCCCTCGGCGCGGTCCTCCAGGAGCTCGTGGGTCTCGAGCAGGCCGCAGGGATCCACCGGCCGGCCGTACTCGACCTGGAGCGTGGCGTGCCCGATGGCGAAGCGATCGTGGAGGCAGCTGCAGGCGTCGTGGAGCAGGGCGTTGGGCTCGCTCACCGGCCGCTCGAGCACCAGGTGCGCGCTGGCCGCCACCTGTCGCGTGGACAGCGGCCAGACGTGCACGTCGTGCACCGAGGTGACCCCCGGCAGCGCGACCAGCGCCGCGCGCACCGCAGCCAGGTCGATACCCTGTGGCACGGCGTCCACCAGCATGCGCACGGACTGCGTGAACAGCCCCCAGGTGCTCCACAGCACCAGCACCACGATCGCCAGGCTCACGGCGGGGTCCACCCAGCCCGCGCCCGTGAAGTGGATGATCAACCCGGCGATCAAGACCCCGGCGGTGGAGGCGCCGTCCGCCATCATGTGCACGAACGCGGCGCGGACGTTCAGGTCCTCCCGGCCGCGCACGAACAGCAGGGCGGTCCCGAAGTTGACGACCAGGCCGACGATGGTCACGTAGACGATCGGCATGCCCGGCAGCGCGTTGGGGTGCGCGAGGCGCTGGATCGCCTCGAAGGTGACCGCGCCCATGGCGCCGAAGAGCAGCAGGGCGTTGAACAGGGAACCCAGGATGGGGGCGCGGGGGAGGCCGTAGCTGAAGCCGGCCGTGGCGGGTCTCTTGGACAGGCGCTGCCCGCCCCAGGCGGCGACCAGGCTGAGCACGTCGCTGGCGTTGTGTCCGGCGTCCGCGATCA
>DATFNF010000010.1:0-5603 GCA_035266525.1 Trueperaceae bacterium | reverse complement strand
CCGGTCATCTCGGCGCGCGTCCTGCCGTCACGATGCCGTCACCATGCCGTCGCCTCGGGATCGGCGCGCGCCACGGCCTGCATGTCGATGAGCATCGTCACCAGGTCCTCGGTGTGGCGGTCGCGGCCGCCGGGGTTGGGGGGCGTGTCGGGGGGTTCCAGGCCGAGTCCCGTAAGGGCCGTACCGATCCGGTCCAGCACGGCGCTGCGCAGCTCGTCGGCGGCTGGGAAGATGCCGGCCTCGACCAGCCTGGCGTCGCCCTCGAGCGGCTCCCACAGCTGAGGCAGGTAGGGCCACGCGCGCTCCAGCGCCGCGCCCAGCCGGCGCGACGACTCCTCGGTGCCCCTGGCGAGCCGCTCCACCCACAGGCTGGTGTGGCGCAGGTGGAAGACCTCCTCCTTGGCCGCCTTGGCGGCGGCCTCGGCGAGCGGAGGGTAGGTCGAGGGCCGCAGGCGCGCCAGGAGCTCGGCCTCGAAGGTGTCGAACAGGAACTGGCGCAGCATGGTGAACGCCCAGTCCCCCTTGGGTAGCTCCAGCAGCCGGGCGTTGCGCCAGGCGCCGGCCGGCCGGCGGAACGCCAGGGCGTCCGGATCGCTGCCGTCGAGCGCGCTGCGCGCGCCCAACCACAGCAGGGCGTGGCCGATCTCGTCCTGAGCGATGTTGGCCAGCGCGATGTCCTCTTCCAGGATGGGGGCGTGCCCCGTCCACTCGGAGTCGCGATGGCCCAGCACCAGCTCGTCGTCGGCCATGGCCGTGAGCCGTGCCACCAGAGCGTCCCGCAGCTCGGGCGAGAGCGTCATGACCGCTCCCCCTTGCGCTGCCCGGCGTTCAGGGTGCCGTACTCCGATTGCTGCTTGTAGGTCTTGCTCCTCGCCGGGTCGAACCAGGCGGGCGCCTCATCCGCGGGGCTCGCCACGACCTGCGACGCTGGTACCACCCACCAGGCGAGCGCGGGCGGGTCCGGGAAGGCTACGCGGGCGGCGGCCAGCGCCGCCTCCGGCCCGGGCGCGTCCACCTCGCCGACGTGGTCGACGAACGTCATGGAGCGGCGGTGGCTGGTCTTGCGGAAGACCAGGAAGCGCTGCGGCCCGCTGCCGTCCCGTGACGCGTCCGCGGGCGCGGCCCCGCGCGGATCCCGGTCGCCAGCGGCCGTGAGCTGCTCGGCGGTCACGGCGTACACGGCGTCCGCCGGCGCCACCCACAGGCTCGCCGCGGCCGGCCGGCGCACGTGGACGCTCCGCGCCATCAGCAGCGCGTGCTCGGCGTCGGCGGCGTGGACCGACCCCACCGCCTGATGCGGCTTGCCTTCGGCGTCCTGCTTGAAGACCTCCCACCGCGGCCACTGCGTGTCGGGCAGGCTCCGCCCATCGGACCCCGTCATGACGCGGTCGCCACGGCGCGCGCGGCGTATGCGGCCATGGCCTCGCGCACCCAGCGGCCGTCCTCGTGAGCCTGGCGGCGGGCTGCGAGGCGCTCGGCGTTGACCGGGCCGTTCCCCTTGACCACCCGCCAGAACTCGTCCCAGTCGATAGGCCCGTGGACCCAGTGGCCGCTCGCCCGGTCGAAGCGGAGCGCCGGGTCGGGCACGGTCAGCCCCGCCTGCCGGAGCTCCGGAACGTGCTCGTCGACGAACTCCTGGCGCACCTGGTCGTTGGTCTTGGTCTTGATGCCCCAGCGGGCGAGCTGCGGGGTGTTGGGGGAGTCGCTGTCGTGTGGGCCAAGCATCATCAACGACGGCCACCACCAGCGGTCGAGCGCATCCTGGGCCATGGCCCGCTGCGACGGCGTGCCGGCTGCGTAGGTGAGGACCATCTCCTTGCCCTGCTTGTGGTGGAAGGTCTCCTCGGCGCAGATGCGCACCATCGCCCGCGAGTAGGGGCCGTAGGAGCACTGCGCCAGCATGAGCTGGTTGCGGATGGCGGCGCCGTCGACGAGCCAGCCGATCATGCCCACGTCCGCCCAGGTGAGGGTGGGGTAGTTGAACACGCTGGAGTACTTGGCGCGCCCTTCCAGCAGCGCTGCGACGAGCTCCTCGCGGCCGACCCCCAGCGTCTCGGCGGCGTGGTAGAGGTACTGGCCGTGCCCGGCCTCGTCCTGGACCTTGGCGATGAGGATGAGCTTGCGCCGCAGGCTGGGGGCCCGCGTGATCCAGGCGCCCTCGGGCAGCATGCCCACGACCTCGCTGTGGGCGTGCTGGCTGATCATGCGCACCAGCTGGCGGCGGTACGCCTCGGGCATCCAGTCGCCCGGCTCGATCTTCTCGCCGCGCGCGATGCGCGCCTCGAACGCCTCCAGGCGCTGCGGGTCCGGCTCGGTCCGGCCGCTCTCAGGCGGCATGCTGCCTCCCTTCCTGCGCCGTGTCGTCCGCTGCGGAACCCAGCGCGTGCAAGATCATGTCGCCGTAGCGCTGCGCCAGCACCTCCAGCGGAAGGCGGCCCTCCGGATGGAGCCACTGGTAGCTCCAGTTCAGCGCCGAGAGCACGAACAGCGTCGCCAGGGCGGGGTCCTCCACGCTGAAGCTGCCGTCGCGCGCTCCCGCCACGATGGTCTCGCGGAAGTGCGCCTGGTAGGCGTCGCGCCGCGCCACCAGATCGCCGCGGAGCTCGGCCGGGAGATGCGCCCACTCGTGGAAGAAGACGGTGGCGTAAGGCAGCTTGTCGCGGATGACCTGCAGGTGCCCCGCCACCAGCAGCCGCATGCGCTGCGGCGGCGGCAGGGTGCGGTCCACCCCGGCGGCGGCCATGAGGAAGGCGTCGGCCGCCTCGTCGACGATGGCCCTGAGCAGCTCCTCCTTGGAGTCGATGTGGGCGTAGAGGCTGCTTCCCTGCAAGCTGACGTTCCGCGCGATCTCGCGCATGCTGGTGGCATGGTAGCCGCGCCGTTGGAACAGGTCGCCGGCGGTGTCGAGGATCTCCTGTCGCCGTGTCACCCCGGCAGTATAGGCGAACGAACGATCGTTCGCGGAAGCGAGGACACAGACCTGCCGTGCCGGCCGCGGCTTTGCGCCATGACGCGGAACCGCGCGCCGTTCCGCGGTAGCCTGCGCGTGACACCGACCGCGTGGCGGTCGGGCGGCCCTCACGCCCGGCCTCCGCACTTCTCACGACCGGGAGATGACATGGAACCGTTGCGCTACATCGCGGAGGACGGGACGGCCGCGGACGGGCTGCCCTTCACCGCGGACGAGCTCGTGCGCGGCTACCGGGCGGTCGCCCGGGCGCGCCTGTTCGACGATCGGGCCATGACGCTGCAGCGCCAGGGCAAGCTCGGGGTCTACCCGCCCTACCGGGGTCAGGAAGCGGCGCAGGTGGGGGCGGTGCTGGCCCTCGGCGCGTCGGACTGGCTGGTGCCGAGCTACCGTGACACGGGTGCCGCCATCACGCATGGCCTGCCGCTCAGCCAGGCCATCCTCTACTGGCGCGCCGATCCCGCCGGGTGGCAGTTCCCGGAGGGCCTGCGCGTGCTCCCCTTCTACATCCCCATCGCCACGCAGCTGCTCCACGCGGTCGGGGTCGCCTCGGCCGGCCGCTATCGGGAGGAGGACTGGGTGGCGCTGACCTTCATCGGGGACGGCGGCAGCAGCGAGGGCGACTTCCACGAGGCGCTCAACTTCGCGGCCGTCTACGACGCGCCGGTGGTGCTGATGGTCGAGAACAACGGCTGGGCCATCAGCGTGCCGACGGAGAAGCAGATGAAGAACCCCCGCATCGCCGAGCGCGCCGCCGGCTACGGCATCCCGGGCGTCGTCGTCGACGGCAACGACCTGGCCGCCGTGTGGCACGCCTCCCGGGAGGCGGTGGCGCGCGCCCGCGCCGGGGAGGGGCCGACGCTCATCGAGGCGGTGACCTATCGCATGGGGCCGCACACGTCCAGCGACGACCCCTCGCGCTACCGGCTCGAGGAGCAGGGCAAGCCCTGGGAGGCTCGCGATCCCGTGCTGCGGCTGCGCCTGGCGCTCGCCGCCATGGGCGCCTGGGACGACGCCCGCGAGGACGCCCTCCAGAGTGAGCTCAAGGAGGAGTTCCAGGCGGCGGTCCGGGAGGCCGACGCCGCTCCCGAACCGCTGCCGCAGCAGATCGTGGAGCAGGTCTTCGCCGAGATGACCGGCGATGCCCGCCGCGCCTGGGAGGTGCTCAAGCATGGTTGACACGGCGCAGGCCCCGGGGAAGGCCCAGGCAGGGGTTCGCACGATGACCATGGTGAAGGCCATCCAGGACGCTCTGGACGTGGCGCTCAGCGAGGACCCGCGGGTGCTGCTCTTCGGCGAGGACGTCGGGATGGGCGGCGTCTTCCGGGTCAGCGACGGTCTCCGTGACAAGCACGGCGAGGCGCGCGTGTTCGACACCCCGCTCGCCGAAGCCGGCATCGTGGGGTACGGGATCGGCCTGGCCCTGGCGGGCATGCGTCCGGTTGCCGAGATCCAGTTCGCTGGCTTCCTCTACCCGGCGCTCGATCAGATCCTGTCCCACCTCGGCCGCTACCGCCACCGCACGCGCGGGCGCTTCACCGTGCCGATGGTGATCCGGGCGCCCTACGGCGGCGGCGTGCACACGCCTGAGCAGCACGCCGACTCCCCGGAGGCGGTGCTGGCCCACGTGCCGGGCGTGAAGGTGGTGATCCCGTCCGACCCGTACCGCGCCAAGGGGTTGTTGCTGGCCGCCATCCGCGACCCCGACCCGGTGTTCTTCCTGGAGTCCATCAAGCTCTACCGCTCGGTCAAGGCCGAGGTGCCCGACGGCGACTACACCCTCGAGCTGGGCAAGGCGCGCGTGGTGCGGGAGGGGAACGCTGCCACCCTGATCGCCTACGGCGGCATGGTGGAGGTGTGCACGAAGGCGGCCGAGGTCGCCGCCCGCGAGGGCGTGGAGCTGGAGATCGTCGATCTCGAGACGCTGGTCCCCTTCGACGCCGACACCGTGCTCGCCTCGGTGGAGAAGACGGGTCGGGCGGTGGTGGTCTACGAGGCGCGCAAGATCGGCGGCTTCGGCGCCGAGATCGCCGCGCGCCTCGCCGAGGACGCCATCTGGTCGCTGCAGGCTCCGGTGCTGCGCGTCGCCGGCTGGGACGCGCCCTACCCGCCGTTCAGCGCCATCGAGCACCACTACCGACCCGACGCTCGGCGCGTGCTCGAGGCCGTACGCCAGGTGCTGGCGGCGTAGCGCTCGGGGACGGGCCGGGGCCGGCGCTCTGGGTCGAGGCCGAGCGCCGGTAGGCACGCCCCCTTGCCGTGGCGCCCGTGTTCCCTTAGAATTTAAGGTATCTCTGCTCGGCGTCGTCGTCCCTTGCGCCGACCCCGCGCCGTGCCCCGGCACGCGGGTATCCGAGCGGCCGAGCCCACGGAGGGAGCACTGCCATGGACAAGGAACGCGAGAAGGCCCTCAACCTCGCCATCAGCAGCATCGAGCGTCAGTTCGGTAAGGGTGCGGTGATGCGGTTGGGTGAGGAGCAGGTGTTGGCGTTGGGGGCTGGGGTGATTTCGACGGGGTCGTTGTCGGTGGATGTGGCGTTGGGGGTTGGGGGGGTGCCGCGGGGGCGGGTGGTGGAGGTGTATGGGCCGGAGTCGGGGGGGAAGACGACGTTGGCGTTGCATGTGATCGCGGAGG
>DATFNF010000009.1:0-57482 GCA_035266525.1 Trueperaceae bacterium | reverse complement strand
GTAGGAGTGGGGCCCGTGTCTCAGTGCCCCTGTGGCCGAACACCCTCTCAGGCCGGCTATCCGTCGTCGCCTTGGTAGGCCATTACCCCACCAACAAGCTGATGGACCGCGGGCCCATCCCGAAGCGATAAATCTTTACTCATGCCACAGGAGGCACGAGCACATGCGGAATTAGCAGGAGTTTCCCCCTGTTATGCCGCACTTCGGGGTAGGTCACCCACGTGTTACTCACCCGTTCGCCACTAAGTCACGAAGAACATCACACCGAAGCGATCTGTCCAACGTGCTTCGTTCGACTTGCATGTCTAAGGCACGCCGCCAGCGTTCATCCTGAGCCAGGATCAAACTCTCCAAGACAATTGCTGGATTATGGCTCCAGCTGGCCTTGAAGTCATCTGGAGTCTGGAATCAACAGGTTCGTTTGCAACCGGATTGTCAAGGTCCTCGCGCGCTTTGGCGCGAATTCCTATTATGCCCGGCATGTCGGGGTTTGTCAAGCAGTGCCCGCCACGCCCCTTGTCTTACGGAAGCGCTGGCGAGAACGCCGGACGGCCCCTCGCGAACCCGATGAAACTCGGAATCAACAGGTCTTCTGCAACCGGATTGTCAAGGTCCGCGGCCTGCGGCCTTCCGCAAGCGCAAGGAGAAGCCTACATGGCCGCGCGACAGGGTGTCAAGCGGGCGCCGAGCGCGGCTCGGATCCGCCCGGCCCCGCGCCCGGCCGCGCCCGCGGACCGCCGGCACCGCGCGGGCGGCGGCACGCCCGCCGCGGTAGGCTGGTCGCCATGAGGCGCCACCCAACCATCCCGCGAAGTGCGGCCGCAGGCCCTGCCACCGGCGAGGCGAGCGGGCGACCGTGAAGCTCGGCGATCTGACGTCGTGGCTCGACGCCTACCTGGACCTGGCCTCCTATGCCGCCGACCCTTCCCTGAACGGGCTCCAGGTGGAAGGAACGGATGAGGTGCGCAAGGTGGCGCTGGCGGTGGACGCCAGCCTCAACGCCTTCGAGCAGGCCGCCGAGATCGGCGCGGACATGCTGATCACGCACCATGGGCTGTTCTGGGGTCCCGCCAAGGCCGTGGTGGGCATGCACCGCCGCCGGGTCGCGTTCCTGCTGGAGCGCGACATCAGCCTCTACGCCGCCCACATCCCCCTCGACGCCCACCGCGAGGTGGGCAACAACTGGGGCCTGGCGCGTATCCTCGGGCTCGAGCAGCTGGAGGCGTTCGGCGCCTTCAAGGGCATGCCCATCGGGTGCAAGGGGCGGTTCGCCTCGCCCGTCGACCTGCACGATCTCGCCGACCGCATCGAGAAGGCGCTCGGCGAGTCGGTGCTGGTCCACGCCGGCGGCGACATGGCCGTCGCGAGCCTCGGCATCGTGAGCGGCGCCGCCGCCTGGGACGTGGTCACGGCCTCCGAGCAGGGCCTCGATGCCTTCCTCACCGGCGAGCCCAAGCACGACGTCTTCAACGAGGTGTTCGAGCGCGGCATGAACGCTCTGTACGCCGGTCATTACATGACGGAAACGGTAGGCGTGAACCTGCTCGGGGACAAGGTCCGCGACGAGCTCGGTGTCGACACCGAGTTCATCCTGCTGCCGACGGGGCTGTAGGTGGCGCGGGCTGCGGAGGCGGGGCCTGGCTGCCTGATCGTGTTCGAGGGGCCCGAGGGCGCCGGCAAATCGACCCAGGTGGCCCTCGTGGCCGCGCGCTTGCGCGAGGCGGGCATCGCGGCGACGGTCACCCGCGAGCCGGGCGGCACGCCCACCGGCGACGCCATCCGCGAGCTGTTGCTGCACGCCGAGGTCGCCATCGACCCGCTGGTGGAGTTCCTGCTGTACAGCGCCAGCCGCGCTCAGCACGTGCGAGAGGTGATCCTCCCGGCGCTGGAGCGCGGCGAGGTGGTGGTGAGCGACCGATTCGCAGCCGCCTCCACCGCCTACCAGGGGTACGGCCGCGGCCTCGACCTGGGCTTCGTGGCCGACCTCAGCCGGCGTGTCACCGCGGGCGTGCGGCCGGACCTCACGCTGCTGCTCGACCTCGACCCCGTCGTCGGGCTGGAACGGGTCGCCGGCCGCGGCGCGCGCGACCGCCTCGAGCGGGCCGGCCTCGACTTCCACCGGCGTGTCCGGGAGGGCTTCCTGGCGCAGGCCGCCGAGGACGCCAGCTGGCTCGTGCTGGATGCCGCGCAGCCGCCCGGGCGCATCGCCGAGCAGGTGTGGGACGCCGTCCGGGAGCGCTGCCGCCCGGCGTGACGCCGCCACCCCCGGGCTCCCGCGGGCCCGCCGCCCTACAATGGCCGGCGTGCCCGGCCTCCTCCGTCCAAGCCGCCTGGCGGTGCTCTCGCTGGCACTGCTCGCCCCCCTCGTCCTCACGGCCTGCCGGGCGCAGCCCCAGCGGCTCAGCGCCCAGGTGGTGGCCCGCTTCCCGCACGACAGCGGCGCCTTCACCGAGGGCCTGCTCTACGCGCATGGCTATCTCTACGAGAGCACCGGCCTGGTGGGCCACTCCAGCGTGCGCGAGGTCGACCCCGCCAGCGGCGCCGTCGTCCGCCAGCGCGACCTGCCCCCGCCCTACTTCGGGGAGGGGCTGGCGCTGGTGGGCGACCGCCTGATCCAGCTCACCTACAAGGCGGGCGTGGCCTTCGAGTGGGACCGCGCGACCTTCAACCCGCTCGGAATCTTCCACTACCAGGGTGAGGGCTGGGGCCTGTGCTACGACGGCCAGGCGCTCTACATGAGCAACGGCAGCGCGACCATCACCCGCCGCGACCCCGATACCTTCGCGGTCGAGGGCACGATCACCGTCCGCCGGAGCGGCAGGGCGGTCAAGAACGTCAACGAGCTGGAGTGCGTAGGGAACAGCATCTATGCCAACGTCTGGCTCACGGACCAGATCCTGCGCATCGACAAGACCAGCGGACGGGTCACGGCCGTCATCGACGCCTCGGCGCTCCGCAAGTCGCTCCCCGGGCTCGACAACCCCGACGCCGTGCTGAACGGCATCGCCTACGACAGCGCCGGCAAGCGCTTCCTCGTGACCGGGAAGCTGTGGCCCACCTTGTTCCAGGTGCGGTTCGTGCCCGCGCGCTGACGCGCTCGCTCGGGGCGGAACGCCCGACCCGGGCCCGGCCCCTCCGCCGTCCTCAGTCCGTCGAGGCGCCCGTGGACGCCCCCGTCGAGGTACCGGCGCCGTCCTTGGGCGCAGCGCCGTCCTTCGACGCAGCGGCGCCCTTGGAGGCCGCACCGCTCTTGGACGCCGCCCCGGTCTTGGAGCCTGGGCGGTTGTCCGTCACGTAGAACCCGGATCCCTTGAAGGCGATGCCGACGGGCTGCACGATGCGCTTCACGGGGTCGCCCGTCTCCGGATGCTCGGTGAGCGCGCTCTCCGTGATCCGCTGGCTGACCTCGAAGGTGTCCCCCGTCCTCAGGTTCTTGTAGACGTAGATCGGCATGCGTCCTCCACGTGCTTGGCTTGCGACCCTCGAGGCTAGCACTCCCCGAGATCGAGTGCCATACTAGCACCCTGCTACGCTGGGAGCATGTCCGACACGTCAGAGGGCGTCGCGCACCTGGCCGTCCTCGGCGCCGGCGCCTGGGGCACGGTGCTGGCTTCGCTCCTCCGCGGCGCCGGGCATGACGTCCGGTTGTGGGCGCGCCGCCCCGAGCAGGTCGAGGCCATGGCCCGCGCGGGCGAGAACGCCGCCTACCTGCCGGGCGTGCCGTTGCCGGCCGGGCTGACGCTCACCGCCGAGCTGGGCGAGGCCCTGGAGGGCACCGAGCTCGCCCTGGTGGCGGTGCCCAGCCGCAGCGTACGCGCCCTCGCGGACCGGCTGCCGGAGCGCCCGCCGCCGCTGGTGCTGGCCAGCAAGGGTATCGAGCCGGCGCGCTTCCTGCGCCTCAGCCAGGTGGTGTTGGAGGCGCGGCCCGCCAGCGTGCTGGCGGTCCTCTCGGGCCCCAACCTCGCGGCCGAGATCGCCGCCGGCAAGCCCGCGGGCGCCACCGTGGCCAGTGCCAGCGCCTCCCTGGCGCGCCGGGTGCAGGCGCTCTTCGACGAGGCGCGGTTCCGCGTCTACACCGCCACGGACGTGGTGGGCGTGGAGGTGGCCGGCGCCATGAAGAACGTCATCGCCGTGGCGGCGGGCATCTGCGACGGCCTCGGGCTGGGCGACAACGCCAAGGCCCTCATCCTCACCCGCGGCCTGGCCGAGATCGTGCGCCTGGGGACGCGCCTCGGGGGCGAGCCGAGGACCTTCTACGGCCTCTCGGGCGTGGGCGATCTGGTGGCGACCTGCGTCAGCGCCCAGTCCCGCAACCACCTTGCCGGCGTCCGCTTCGCCCGCGGAGCCACGCTGGACGAGCTGGAGGCCGAACGCCTCACCGCCGAGGGGCTGCCGACCGCCGCGGCGGTGCATCATCTCGGCGCCGAGCTGCGCCTGGACCTGCCCATCTCGGCGGAGGTCTACCGCGTCGCGTTCGAGGGCAAGCGCCCCCGGGACGCCATCCGCGACCTGATGGCCCGCGGGCCCAAGGCGGAGTGAGGCCGGGCCCGAGCGACACGCCCCGCCGCCCGGAAAGCACCGACCTGGCCGGGATAAGATGGGGTCCGCGCCCGGCGGCGAGAGGCCGCGGACCGCGCCAGGTGCCGCTGGCACCGGCGTACGGCGGGCGCTGGAGGGCATGTGACTGCGATCGCCGCTGCGGGCCTCACCAAGCGCTACGGACGCGTGCTGGCGGTGGACGGCCTGAGCTTCAGCATCGAGCCCGGCGAGATCGTCGGCTTCCTGGGCCCCAACGGGGCCGGCAAGACCACCACGCTGCGGATGCTGGCGGGGCTGGTGCGGCCCAGCCGGGGAGGCTGCCGCCTGCTCGACCGGCGCGTGCCCGGCCCCAGCCTGCGCGAGGTGGGGACGATGATCGAGGAGCCGAGCTTCTACCCCTACCTCAGCGGCCGCGCCAACCTCCGGCACGCGGCCATCCTCCACGGCGGCGTGCCCGAGCGCCGCTTGGACGAGGTGCTCGAGTTCGTGCGCATGGAACGCGCGGCGGACAAGCGCGTCCGCGCCTACTCCCAGGGCATGCGGCAACGGCTGGCGCTGGCGCGCGCGTTGCTGTGGAAGCCCAAGGTGCTCCTGCTCGACGAGCCGACCAACGGGCTCGATCCGGCGGGCATCGCCGAGGTGCGGGCCGCGCTCAAGACCGTTGCCGTCCAGGGCGTGACGGTGTTGATATCGAGCCACATCCTGCCCGAGATCGAGAAGCTGGTGGAGCGCATCCTGGCGGTCGACAAGGGCAGCCTTCGCTTCGACGGCCCGCTCCAGGGGCTGCTCGGCGCCGTGGGCGTCAACACCGTCAGCTACGAGCTCGAGGCCATCGACGGCCGTGCCCTGCTCGACGCGCTCGCGGACATGGGCCTCGAGCCCTCGCCCCACGGTGACGCGGGCGCGCGGGTGGCCGTGCCCGAGGCGCGCGCGCCGGAGCTGCTCTCGGGCCTCGCCTCGAAGGGGGTCAAGGTGCTGGAGGCCAGGCGCGGCGCCGTCAGCCTGGAGGACGCCTACCTGAGGCTGGTGGGCGCCGAGGGGCGGCCGTCGTGACGGGCACCATGCTCGCCGCCGTGGCGAACGTGGTGCGCGCGGAGCTCTTCAAGGGCTTCCGGAAGCGCCGCTTCTACTTCCTGGCCGGCCTCTACTGGGTCCTGCTCCCTGCGGTCGCGTTGATCACGGCGACCGTGCTGGACCACAACCTGGGCGGATCCTTCGCGGACCAGGGCGGGCAGATCGCGCAGGCCTTGCAGGGCTTCGCCTCTCCCTTCGGGCTGGCGCGGCTGGCCTTGATGGCCCCGGCGCTGATGAGCCCCACCGGATACATCATCGCGGTGGCGCTCTTCGCCGGCCTGTTCATCGGCGAGGAGCGCACGCAGCGCATGTGGAAGACCGTCTTCTCGGTGCAGCCCGCCCGCATGGCCGTGCTCACGGGCAAGGTGATCGCGGGCATGATCGTGCTGGCGGTGTTGCTCGGCGGCGCCCTGATCGTCGGCACGCTCGCGGGCGTTCTCGGCACGCTGTTCCTGCCCACGACCTTCGCGGGCCCGTGGGGGCAGGTCGCCGGCCTCTTCGGGCTGCAGTGGCTGCAGCTCCTCGCCGCGCTGCTACTGGCCTACCTGCTGGTGTTCCTGGTGCGGAGCGGCACGCTCGGCATCATCCTGGTGATCTTCCTGCCGGCGCTCCTGGAGGGCCTCTACACGGTGCTCAACACGCTCTCCGTGCTGCGCCCGCTGACGCGCTACAACGCGGTGTTCCAGGCCCTGCGGTTGAGGCAGGCATGGCAGGCCCTGCCCCACTACTTCTTCAACGCCAACCTCTACGCGCCGGCCCGGCACCTGCTCCAGCCCTTCCTCCAGAGCACGGGCACGCCGCAGGGGGCCGACCTGGGGCCCCTGGGCAACCTGCTCGGTCAGGGCATCACCCTCCCCCACGCCGCCGCCGTCATGGCCGGCTACGCCGTGGTGTTCGCGGCGGCGACCGCGTGGCTGGTGGCCCGACGGGACGTGGAGTAGGCCGTGGTCTCGGACGCGCGCGCACGCCTGGAGGCCTGCCTGGCCGAGCGCATCCTCGTCCTCGACGGCGCCATGGGCACCATGATCCAGCGCCTGCGGCTGGACGAGGAGGCCGTGCGCGGCGCGCGCTTCGCGGACCATCCCAAGCCGCTCCTCGGAGCGCACGACGTGCTCAACCTGACCCTCCCCGACGAGGTGCGCCGGATCCACGAGGCGTACCTCCTCGCCGGGGCCGACATCATCGAGACCAACACCTTCAACGCCACCTCCGTCGGGCTGGCGGAGTACGCGCTGGACGGCGAGATCCGCGCCATCAACGAGGCCGGCGCGCGGCTGGCGCGCGAGGCGGCCGACCGCTTCGCCACCGCGGCCCGCCCGCGCTTCGTCGCCGGCTCGATCGGACCGACCAACCGCACGGCCAGCCTCTCCCCCGACGTCGAGCGTCCCGGCTTCCGCGCCATCACCTTCGACCAGCTGGCCGGCGCATACGCCGAGCAGATGCGCGGTCTCATCGCAGGCGGCGTCGACCTGCTGCTCATCGAGACGGTCTTCGACACGCTCAACGCCAAGGCTGCGGTGGCCGCGGCGGAGACGGTGTTCGGCGAAGGCGGCCCGCGGGTCCCGCTGGTCGTCTCCGGCACCATCGTCGATGCCAGCGGCCGCACCCTCTCCGGCCAGACGCTCGAGGCGTTCGTGATCTCGCTGGAGCACGCCTCGCCCCTCGCCTTCGGCCTCAACTGCTCCCTGGGGCCGGCGGGCCTGGCGCCGCACGTCGAGGAGCTGTCCAGGCTGACGGGACGGTTCACGCTGGCCTACCCCAACGCCGGGCTGCCGAACGCCTTCGGGGGGTACGACGAGGGGCCCGCCGACATGCTGGCGGTGATGGAGCGCTTCCTGCAGCAAGGTTGGGTCAACGTCATCGGCGGCTGCTGCGGCACCACCCCCGAGCACATCGCGGTGTTCGCCGAGGCGGCGGCGCGCTACCGCCCCCGCGAGCCCGAGGCGCCGCCGCCCTCGCCGCGCTTCGCCGGGCTCGAGCCCCTGGTGGTGCGCCCGGGCGCCAACCTCGTCAACGTCGGCGAGCGCACCAACGTCTCCGGCTCGCGCCGCTTCGCGCGCCTGGTCCGCGAAGGCGACTTCGAGGCGGCCCTCGCCGTCGCCCGCGATCAGGTCGAGGGCGGCGCCCAGATGATCGACGTCAACATGGACGAGGGCCTGCTCGACAGCGTGGGCGCCATGGCCACCTTCCTCGATCTCATCGCCTCCGAGCCCGACATCGCCCGGGTGCCGGTGATGCTCGACTCCTCCGACTTCAGCGTGCTGGAGGAAGGGCTGAAGCACCTCCAGGGCAAGGGCGTGGTCAACTCCATCTCCCTCAAGGACGGCGAGTCGGAGTTCCGGCGCCGGGCGACGGTGTGCCGGCGCGCCGGCGCGGCCGTGCTGGTGATGGCCTTCGACGAGTCCGGCCAGGCCGACACCTTCGAGCGCCGGGTGGCCGTGTGCGAGCGCGCCTACCGCATCCTCGTCGACGGCGTCGGCTTCCCTCCTCAGGACGTCATCTTCGACCCCAACATCCTCACCGTCGCCACCGGCATGGCGGAGCACGAGCGCTACGCCCTCGACTACCTGCGCGCGGTGCGTTGGATCAAGCGGGAGCTCCCCGGCGCGCTGGTCTCGGGCGGGGTGTCGAACGTAAGCTTCTCGTTCCGCGGCAACCGGCGCGTGCGCGAGGCCATGCATGCCGCCTTCCTCTACCACGGCCGGCAGGCGGGGATGGACATGGCCATCGTCAACCCGGCGCTGCTCGAGGTCTACGAGGCGGTCCCCGAGGACCTGCTCGAGCTGGTGGAGGACGTGCTCTTCGCCCGCAAGGAGGGCGCCACCGAACGCCTGCTCGAGGTCGCCCAGAACGCCGAGCCCGAGGCGCGCAGCCAGGCGCGCGCGCAGGCCTGGCGCGAGCAGGGCGTGGCGGGGCGGCTCGAGCACGCGCTGGTCAAGGGCATCGCCGACTACGCCGAGGAGGACGCCGAGGCCGGGCGCCAGGAGCTGGGGTCGGCCCTGGCCGTGATCGAGGGGCCGCTCATGGACGGCATGAACGTGGTCGGCGACCTCTTCGGCTCGGGCAAGATGTTCCTGCCGCAGGTGGTGAAGAGCGCGCGCGTGATGAAGCGGGCGGTCGCCTACCTGACGCCCTTCCTGGAGGCGGAGCAGGGCCAGGTGCGCAGCGCCGGCAAGGTGGTGCTGGCCACCGTCAAGGGGGACGTCCACGACATCGGCAAGAACATCGTTTCCGTGGTGCTCGCCTGCAACGGCTTCGAGGTCGTCGACCTGGGGGTGATGGTGCCCGCCGAGCGCATCGTGGAGGCCATCCGGCGCGAGCAGGCGGACGCGGTCGGGCTCTCCGGCCTCATCACCCCCTCGCTCGACGAGATGGTGCACGTCGCCCGCGTGCTCACCCGGGAGGACCTGCGGCTGCCGCTGCTCATCGGCGGCGCCACCACCTCGCGCGTTCACACCGCGGTGAAGATCGCCCCGGCGTTCGAGGCGGGCCTGGCGGTGCACGTGCCGGACGCCTCGCGCGCCGTGTCCGTGACCGCCCGGGCCATCGATCCCGCGCGGCGTGGCGCGCTGGCGGCCGAGGTGGCCGAGCAGTACGCCACGCTGCGGCGCCGGCACGAACAGCGCGGCGCCGAGCGCCGCCTGCTGGCGCTCGGCGAGGCGCGCGCCAACGCTCTGCCCTTCGCGGCCGAGGAGGCCGACGTCCGGCCGCCGGCCCGGCCGGGCATCACCTCGCTGGAGGACGTGCCCCTCGACGCGCTCGTCGAGGTCATCGACTGGGGGCCGTTCTTCCACGCCTGGGAGCTGCGCGGACGCTTCCCGGAGGTCCTGGACGACGCCGAGCAGGGCGCCGAGGCCCGTACCCTCTACGCCGACGCGCTGGCCCTGCTCGGCCGCATCGTGGACGAGCGGTTGCTGCAGGCGCGGGCGGTCGTCGGGCTGTGGCCCGCCAACCGCCGGGGCGACGACATCGTGGTGTGGCGGGACGACCGCCGCGACCGCCCGGCCGGCGTGCTCCACGGCCTGCGGCAGCAGACCCGCAAGCGTGCCGGCGAGCCCAACCTGGCGATCTCGGACTATCTGGCGCCGGAGGGGACGCCCGACTGGGTCGGCGGCTTCGCCCTCACCGCGGGCATCGGCGCCGACGCCCTGGCCGCCGCGTTCGAAGCCGCCCACGACGACTACCACGCGATCCTCACGAAAGCGCTGGCCGATCGCCTGGCCGAGGCGCTCGCCGAGCACCTGCACGCTCGCGTGCGCCGCGAGCTGTGGGGCTATGCCGCGAACGAACGTCTCGACCGCGCGGCGCTGCTCCGGGGCGGCTACCGGGGCATCCGGCCCGCAGCCGGCTACCCCGCCCAGCCCGACCACAGCGAGAAGGCGACGCTGTTCCGGCTGCTGGACGCGGACGCCACCTGCGGCGTGCGCCTGACCGAGTCGATGGCGATGACGCCCGCGGCCAGCGTCGCCGGGCTGTACCTGGCGCACCCGAAGGCGCGCTACTTCGACGTGGGCAAGCTGACCCGGGAGCAGGTGGAGGACTACGCGGCCCGCAAGGGCATGGCCGTGAGCGAGGTCGAGCGCTGGCTGGGCCCGTCGCTCGCCTACCAGCCCGACTGACCGCGACCCTCAGCCCGACAGCAGGGCCAGGCCCCCGAGGCTGAGCCAGGCGGCGACCAGCGCGCCGTGCAGCAGCACGCCCGGCCACAGCGAGCCGCTGCGCTCGTAGAGGGCGGTGGCGGTGACGCCCAGGAGGCCGGCCTCGAGGAGGAAGGCGGGCGCGTCGAAGACCCCCCGCGCGCCGGGACGGAGCAGCGCCGCGGCCAGCGGGTGCGCCACCACGTAGAGCGTGAGGGACGCCGCCCACCAGCGGGCGCGGCGCTCCGCGGGGACGCCCGAGGCGGTCGGATGCGGCAGCAGCAGACCGCGGAACAGGCACTCCTCCAGCAGGGCCGGTACCAGGAACGGCAGCAGCAACGTGCGCGGGCCCAGCGCCGCCGGCGCCCGGAAGCCGACCAGGTCGCCCGCCCACGCCAGCGGCGCGGCGACCGCGAGCAGCAGCGCGGCCCACAGCGCGCTCTCGGCCCAACCCGCGGCCGACGGGACCGTTCGCAGGCCCGCCGCGAGGCCCCCGACGCGCGCGCGCAGGGCCTTCCAGGCCGTGCTCAGCGGCGCCCCGTCCGGCGGCTCGCGGGCGGCTCCCCCGCCGGGCGGGCTCACCGTGTCCGCCGCCGCAGGAGCCTCACCGCCCGCCCGCGGCCGGTGCCACCGCATCGCGCCCCAGGACCCCCTCGAGGTAGGCGCGCGGGCCGATGCGGATGGGCATGAAGTAGACGTCGAGATCGCGCTCGCGGGCGAGCGCCAGCGCCCGGCGCGCCAGCCCCCGGCTCCACTCCAGACTGGGCTCGAAGCCGCGGGGGAACACGGCGCCGTTGCGCGTCTCCCAGTAGCGCGCCGAGCGCCGCCCGACGACGCTGGTGAAGCCCCAGAACACCGGGACCCGGGCGTCGATGACCTCGCCCATCAGGTCCGCCACGACCTCCAGCAGCCGCAGGTCGAAGAACGGCTGGGTGAACAGGCCGTCGGCTCCCGCCTCCAGCTTCTGCAGGACGTAGTCGCGCTCGCGGCGCAAGGCCTGACGGTAGGGGTCGAGGGCGGCGTACACGCGCACGCCCGGCAGCTCGCGCTTGACCTTGCGGATGACCTGCACGGGGCTCGAGCCGTAGACCGCCTTGCTCATGTCGCTCGGCGCGTCGCCGGAGATCACCAGCACCTCGTCGATGCCGTGCCGCCGGATCCACGGTGCGGCCTTGAGCGGCCGCTCCAGGTCCACGTCCATGGCGCGCAGATGGGGGATGGCGTGCGGCACCACGGCGCGCGCCTGGGCGCACCCCTGCCAGCTCCGCAAGGGGAAGCGCAGGATATCCGGAAGGTTGACCGTGTCCACGAACGGG
Source organism: Trueperaceae bacterium (assembly GCA_035266525.1). Lineage (GTDB taxonomy): Bacteria > Deinococcota > Deinococci > Deinococcales > Trueperaceae > JASBRS01. The sequence goes on along the minus strand of DATFNF010000009.1, from coordinate 45,916 downwards.
AACGCCTCCGCGACCTCCCGGAGCTGGTCGGCCAGGGACGCTTCATCGCGTGGCACCAGCTCGATCGACACTCGCATCCGGTCATTGTTACCGCAGCCGGGCCGCCGGGGCAACGCGCGGGCGGCGCCGGCCCGGCCCGCTCGGCACGCCCCGCGCTGCCGCGCGTGTGCGGCAGCGCGGCTGGATGTAAGATATCTCACACAGGCTCCTCGCCTCCGCGCGGCGGGCGCCGGGCGGACGGGCGGGGGCAGCGTAAGAGTTCCGTAAGACAGGAGCGCTATGCTGCCCTTCGAGGAAGCGTTGAAACCCGGTCTGCACTTGGGCGCTTGGATCGGGTGGAGCTAGTAGCGCAACCGGCCTCGCACAGGAACGCGGCACCGTGTCGCGTGCCGTCGTGCAGCCCGTTCGAGCGCCCATCGCACAGCCGATGCGGCGCTCTTCCCGTGTGGGACGCCAGCTCGGCGCCAACGACCGAAAGGTTCGGAGGCGATGAACCGAGACACCCGATATGGGCATCAAGGGACTCGGGGAGCCAGTGATGCAACCGGCCGGACCTGGTACCGCGGCAGCGGGCCCGGCGGCCCGTGCACGCGCGCTCCAGACCGCACCCGGTTGCATCCGTCCACGAAGGGGGACGACGGATGCGCCAGCTGCAACGACACCTCGTACGCCTGATCGCGCCGCTCCTGCTGGCCGTCCTGCCGGCCCTGGCGCACGCCCAGACCACCGCCGAGCAGACCGTGTCCGTGCACATCCCCACGGTCCTCCGGCTGCGCATCGACCAGTCCGCGGCGAGCGACGCCCGGTCGGTGGACTTCACCATCGCCGGCGACACCGTCACCCCCGACCACCTCACCATCGACGTCTTCGCCAACAGCTCCTGGACGCTCACCGTCGATGAGACGGGCGGCGACGGCCCGCACCTGCAGTACGACGTCGACGCCTCCCCGGACTGGGCCACCGCGGCACAGCGCCCCGTCATCGCCAGCGGCACCGCCACCGGCGGCTGGCGGGCCTACGGCCTCGGCTTCCGCGTCCAGAGCCCGGCGGTCGGCGGCGACCACCAGCGCACCCTGCTGTTCACGCTCTCCCGGCCCTGAGCCGGGTCCCCGACCGGACTGCACCCGCGCTGCGCGCCCCGGGCCTCGCCCCTACGCCTCGCCCGTCTCCTCGTCGTCCTCCTCGACGGGCGGAGGCGGCGCGGTGCGCACCGTCCACCACAGCAGCACCCCGATCACCAGGACCAGCACTGCCAGGCCCAGGGGGTCGCCGTGGAAGATGTGCACCGTGCCGGTCCTCTGCAGCAGGGCGAGGAGCGCGAAGCCGCCGCCGATCACCAGGAACAGGCGGGCGAGCATGGTGTAGCCGCGCTTGGCGTCATCGCTCATGGATGAGGGCAGTATAGCCGCGCCCGCCGGACCCGCCGGGTGCCGCGCGAACGTGACGTCGCGGCTGGCGGACGCAGCGGGCTGCTTCCCCGCGGGAGGCGGCGCTTCGCGTCAGCGGCCGGGCGCGCGCGTTCGCTCCAGCGCGGCGTCCCGCCGGGACGTCACGGCCGCGCCAGGGCGCGGAAGCGGAAGCACTCGACGGTATGATCCATGACCATGCCGGTCGCCTGCATGAAGGAGTAGACGACCGTCGGCCCCACGAAAGCGAAGCCGCGACGCTTGAGATCGCCGCTGAAGGCGCGAGAGGCGGGAGTGGCGGCCGGGACCTCCGCTGCCGTCGCCGCACGGCCGACGCAGGGGGCCCCGTCCACGAACGCCCAGGCATAGGCGTCGAAGCTGCCGCGCTCCTCCTGGACTCGCAGGAACGCCTCGGCGTTGCGCACGGCCGCACGGATCTTGGCCCGGTTGCGGATGATGCCCGGGTCGCCCTCCAGGCGCGCCACATCCTCCGGTCCGAAAGCGGCCACCCGGGCCGGCACGAAGCCGGCGAAGGCGCGGCGGAAGGCGTCGCGCTTGCGCAGCACCGTCAGCCAGCTCAGTCCCGCCTGGAAGCCCTCGAGGATCAGCATCTCGAAGAGGCGATCGTCGTCGTGGAGCGGAACGCCCCACTCCTCGTCGTGGTAGCTCCGCAGCAGGGGGTCGCCCTCGGCCCAGGCGCAGCGGCGCAGGCTCACGCGGCACCGCCGGCGTGCAGCACCAGGGCGGCGTAGATGACGTCGTTGACGGGGGTGGCGACACCGAGCTGCCGCCCCAACCGCGATGCCGCACCGTTGAGCGCCTCCAGCTCGAGCCGCCTCCCGGCCGCCAGGTCCTGCGCCAGGGACGACGTCATGGACGGCTGGAAGCTCTCGGACATCAGGCTCATGGTGGCATCGACGACGTCTGGCGGAAGCCCGACGCCGCTCGCGGCGGCCAGGTCCGCGACCTCGGCCACCGCCCGGCGCAAGAGCTCACGCGTCTCGTCGCGGGCCACGATCTCGCCGATCGGTCTGCGGGTGAGCGCGGTGACACCGCTGAAGGCACAGATCATGATCCACTTGCGCCACACGGCCTGCAGCGGATGCGGGTCCAGGGTGGCGTCGATGCCGGCCCCCCGGAAGGCGTCCAGCGCCTCGCGGGCACGCGCGTCCTCCGCGGCGAGCGTTCCGAACACGATGCGGGCGAAGGGGCTCTTGTGGCGGATCTCGCCGGGCGCGGTCACGAAGGCCTCGATGTACGCCACGCCGCCCCAGGTGCGTTCCTTGCCGAAGTGCCGTTCCAGCAGCGGCACGCCCTCGACGCCGTTCTGCAGGGTGAGCACCCGCGTCTCCGCGCCCACCGCCGGCGCCAGCCTCCGGGCGGCGTCCTCGCCGTCCTGCGCCTTGACCGTGAACAGCACCAGGTCCGCAGGCGGGACATCGGCCGGATCCGCCACGACCTCGACCGGCGAGAGGTGGGCGTTCCCCAGCGTGCTCTGGAGCCGCAGGCCGCCCGAGCGGAGCGCGTCCAGCTGCGCGCCGCGGGCGACGAACGCGACGCCATGGCCGGCCTGCGCCAGGCGCGTCCCGAAGTAGCCGCCGACGGCGCCGGCGCCCATCACCAGAATGTCCATGCGGGCGAGCATAGCACCGGCCCCGCCGGCCCTCCGCCGTGCCGTGCGACGTCTCTCAGGCGTGCCGGCGGGCCTCGCCGCGCTCGCGCTTGTGCCGGTACATGCGCTCGTCCGCGCGACCCAGCAGCCCCTCGAACGACTCGGCGTCGTCGGGGTAGAGCGCCACGCCCGCGCTGGCGCTGAGCTGCACCGTGTAGTCGAGCAGGTGGATGGGCTCCTCGACGGACTGGATGAGCCGTTCGGCCACCCGCTCGAGCGTGCCCACGTCGGCGTCGCCGAGCAGCACGGCGAACTCGTCCCCGCCGATGCGCGCCACCATCTCCCCGGGCCGCACGTTCTGCTTGAGCCGCTGACCGATCACGCCCAGGACCCGGTCGCCAGTCTCGTGACCGTGCATGTCGTTGACCACCTTGAAGCCGTTGAGGTCGAAGAAGATCAGCGCCATCCGCAGGCGACGCTTGCGCCACACCCAGAAGCGCGACTTGAGGTGGCGGCGGTTGGCCAGCCCGGTGAGGTCGTCGTGGTTCATCATCTGGACGGCCTGACGGAGCACGTCCTTGTAGTCGGTGATGGAGCGGAACAGCACCACCAGGTGCTCGGACCCCGCGGGCACGACGGTCACGGAGTACCACCAGGTGGCCGGCCCCTCGTCCTCGCCCGCGCCGTCGTCGGCGTCTCCGACCCGGCGCGCCCGGCCCGCCGGCGCCGGCACGGCGTACTCGAACTCCCGCACCCTGCCCCCCACCATGGCCGACGCCAGCCGGCGTAGCAGACGGGGGTCGAGATGATCCGGGTAGACGCTGCGAAGCCGCCGGCCGATCAGCTCGTCGGCCGGTGCGCGCAGGATCTCCGTAGCCGCCGGGTTCACGTCCACCCACTCGAAATCGCGCAGGCGGCCGCTGTCGTTGCGGATGGCCCGAAACACCACCAAGCCATGCGGGACGTCGTGGAAGAACCCCTCCCAGATGCCACCGCCCGCCACGCCGGACGCTGCCCTGTGTTCGTGTTCGCCCATGCGTGTCCGTCCATCTTAGCGCGCCCGGCCGGCGGACCGGCAGGCAGCGGCACGCCGAAGGCCCGACGGCGGGGACCGGCAGCGCCGGCGTCTATCCGGCCGGCTCGTCGCCGAGCGCGATGGGGGCGTCCCCGGCGCTGCACCAGTCGCTCCAGGAGCCCACGTAGAGCCGCGCTCCGGCCACGCCGGCGGCCTCCAGGGCCAGCACGTTGTGAGCCGCGCTCACGCCGGAGCCGCAGTAGCTGATCACCTCGCCCCGCTCGACCGCCGCGGCGAGGCGCTCCCGGAGCTCCGCCGCGGGCAGGAAGCGGCCGCCGGCGTCGAAGGTGCGCTCGTACGGCAGGTTGAGGGCCGAGGGGATGTGCCCGGCCCTGGGATCGAGCGGCTCGGTCTCGCCGCGATAGCGCTCCGGCGCGCGGGCGTCGACGATGGCCACGGCCGGGTCGTAGAGGCGCGCGCGCACGTCTGCCCGCTCGGCGCGCATCTCCGGTCGCAATCGCAGGCTCAGGCCGGCGGGAGGGTAGGACGGCACCTCGGTGACGGGCTCGCCTCCCGCCTCCAAGAACGCCCGGAAGCCGCCGTCGAGGACGCGCACCTTGCCGTGCCCGACATAGCGCAGCATCCACCACGCCCGCGCCGCGAACATGCTGCCGCCCTGGTCGTACACCACCACCTCGTGCTCGTCGCCCACGCCGCGCGCGCCGAGGCCCTGCACGAAGGCCCGCATGTCCGGCAGGGGGTGGCGCCCGCCGGCGCTCCCGGGCGGCTGAGGCGAGGAAAGGTCCTCGTCCAGGTCGACGAACAGAGCGCCCGGGACGTGCCCGTCACGGTAGAGTCGGCGCCCCGCGGCCGGGTCCAGCAGCTCGAAGCGCGCGTCGAGCACGCGCAAGCGTGGGTCGTCCCGGCGGGAGAGCAGGTCCGAGGCTTCGATGAGCGGCTCCATGGCGCGAGTCTACCGGCCAGGACGCATCCTCTTCGTCGTTACAATGCCGCATGCCGTCCCCTCGCCGCGTGGAGAGCGCGCGCAACCCGCTGGTGAAGCAGGCCGCGGCGCTGAAAGCGCGGCGCGCACGCGACGCCACGGGCCTGACCCTCATCGAGGGGGCGCGCGAGGTGGCGAGGGCGCTGGCGGCCGGCGTGGCCGTGCGTTCGCTGCTGCTCTGTCCCGAGCTGGGTCCCGAGCCCGCCGCCCTCGACCTGCTGGTGCGCGACGCCGAGGCGGCCGGCGCGGAGGTGGCGTTCCTGTCCGAGGGCGCCTTCGCGCGCCTGACGCTGCGACAGGGACCGGACGGCGTCGCCGCGGTCGCGGCGTGGCAGGCACGGCAGCCGGCAGCCCTCGCCCCCGGCCCGAACCCACTCATACTGGTCCTGGACGGCCTCGAGAAGCCCGGCAACGTCGGCGCCCTGCTCCGGACCGCGGACGCGGCCGGCGTGGACGCCGTCGTGCTCACCGGCCGCGGGACCGACCTCGGCAACCCCAACGTCATCCGCGCCAGCATGGGCAGCGTCTTCGCGCTGCCGGTCGCCGTGGCGGACGGCGATGACGCCCGCGCCTGGCTCCGGTCCCTGCCCGTTCGGGTCATCGCGGCCACGCCGGACGCCGAGGAACCGCACTGGACCGCGGACTACCGCGGCGGCACCGCGATCGTGGTGGGGGCGGAGGACCGGGGCCTGGCGGCGGCCTGGCTGGAGGCCGCCGACCGGCGCGTCGCCATCCCCATGCGCAGCCGCTCGGCGGACAGCCTCAACGTGGCCGTCGCGGGCGCGGTGCTGCTGTTCGAGGCCGTGCGCCAGCGCACGGCCTGAGCGCTCCCTCCCGGTCCGCCGTCTCAGCCCGCGTCGTCGGCTCGCGCCAGCAACGCGTTCACCGCCGCCCGGAAGTCCTTGCCCTCCAGCGGCTTGGTGATCACGGCGTCCGCCCGGGCCATGCGCGCCATCTCCTGGGTGCGCCCGTCCGTCAGCGCCGTGAGGATGACGACCGGCACGCCCTTCAGGCGTGCAACGCGTTTCATGCGATGGCATACGTCGATGCCGCTGATGCCGGGCATGGCCACGTCGAGGATGGCCAGATCGGGCGTCTCGGTCTTCAGGTACTCCAGCGCCTCACGTCCGTCGGCAACGGTGTGGACCACGTGGCCATCGGCGCTGAGGAGCATCTCCAGCAGCATCCTGTGCCCCTCGGCGTCGTCGGCGACGAGGATGTTCGCGCCTGCCATGGCCCCAGCTTACGAAACGGCGTGCTCCGGCCATGTCGGCGCCCCCGGCGAAGTGGTAGGACGGTGGCATGCCCCCGGCTCCGCCCCGCCCCCGGCCGCCCAGCGCGCTCGTACCCAGCCTTCCCGCCCACGACCTGGCGGCCACCCGCGATTTCTACGTGCGCGACCTGGGACTGGCGGTCACGGACGAGGCGTCGGGGCGCCTGCGGGTCCGCGTCGGCACGGCGACCCTGGAGTTCCGGCAGCACGACGGCCCGCCGCCCCAGAGCGAGGGTCTGCTCCTCACCTTCGCCTGTCCCGACCCCGAGGCGCTGCTCAAGCGCCTGCGCGCGCTGAGCGTGGAGCTGGACGTGCCGCCGTCCCCTGCGGGGGACGTGCGCTTCTTCGCGCGAGACCCCGACGACCGGCTGGTGGCCTTCACGGCCGCCCGGGCGCGGGCTGCTCAGTAGAGGACCATCAGCGCCAGCTTGGCGGGACCGGCACGGTAGATGTCGTTGGTGGCGACCAGCCCGATGCTGTGCGGACCGTGCAGCCTGAGCAGCAGGCTGGTGAACACGTCGTCGGTGACGGAGCCGAAGTCCGGCACCTGCATCTCGTCGAGCCCCGCTCGGCGTAGCTTGCGCACCGCGTCCCCCTTGAGCTGCGTCAGCGCGTTACGGATCTCGTCCTGGCTGGCGGGCAGGTTGGCCGAGCCCAGGTGGATCTGACTGCTGACCACGAGCTGCCCCTTGTCGAAGAGCTTGGTGTTCTCGATGGCCTCCACGGTCACGTCGACCGTGGAGCTGAACTGGTTGCGCGGGCTGATGAGCCGCACCAGGTCCGAGCCCGGCGTCTGCGCGATGACGTCGACCAGGCTGTTGAACTGCTGTGGCGTCACCCTGAGCTTCTCCACGCCGCGCCGCGCCACGTACGTGGTGGCGTCGGCGATGAACTTCGTCAGCTCGTCCTTGATCGCGGCGGGGTCCTGCGCGTAGATGGGTCCGGCATAGATGAGCTCGTCCTTCTGGAACGTGACGTCGCCGCTGGTGGCCCGGTTGTACTCGGCGGTGACCTGCGTCAGCTTGCGCGCCTGGTCCTCGAGCCTGCCCGTGAGGTCCTGCAGTTGCGCCTGCATGTCCTGCACCTTCTGGTTCTGCACGCCGATCTGCTGTTGAAGCTCATCCTTCTGGGCGCTCAGGAGCTGGTTCTGCTGCACGAACGTGGCGTTCTCCTGCGACAGCGCCTGGTTGCGTGCCTGGAGCCCCTGATTCTGCTGCCGCAGGGCGCCGGCCTGACCCTGGAGCTGGGTCTGCTGCTTCTGCAGATCGGCCACCTCGCCCTTGAGCTGTGCGATCTGCGCGCTCAGTCCCTGCGTCTGCTGCTGCAACGCGTCCGCCTGCTTCTGGGCGCTGTCGCGTTCCTGCAAGGCCTGGTCACGGGCGGCCTGGGCGTCCGCCTGGGCCTTCTGAGCCTGGGTCAGCCCTGCCTGCGCGGTCTGGAGCTTGGTCTCCACGCTCGCCAGGCTGGCCTCGGAGGCCGATAGCTTGCCCTGCAGCGTGGTCAGGCGGGCATTCGCCTGGTCCAGCTGGCCCTTCGCCGACTGCACCTCCTGCTGGAGCTGGGAGGCGTCCTTGCGCGCCTGAGCGGCATCGGCCTGGGCTTTGTCCCGCGCCTTGAGCGCCTGCGCCTGCGCCAGCTGCGCCGCCTGCAGATCGGACTGGGTCGAGGCGAGCTGGGCCTGCGCCTGCTTGAGCTGCCCGTTCACGGCGTCGACCTTGCCGTTGAGCTGATCGACCTGGTCCTGAAGCTGGTTCCGCTGGGTCACCAGCTTGTCGCGCTCCTGTCGTGCCTGATCGCGCTCCTGCAAGGCGGCATCGCGTTGCGTCTGGGCGTCTTGAATCGTCTGCCGCGCCTGCGCCAGCTCGTCCTTGAGGCTGCTCAGCTGGTCGCTCAGCGCGGTGACCTTGTCCTGCTGGACCTTCTCCTGCGCGCGGAGCTGCTGCAGCTCGTCGGCCGTGCGCTGGGCGTTGATGATCGTCTGGGTGGCGTTCTGGAACGCGAGCGAGAGGACTCCCAGGGTGGTGAGCATGATGACGATACCGACCACCACACCCACGATCTGGCCCGTCCGGCGCGGCCTCGCCCCGAACAGGCTCAGCCGGCGGCGCCCGACGAACGTGCCCAGCCGGTCGCCCATGTAGGCGATGAAGCCGGCCAGCACGCCCAGCAGCAGCATCAGCCCGAGAACGTACGCCATTCACGCGCCCCGGAGCGGGGCTGGGGGTGGTGCCTGACCGCGCATCGCCGCCGCCTCAGATCTGGTAATCGTTGCCGAGATAGTAGTTGCGTACGTCGGGATCGTTCGCGAACTGCTCCGGGGTGCCGTCGAAGCGGACCGTGCCGTCGAACATCAGATAGACGCGGTCGGCGATGGCCAGCGTCTCACGCACGCTGTGGTCCGTGAGCAACACCCCCAGGCCCCGCCGCTTGCGCAACTCGGCGACCAGCGTCTGGATCTCGCGGATCGACTTGGGGTCGACGCCCGTGAAGGGCTCGTCGAGCAGGATGAAGTCCGGCTCGATGGTGAGGCTGCGGGCGATCTCCAACCGCCGGCGCTCGCCGCCCGACAGGGTGTTGGCGCGTCGCCTGGCCAGCGGACGCAGGTGGAACTCATCCAGCAGAGCCTTGGCACGCTTCTCCTGCTCGGCCCGGCCGATCCCCTGGAACTCCAGGATGGCGAGGAGGTTGTCCTCCACGCTCAGCTTGCGGAAGGCGCTCGGCTCCTGCGCCAGGTAGCCGAGGCCCTGCCGGGCCCTGCGGTGCATCGGCCAATGCGTGACGTCGTGCTCGCCCAACCGGATGCTGCCGGCGTTGGGGCGCACGAAACCGACCATCATGTAGAAGCTGGTGGTCTTCCCCGCCCCGTTGGGTCCGAGCAGCGCCACGACCTCGCCGCGCCGGAGGCGAATATCGACACCGTCGACGACCTTGCGGCCGCCGTAGCGCTTGGTGAGGCCGGTCGCCCGGAGCTCGAGCCGCTCGTCCCTCTCCCGCACGCGCTCAGGCGCACCCATCACGGCCGACATACCGCGCCATGCTACCACGGTCCGCGATGAGAGTCGCTTGAGATTTTTCGCTGCAGACGGCTCTCGTTGCCGACGAGCGGCTGAGCCGCTGGCGGCCCGGGCCGCCAGCGGCTCAGCCTTCCAGCGCCATCAGGAAGGGCTCCTCGATGGCGGTGCAGATCCAGCGCAGGAAGCGCGCCGCGGCCGCCCCGTCGATGAGCCGGTGGTCGTAGGTGACCGCCAGGGGCATCGTCAGGCGCGCCTCGAACTGGCCGCTCTGCTCGTCGTAGACCGGTTCGTAGCCGGAGCGCGAGACGCCCAGGATGGCGACCTCCGGCGGGTTGACGATGGGCGTGAAGCCGGTCCCGCCGATACCGCCGAGGTTGGAGACGCTGAAGTTGCCGCCCTGCATGTCCTCGGGCGTGAGCTTGCGGTTGCGCGCCTTCTCGGCGAGGTCTCCCAGCTCCCTGGCGAGCTCGAGCACGTTCTTGGCATCGGCGTCCTTGATGACCGGGACCAGCAGTCCGTTGTCGGTGTCCACCGCCACGCCGACGTTGACGTAGCGCTTGTAGACGACCTCCTGGCTGCCGATGTCGATGCTGGCGTTGAAGTCCGGGAAGCGCCGCAGCGCTGCCGCCACCACTTTGAGGAGCATCGCGGTGGGCGTGAGCTTGGCCCCGATGGCCTCGGCCTGGGGCTTGTAGCGCTGACGCAAGCGCTCGAACTCCGTGATGTCGGCCTTGTCGAACTGCGTCACCATCGGCACGGTCGCCCAGGCCGTGGCCATGGTGCGCACCGTGGCCTTGCGGATGCCGCTCATGGGCCGGCGCTCGACCTCGCCCCAGCGGGAGAAGTCCGGCAGCGCCACCGGAGCCGGCCCCTGCGCCGCGGCAGCCGCCGCCACGCCGCCCTCGGCCGCGGTGCGGACGTCCCCGGCGGACACGCGCCCGAGGATGCCGGTCCCCTGGACGCGGCGGATGTCGACGCCCAGCTCGCGCGCCAGCCGTCGCACCGACGGGGCCGCCGGCACCAGCCGGGAGCCATCGCCGTCGACGCCGGCGGCAGGCCTGGGGGCCGGCGCCCGCCGTGGCGGTTGCTGGGGCGCCTGCTGGAGCCGTTGCTGGGGCGGTTGCTCGGCCGGTTGCTCGGGCGCCGGCTGCTGTTGCCCGGCCCCAGGCCCCTGCCGCGGCGGCTCCTCCGCCCGCGGAGCGCCCCCCGCCGCCGGCTCCGCGCCGGCGCCGGCATCCTCCAGCGTGACGATGACCTGACCGATCTTCGCCTCCTGATTCTCCTGCACGGCGATGGACTTCACCACACCGGCGGCAGTGGAGGGAACCTCGACCACGGCCTTGTCGGTCTCGAGCTCGATGAGGGGCTGATCCTTCGCGACCTCGTCCCCTACGCTGACCAGCACGCCCACGACGGTACCGGACGCGATGCCTTCTCCCACCTCGGGCAGTTTGACTTCCGTTGCCACGCGCGCTTCCTTTCCAGTTCCTCAGTCGACGTAGGGGTTGGGCTTGCCCGGATCGATCCCGAGATCGTGGCGGGCCTTCAGAAGCGACGCCGCATCGAGCGCGCCCTCGGTCGCAAGCGCCTGCAGGGTCGCCAGCACGATATGGCGGGCGTTCACCTCGAAGAACTCGCGCAGCTCCTCGCGCGCCTCGCTGCGACCGAACCCGTCGGTGCCGAGCGACACGATCGGCTTGGGGAGGTGCCGGGCGAGCGCATCCGGGAGGATCTTCATGTAGTCCGAGGCGGCCACGAACACGCCCTTGGCGCCCTCGAGCTGGCGCTTGCCGAAGGGTTCCCGCGGCGCCTCGTCGGGGTGGAGGCGGTTGTAGCGCTCCGCCTCCAGCGCGTCCACATGCAGGGCCTTGTACGAAGTCACGCTCCACACGCTGGCGGCGACCTTGTAGTCCTCCTCGAGGATCCGCTGTGCTTCGAGCACCTCGTTCATGATCGAGCCGCTGCCGAAGAGCTGGGCGTGGAGCTTGCTGCGCTTCCTGCCGGTCGGCCGGAACAGGTACAGCCCCTTGACGACACCCTGCTCCAGCGCCTCGCGGTCCAGATGCTCGGGTGCGGCGGGCTGTGCGTAGTTCTCGTTACCTACGGTGAGGTAGTAGAAGACGTCGTCCTGATCAGCGTACATGCGCTTCAAGCCCTCGCGCACGATGATGGCGATCTCGTAGGCGAACGCGGGGTCGTACGCCAGCAGGTTGGGCACGCTGTAGGCGAGCACGTGCGAGTGGCCGTCCTGGTGCTGCAGGCCCTCGCCGGCCAGGGTGGTGCGGCCGGCGGTGCCGCCCACCAGGAAGCCCCGGGCGCGGCTGTCCCCGGCTGCCCAGATGAGGTCCCCGATGCGCTGGAAGCCGAACATCGAGTAGTAGATGAAGAACGGCACGGCGTTCACACCGTAGTTGGCGTAGGCCGTGCCCGCCGCCAGGAAGGACGCCATGGAGCCGGCCTCGGTGATCCCTTCCTCGAGGATCTGGCCGTCGCGCGACTCCTTGTAGAACAGCAGGTTCTCACTGTCGACCGGCTCGTACAGCTGGCCCACATTGGAGTAGATGCCGATCTGGCGGAACAGCGCCTCCATCCCGAAGGTGCGTGCCTCATCCGGCACGATCGGCACGATCAGCTTGCCCCAGGCCTCGTCCCGCAGGAGCTTGCGCAGGACGCTCACGAAAGCCATGGTGGTCGACACCTCCCGGCCCTCGGTGCCCTGCATGAACTCCTCGAAGCTCTCCGTGGGGGGCGGGTCCAGAGGCTCGGACCGGGGCGAACGCGCAGGCAGGAAGCCGCCCAGCTCCTCACGGCGCGCCAGCAGGTAGCGCAGCTCGGGGCTGTCCTCCTGGGGCCGGAAGAAGGGGTACCGGGTGATCTCCTCGTCGCTCACGGGCAGACTGAAGCGGTCGCGGAAGGCCTTCATCTGGTCCACGTCGAGCTTCTTCTGCTGGTGGGTGACGTTCTTGGCTTCTCCGGCCTCGCCCATGCCGTAGCCCTTGACCGTCCGGAAGAGGATGGCCGTGGGGGATCCCTTGTGCTCGACGGCACGCTGGAAGGCAGCGTAGATCTTCACCGGGTCGTGCCCGCCACGGTTGAGCTGGGCGATGTCGTCGTCGGTCCAGTCCTCGATGAGCTTCCTGAGCTCCGGGGTGTTGAAGAAGCGGTCGCGCAGCTCGGGTGCCCCGAACGCCGCGTACCGCTGCGACTCGCCGTCGACCATCTCGTCGAATCGGCGCGCCAGCACGCCGTCCTGGTCGCGTTCGAGCAGCTCGTCCCACTTGCTCCCCCAGGCGACCTTGATGACGTTCCAACCCGACCCGCGGAAGATGGCCTCCAGCTCCTGGATGATCTTGCCGTTGCCGTAGACCGGGCCGTCCAGGCGCTGCAGGTTGCAGTTCACCACCCAGATGAGGTTGTCGAGCTTGTTGCGCGCCGCCACCCGGATGGCGCCCAGGGTCTCGACCTCGTCGGTCTCGCCGTCGCCCACGAAGGCCCAGACCTTGCCCCGGCCGGGGGCGTAGAGGCCGCGGTCCTCCAGGTAGCGGCGGAAGCGCGCCTGGTAGATCGACGCCAGCGGCCCGATACCCATCGACACGGTGGGGAAGTTCCAGTAGTCCTTCATCAGCCACGGGTGGGGATACGAGGACAGGCCCGGCTCGTCCTGCAGCTCCCGCCGGAAGTTGCGCATGGCCTCGACCGGGAAGCGGCCTTCCAGGAAGGAGCGCGCGTAGATGCCGGGGCTGGCGTGCCCCTGGAAGTACACCAGGTCCGCGTCGGCGCCCGCTTGGGGACCGCGGAAGAAGTGGTTGAAGCCCACCTCGTAGAGCGTGGCCGCCGAAGCGTAGGTGGCGATGTGCCCGCCGATCCCGGCGGAGTACTTGTTGGCGCGCACCACCATGGCCATGGCGTTCCAGCGGATGAGGTTGGTGACGCGCTCCTCGAGGCCCAGGTCACCCGGGTAGTCGGGCTGCTCGTCCACGCCGATGGTGTTGATGTAGGGCGTGGTGGCGATGTAGGGGATGGGCACGCCGTGCTTGTAGGCGTGGCGCTCGAGGCTGTCGAGGATGGCCTTGACCCGCTCGGGCCCGCCGCTGGCCAGAACGTAGTCCAGCGACTCGAGCCACTCCCGCAGCTCGGTCTCGTTGAGCTCCCGCAACTCGTCCGCGCCCAGTTGAGAGCGATCGAGGTTCAGTAGTTCGTCCAGTACGTCACTCATGCTTGTCGTGTCCTCTCACGAGGCGCCTAGCGCGCGGCGCCGGGAGCAGCTGGGAACGGTCGGGTCGGGCGGCCCGCCCACACCCTGGTCACGGTTCCTCATTGTACGCCCGGTGCAGGGCCGTCCAGGAAGCGGCAGGCTACGCCCTGGGCCGGCGGCGTCCCGGCTCCGCGGCGGGCGCAGCCCCGGGGCGCATCGCCGCTACCACAGCTTGCGGACGATCCACGCCACGAGGTTCAGCAGCGCGCTGCCGAGCACGCTCACCACCAGCATCGACGCCAGCGGGATGAACACCACGCCGTGCCTGGTCTCGATGCGCACGTCGCCCGGAAGGTGCCCGAACCACGCGAAGGCGCGGGGGAGGAAGGCGAGCGCCAGCCCCAGCGCCACCAGCACCAGCCCGATCGCGATGAGGATCCTAGCCATGCTGGGCGGCCCGCCCGCACCGGCCGGCCTGCCGGCTCACAGCCGCCGCAGGATGCCGCGCACCACGCGCTTGGCCCGAGCCGCGGCCAGCGGCGTGAACGAGCGGAAGTCGACGTGCGCGTCCTGGTCTGCGGTGTCGCTGATGCTCCGGATGATCACGAAGGGAACGCCCCACCTGGCGCAGACCTGGGCCACGGCGGCGCCCTCCATCTCCGCGCAGTCGGCGCCGAAGCGTTCCCGCAACACCCGGACGCGCGCCACGTCCGCCACGAACTGGTCGCCGGAGGCGACGCGCCCGTCCACGGCCTGAACGCCCGCCAGCTCGGCGGCCGCTTCCAGCGCCAGGCGCCGCAGCCCGGCGTCCGCCTGCCAGGCGAGCGGCTCCCCCGGCACGCGTCCCGGCTCGTACCCCAGTGCGGTGACGTCCACGTCGTGCTGAACGGCGTCGCTCGACACCACCAGATCGCCCACCCGCAGGCCCGGCCGCACCGCTCCGGCCACGCCCGTGAAGATCAGCCGCACGGCCCCCCGCGCCAGCAACGCCTGGGTCAGCGCGGCAGCGTTGACCTTGCCGATGCCGCAGTGTGCCAGCAGCACCGGCTGGCCCTCCAGCACCCCGGAGGTCACCTCGAAGGGGCCCAGCCGCTCCCGCCGCGGATCCTCCACGGCGTCGAGCAGGGCCTCCAGCTCCTCGACCATGGCGCCCACGAGAGCGGTCGGCGCGCGCGCGCCGGCGGGCCGCGTGCGGCCCGGCGCCTCGCCCGCTCCCGCGTTCGCCTGGCGGCGGCTGGCCTCGTCCGGGGACACCTTCACGGCAGGCGCTCTACCCGGGGGCGTTGAAGAACACCAGCCGCCCCAGGAAGGCGCCCGCGACCACACCGGGGAGCGCCAGGCCCATCATCAGCCAGTCCATCCCGAGTGCCGGCTGCAGCAGCTTCGCCGCGCTCACGCCCACCACCAGCAACACGCCGGAGACCAGTGTCATCAGCAGCGCCCGGCCGGCGCCACGACGCTCCAGGTAGAGCTCCGAGAAGTAGCCGAAGAGCACGAAGAAGCCGGCGCCCGTGACGCTGTTCAGGGTGGTGGCCTGCTTGGCGGGCACGGCCGCCTGCAGCACGATGAAGAAGACCGTGGCGATCATCAGGATGCCGGAGAACCTGCCGGGGAGCCGCTTGCGCTGCTCGTTGGTGGTCGCCTTGGCCGAGCCGCCGCCCGCGCCCGTCTTGCGGCTCTCCTTGCGCCCCTCGCCGCGGCTCTGGCGAACCGAACGCAGCCGCGCGCGGCGGGCGGCGCGCTTGCGTTGCTTCTCCTTGACCGCCTTGCGGTCCTGCTTCGCCTGCTCGCGCCGGATCTGTCTGTTCATGCGGAACAGCATATCCGGCGTGGGCTGACGCGTTCCCCCGTCGGCCGACGGCCAGACACGCCGTCATCGGCGTCCGAAGCGCGTGCTAGCCTCGCCGCATCGCCATGACCCACCCCCCGGACGACGCTCTCCTGACCGCCATCGCCGGGCGCTTCGGCACGCCCGCCTACGTCTACGACCTCGACCGCATGGCACGGCGCCTGGTCGCGGTGCAGGGCGCGCTGCCAGGGGCCGCCGTCCTCTACGCGGTCAAGGCCAACCCCAACGGCGCCGTGCTGCGGCGCCTGGCCTCCCTGGGCGCGGGAGCCGAGGTCATCACGGTTGGCGAGCTGGAGCGCGCCGCCCGGGCGGGCGTCCCGCCGGAACGCATCCTCGTGGGCGGCCCCGCGCAGGACGCCGCCCTGATCGGCCGCGCGGCGGACCTGGGGGCCGGCCTCGTGAGCCTGGACTCGCCCGGGCAGTGGCGCGGCTGGGCAGCCAGCGGCGCGGCGGCACGCTTCCTCGTGCGCGTCAACCCGGGGCTCGATCCGGGAACGCACGAGCACCTGGCGACGGGCGCCCCCGGCTCCAAGTTCGGCCTGCCCGCGGAAGCGGCGCTGGCCCTGGGGCGGGAGGTGGCCGCGGCCGGCAAGCTGGCCGGCTTCCATGTCCACGCCGGCTCGATGATCCGCGACCTGACCGTCTACGACGCCGTCCTGGACGTCCTGGAGCCGCTCTACGCGGCGCTGCCCGGGCTGCCGTTGCTCGACCTCGGTGGCGGCTTCGCGGTGCCCGACTTCCCGCTGGCGGCCTTCGCCGCACGCGCCCGCGCCATCGCCGAGCGCCTGGGCACGGCGCTCCTGGTCGAGCCCGGGCGCTTCCTCGTCGCCGATGCCGGCGTCCTGTTGACACGCGTCCTACACGTGAAGGACAGCGGTCCACGCAGCCACGTCATCGCCGATGCCGGCATGGCGGAGCTGATCCGGCCGGCGCTCTACGACGCCCACCACCCGCTGCGGGTGGTGGGTGGGGACGCTGCCGGGTCGGCGCCCGCCGGACGCCAGGCAGGCGACGGCGCCGGGCCTGCGCTGGTCGATGTCGACGGCCCGCTGTGCGAGAACGCCGACCGCCTGGCGCGGGACCGGCACCTGGCAGGGGTGCGACCCGGGACGCTGCTGGCCGTGGCAGAGGCGGGCGCATACGGCTTCGCCATGGCCTCCAACTACGCCTCCAGCCTGCGGCCGGCCGAGGTGGTGATCGAGGCGGGGAGGCCCCGTCTGGCCCGGCGCCGCGAGCGGGTCGACGACCTCTGGCGCCTGGAGGAGGACGGCCCGGACGGGTCGTGACCGCGCGGCGCCCGCTCCGCGCCCGCGCGGCCACGACCGGCGCCGGCCGGCGCCGTTGCTAGACTGGCGCATGGAATCGCTTCGGAACGTGGAACGTCGCTTCCTCACGGACGCGTGGCACGACGCAGGGTCCAGCTACACGGTGAAGAGCCCGGCGACGGGCGAGGCGCTGGCCGAGGTCGCCGATTGCGGGGCGGCCGAGGGGCGGGCGGCGGCGCAGGTGGCGTGGGATGCCTTCCAGAGCTGGCGGCAGGTGAGCGCCTTCGACCGCTCGGACGTGCTGATGCGCTGGTTCGAGCTGATGATGGCGAACCAGGAGCGGCTGGCGCGCACCATGACCCGGGAGATGGGCAAGCCCATCCGCGAGGCGCGCGGCGAGGTGAGCTACGCCGCGGGCTTCGTGCGCTGGTACGCCGAGGAGGCCAAGCGCGTCTACGGCGAGACCTTCCCCTCGCACGTGGCGAACAAGCGGCTGCTGGCGATCCGCCAGCCGGTGGGGCCGGTGTACGGGGTGACGCCGTGGAACTTCCCGCTGGCGATGGTGACGCGCAAGGCGGCGCCGGCGCTGGCCGCGGGCTGCAGCTTCGTGCTGAAGCCCGCCGAGCAGACGCCGCTGTCGGCGCTGCTGCTGGGCGAGCTGTGGCTGGAGGCGGGCGGCCCGGAGGGCACCCTGCAGGTGCTGCCGGCGCTCGACCCGGTACCGGTCTCCGACGCCCTGATGGCGGACCCGCGCATCCGCAAGGTGACCTTCACCGGCTCCACCGAGGTGGGCAAGATCCTCTACGGCAAGTCGGCCGCCACGGTCAAGAAGATCTCGCTGGAGCTGGGCGGGCACGCGCCCTACCTGGTGTTCGACGACGCCGACCTGGAGCGCTCGGTGGAGCAGGTGGTCGCCTGCAAGTACCGCAATGCCGGGCAGACGTGCGTGTGCACCAACCGCATCTACGTGCAGAAGGGGATCCAGGAGGCGTTCGTGGAGCGCTATGCCGAGGCCACCGGGAAGCTGGTGGTGGGCGACCCGCTGGACGAGGGCACCGACATCGGCCCGCTGGTCGACGAGGCCGGCCTCACCAAGGTCAAGCAGCACGTGCAGGACGCGCTGGCCAAGGGCGCGACGGCGGTCCGGGGCGGCGAGGCGACGGGCGGGCTGTACTTCGCGCCCACGGTGCTGCTGGGCGTCACGCCCGATATGCAGCTCATGCAGGAGGAGACCTTCGGGCCGGTCAGCCCCATCCTCACCTTCGACGCGGACGCGGACGCGGTGCGCATGGCCAACGACACCCCCTACGGTCTGGCGGCGTACATCTACACCAACGACCTGAGCCGCGCCTTCCACGTCTCCGAGGCTCTCGAGTACGGCATCGTCGGCGTCAACGACGGCGTCCCCAGCGTGCCCTACGCGCCCTTCGGCGGGGTCAAGCAGTCCGGCCTGGGACGCGAGGGCGGCCCCTGGGGCATCGACGAGTATCTGGAGACCAAGTTCATCTCCATCGCCCTGCCGCACTGAGCCCGAGCCGGCAGGCGCGAGCCTCGGTCCCGTGACGAGCCGCCAGCGCGCGCAGCGCCCCGAAGCGCCCTCCCCGGAGCTCTGCGCGCGGGAGGCGCTGGAGGCGGTCGTGCGCGCGCTCGCCGACACCCACCAGCCGGAGCGGGACCACGGCGTGGCCGTGCTCCACGCCTTCGCGTCCGACCGTATGCGGAGCGCCATCGGCGGCCCGGACGCCTTCCGCCGGGCGCTCGTCAACGAGCTCTACGCGCCGCTCGTGAACGCCGCCGCCATCCACGCCGAAGGGCTCGATCAGCGGGGCGACAGCGCCCGCGCCACGGTCGTCGCGCGGGACGGCGCCGGCGTCACGGCGCGCTTCACCGTGGCCCTGGCGCGCGCCCGCCACGGAGACCGCAAGGGGTGCTGGCTGCTGAGCGGCATGGCGCGCGAGGGCGTCGACCTGTGACCGCCGTGTGCCGACCGGCCGGCTCGTCCGCGGCCCCACGGGGGGCCGCTCCGGGCCGCCGGCCGACGCTCCCCTGGCCGCGCCGGCCGCGCCTCAGCGCTCGACCGTGAGGTCCACGCGGAGGGGCTTGGTCTGCTTCTGGTAGCTCAACGTGGCGCGCAGGTGGTACGGGCCGGGGACCGCCCCGGGCTTGGCTCTCACCTGCAGCAGGGCCGTCAGGGTGTAGTCGGTGCTGCTCTTGTCGATGGTGCGGGCGCCCTCGACGGTGGTGCGGCTGGCCTGCACCTGCAGGAGCGACAGGCTCCAGCCCTGCGGGACCTGCACGTTGCTGAGGTCGAACTTCGTGGTGAACACCGCGACGTCGGAGTTGTAACCGCTGGGCACCCACATCATGCCGGTGATCGTGGTGGGATCGATCCCGAAGTCGGCGAAGGTGTAGTGGGCCTGCACGTACAGCGTGCCTCCCGGCGTGGTGGCGATGGACTGACTGGTGATGGGATAGGCGCTCGAGGGCGCGGTGCCGCTGGCGGCCGGAGCGCACGCGGCCAGCAGCACGGGAACGAGCAGGAGGGGCGACAGCCGTCTCAGGAGTGCCATGGAGCTCACGCTAGCAGGTCCGCGTGAGCAGCGCCTGCCTGGAGACCCAGCCCGCCGCCGGGGCGGGCCGCGGACTCCTTCCGCGGCGGTCAGTCCGCAGCGCCCCGGGCCTCGGCGCGTCTCCCGGCACGCCTGCGGACGGTGCCGCCGAGGCTCAGCGCGAGGACCCCCAGCAGCACCAGCGAGACGCCGCCGGCCTGCACCCAGGAGAGCTTCTCTGCGAAGATCAGCCGCCCCCACAGCACCGTCAGCATGGGCTGGGCGAGCAGGGTCACGGAGGTCTCCAGCGCGGGGAGCCTCGGCAGGGCGGTGAGGATGAGCAGCCAGCCCACTACCTGCGGGCCCAGCCCCAGCAGGATCAGCCAGCCGTGGCTGGGCCACGTGAACGCCAGCGAGAAGCCGGGGTCGGTGAGGATGCCGCTCGCCAGCGTGGACAGCGCGGCGCCGAGCGAGGCGTCGAAGAGCAGTCCGGCCGGAAGGCTGCGGGAGCCGTTGAGGGACCTGAACAGGAGCAGGAAGCTCGCGTACACGACGGCGTTGGCGAGGGCCCAGAGGGCGCCGAGGACGGGCGCGCTGCCGTAGGCGCCCGGGAGCCCCAGGCCGGAGGTCAGCGCCACACCGGCGAACACCACGGGCACCGCCACGAACGCCACGCCGGTGGGGCGCTCGCCCATCAGGAGCCAGGCGGCCAGCCCCACGAAGACGACCTGGGTGTTGCTGAGCACGGTGGCGGCGCCGGCGCCGATGTCGCCGATGGCGTAGTTCCAGAGCACGAACGCCAGCCCCATGAGCATGCCCGCCCCCACGGTGGCCGCCCGGCGCCTCAGGCTGCGCGGCCGCGAGCCGGGAACGGCGAGCGCAAGCACCAGCAGCGGCAGCAACCCGTACGCCGGACGGAAGAAGGCAGCGGTCGACGGCGAGACGTGCGCCAGCCTCACCAGGATGGCGGAGAAGGAGATGGTGACGGCGCCTGAGAGCGCGAAGAGGCGGTCCATGGGCCCGCCCACGATACCGTTGGCGGCGCCGCGGCAGCCACGCCCGGACCACGTCGGGAGCGTGTCGAGCATGTATTCGGGCGGTCGCCGGGCCACCCCGTCGAGGCATAGAGTCGGACGTGCCTGACGCTGCGGGCCGCCATCGCGTCGCGGGCGGCGGCAGGGAGGAACAGGACGAGGAGGAGCGGCATGACCCCCACGCTCGAGGGCATCCATCACGTGACCGCGGTCACGGCCGAGGCGCAGCAGAACCTCGCCTTCTACCGCGACACGCTGGGGATGCGGCTGGTCAAGAAGACCGTCAACCAGGACGACGTCCGCGCCTACCACCTCTTCTACGCCGACGGCAGGGGGTCCCCCGGTACCGATCTGACCTTCTTCGACTGGGCGATGGCGGCGCCCGAGCATCGCGGCAGCCACAGCGTGGCGCGCACCGGGCTGAGGGTGGCCGGCGGCACGGAAGCGCTCGCCTGGTGGCGGACGAGGCTGACCGAGGCCGGCGCGCGCGTGTTCGCCCCGGGCGAGGTGGACGGTAGGCTGACCCTGCCGTTCGAGGATCCGGAAGGGCAGCGGCTCGCGCTCGTCGACGACGCCGGCGCCGGCCCGGCACACCCATGGCAGGCGAGCGGCGTGCCGGTCGATCGGCAGATCCGCGGGCTCGGACCCGTCACCCTCAGCGTGCCCGACCCCCGCCCCACGATGGCTGTGCTGGTCGACGTCATGGGCATGCGCCCGGTGCGGCGCTACGAGCTCGCTACGGGCCACCAGGTGCAGGTGGTGGGCATCGCTGACGGGGGCCCCGGCGCCGAGGTCCACGTGGCCGCGCAGCCGGATCTGCCGCCCGCCCGTCCCGGCGCGGGCGGTGTCCACCACGTGGCCTTCCGCACCCCCGACGACGCTCAGCACGGCGCCTGGCTGGAGCGGCTGAACGCCCATCGCATCCCCAACAGCGGCCGGGTGGACCGCTTCTACTTCCGCAGCCTGTACTTCCGTGAGCCCAACGGCATCCTCTTCGAGATCGCCACGGACGGCCCCGGCTTCGACGTCGACGAACCGCTCGCGAGCCTGGGCGAGGGCCTGGCGCTGCCTCCGTTCCTGGAGCCGCGCCGTGAGGACATCGAAGGGCATCTGAGGCCGCTGGCGTGAGGACGCGGTCGCCAGGCCGGGGCCGCGGAGCCGCCCGCCGTCCGGGCGGCGACGCGCCGGGCCGGCACTCCCGGCACCAGCGGGCGAGCGCGCGGCCGTGACCGTGGGGTCCGATCTCGCCTTCCGGCACGTGGTGGCGCCGCCGACGAGCGGCACCGTCCGGGGCGTGCTGTTCCTGCTCCACGGCACCGGCGGCGACGAGACCAGCCTGCTCGAGCTCGGCCGAGCGGTCGCCCCGGACCGTCTCCTGATCGGCGTGCGCGGCCGCTCCGACGAGGAAGGGGTCACCCGCTACTTCCGCCGTGAAGGCACGCTTCGTTTCGACCAGGAGCACCTGACCTCCGAGTCCGACGCGCTGGCCGCCTTCGTCACGGCAGCCGCCGACCGTTACGCGGCAGCCGGCCTGCCGCGCGCCGCGCTGGGGTACTCCAACGGGGCCAACATCGCCGTGGCCACGCAGTTGCGCGCTCCGGGGACGTTCACGGAGCTGGCGCTGCTGCGCGCCGTGCAGGCCCTCGAAGACCCGCCTCGGCCTTCCCTCGGCGGGCTGTCGGTCCTGCTGCTGCTCGGCTCCTCCGATCCCTACCTCGCCGCGGGACGGCCGCTCCCGGACCTCCTCGGCGGCCTCGGCGCGACCGTCGCCCACGCGGTGGTCCCGGCCGGCCACGGCTTGACTCGCCGGGACGTCACCCTGCTGACCGACTGGTTCGCCCGATCTCGGCCCGGCGAGCGCTCCCCCTGACGCTGGCGGGCGCGTCCCGGCCGGCCCTGCGAGCCACGCCCGTGGCGCGGCTCGAGGCCGCGCGCAGCGCCTCCCGGCCGGTCTGTCCGTCGCGCGGCCCGCACCTCGCTCCTGCGGCGGCCGCCCGTCTCGCCGTTGACGCCGCCGCCCTCCCCTGGGAGAATCCTCGCATGCCGCGCGCGCCCGTCCTGCCCACGCCCCCCGTCGCCCCTCAGAGCGAGCCGGCGCCCCCCGGAAGGACCCGCAGGCCGCTGGTGCTGGCCGCCCTGGTGCTCGCCATGTTCATGGCGGCCATCGAGGGCACCATCGTGGCGACCGCCATGCCAAGCATCGCGGCCAGCCTGGGCGGCTTCGCGCTCTACAGCTGGGTGTTCTCCGCGTTCCTGTTGATGCAGGCCGTCACCACGCCCCTCTTCGGCAAGCTCGCCGATCTGTTCGGCAGGAAGCCCGTGTTCGTGGGCGGCGTGGTGGTGTTCCTCATCGGTTCGGTGCTGTGCGGCTTCGCCCCTTCGATGCTGGTGCTCGTCGGCTTCCGCTTCGTCCAGGGGCTGGGTGCCGGTGCCGTCTACCCCACCGTCACCACCCTGGCGGGCGACCTCTACGACCTGCAGGAGCGTGCCCGCGTGCAGGGATACCTCTCCAGCGTGTGGGGGGTGTCGGCGGTGGTCGGGCCGCTGGTCGGCGGCCTCATCGTGCAGTACGCGCACTGGTCGTGGATCTTCTGGCTCAATGTGCCCTTCGGCGTGCTCGCCATCCTGGGCGTCACCCTGTACCTCCACGAGGACATCGCCCCCCGCGAGCACGCCATCGACATCGCCGGCGCGCTGCTCTTCCTTCTGGGCGTGTCGTCGCTGATGCTGATGCTCACCGAGGCCGGTCAGTGGGGCACCGCCCGCATCGCCGTGCTGGTGGTGGTGGGCGTGGGCAGCCTGGTGGGCTTCTTCTGGCGCGAGTCCCGAGCCCCGGAACCGATCATCGACCTGTCGCAGTGGCGCGACCGCCTCATCGCCGTGTCCAACCTCGCCACCCTCGCCTCGGGCGTGATGATGATCGGGCTCATCACCTACCTCCCCACCTACGTCCAGGGCATCATGGGACGCTCGCCACTGGTGGCCGGCTTCACCCTGACGAGCATGTCGATCGGCTGGCCCATCGCCTCGGTCCTGGCCGGGCGGCTGCTGGTACGGATCGGCGCCCGCGCGTCGGCGCGCATCGGCGGGCTCTCCGGGCTGGCGGCGGGGGGGCTCTTCGTGTTCCTCGCACCCAGGCTCGGGCCCCTCTACGCCAGCGTGGCGTCCCTGTTCATGGGGGTAGGCATGGGCTTCCTGTCGACCACCTTCATCGTCGCGATCCAGAGCAGCGTGGACTGGTCGAGGCGGGGCGTGGCCACGGCCACCAACATGTTCATGCGCATCCTGGGAAACGCCACCGGCGCCGCGCTGCTCGGCGGCGTGCTGAACCTCAGCCTCGGTCGCAGCATCGTGCGCCAGGGGCTCGGCGACCGGGTATCGGTCGACAGCGTCCAGAACCTGTTGGAACGGGGACAGAGCGCGGTCGCCGGCAGCGACCGCATCATGGCCCTGCTACGCGGGAGCCTCGCGCTGGGGCTGCACCGCGTCTACCTGGTCGTGGCCGCGTTCACCCTGGTGACGGCCGTCCTGACGCTGGCGCTCCCCAAGCCGCAGCTCCGGTGACCTTCAGCTCCGGCGACCCGCGCCTTCACCGAACCGCGTGTCCGCCTACCCTGAGCCCGACCGGATCACGCTCGCTTCGGTCCGGCAGCGGGCGCGGCGCCGCCAGAACGCCGCGGGCGCTCGGCCGGACGCCGCGCCAGGAACCCCCTCGATGGTCACGCCCCGGGACCGTGGAGACGGTCCCGGGGCGTGACCTGCGCGATGCGGCGGGCTACTTCAGCGTCTCGAGGTACCCGAAGATGTCGCTGACCTCCTGCGCGCTGGGCGCGTGGCCGAAATCGGTCTTGAAGCCGGTCGCCTGCCAGCGGGGCATGGTCTGCTCCAGGGCGGCGCCCTGGTCGTCGACGCCGACGCGCACGGCGCGGTTGAACTGCGACACGGTCCAGCCACCGATGCCGGCATCGGTGTAGGTCAGGTTCGGGAAGTCGGCGACGCCCTGCGCCTGGGTGCCGTGGCATACCGCGCAGTTCTGGTCGTAGAGCTGCTTACCGTTCGTGACGTCAGGCTTGGGAGCCGGCGTGACGGTCACCGGCACGTCGACCTTGGAGCCCTGATACGTGAGCGTGACCGTCGTCGTTCCCTGGTCGGCGTTGGGGAGCAGGACATTGGGGAAGGCCGGCTTGAAGTTGGGGCCCGAGAAGAACGTGGCCACGCCCTTGACCTCACCATCGCTGCCGGGCTCGGTCACCGTGTGGGTCGGCGCGAAGGACCAGTCCTGCGGCTCGTTGCCCGGGCCCTCGCTGGTGAGCGGAACGCTCTGCCCATTGGCGACCGACGACACCTCCGGGACCGCATACCCCGACGCCGCCACCGTGATCGGCTTGCCCTGCAGCACCAACCCCGCCGCGAGCGCCGTTCCGGCGACCACAACTCCACCGAGCATTAGCCACTGACGAACCCTCATGCCTACCTCCCTAAGACGAAGAACCGGACGATGTTCGTGGGAAACCATATCCCCGGTCCCATTAGGCGTCAAGGACGGTTGCCTCTATCAAGGACAATTGTCCCGCCCGCTCTCCGCGCGCTCGCCCGGAGGCGCGGAAGGGAAGCTACTCACACCCCGCTGCGCCCTCAGGCAATAGCCTCGTGGAAGGCAGGCACGCATGCATCGACCCCACCGCTTCCTCGCACTCCTCGCCCTCGCGCTGCTGGGCTCCGCTCACGCCCTCGACGCCAGCGGCATCGCCCCGGCGCTGGAGACGGCGTTCCCGCCCAGCGTGGCGTACCTTGACTGCCCGTTCCACAGTGCCGCCCGCACCTGCGTGCTCGTTCCGAGCGCCGGCAACGTCCGGGCCGGGGAGCGGCTGGTGCTGGACTTCCTCCGGTCGCAGCCGGGCGTCGGGGCGGTGGCGCGCGGCGAACGCGGCAGCGTGGCGACCTTCCACGCCGGCGACACCGCCTACCGCCTGCAGGTCGCCCCGAGCAAGGCCCGGGCGGGGATGATCGCGGCCACGCTCAGCTATGCGTTCGCCCCGGGCAGCGCCGCTCACGCGGTGTGCCTGCAACCCGACGCGCTCTTCGACTTCGCGAGGTTGCCGACGCTGACGGCCGGGCAGTACGCCCGGATGGCGACCGCGGTGACCTGCCACGGCGCCGATCCCACCGACAGCCGGGGCCGCACGCCGCTGTGGGACGCGGTGGCGAGCGGCAATGTGGCGGCCGTGCGGACGCTGCTGCGGGGCGGCGCCGACCCCAATCACATCGCCGACGACGGCTGGACACCGCTGCTGGCAGCCGGCAGGAACGGCAGCCGTCCCGTCCTCGACGCCCTGCTGCAGGCAGGCGGGGATCCCACGTACATCGCGCCTGACGGCGCCACGCTCGCCGCGCTGGAGCCCTTCAATCGCGAGCTCGGCCCCGCGCCGGTCACCCCCGACGGCGACGCGGTGCTGCCCCGGATCCCCGGTGCGCTGGCATCCGAAGCGGCGGGAGAGCTGGCGGTCGCCACGGCGGCCGGCCTCTCGGAAGGCGCCGCGAGCGCGGCTGCCACCGCCGGGCATGCGGCGGCCGGCGCCACGCGACCGGCAAGCGCCGTGCACGTGGCCCCCGGCGCGCAGGCGGCCCCCGCCGCGCGCGCACCTGCCTCCTCGACGGCCGCCCCGACGGCCGCGCCGACCGGTAAGCGCACGCCCGGCAGGCGCACCCCCGGGACCCTGCCGTGGCTTCCGCTGCTCACGGTGCTGATCGCGGTGGCCGTGGTGCTGGCCGTTCTGGGGCTGCGCCGGCGGATGCCGGCCCGGCACGACCCACTCAGCGACACCGCGACCGATTGGCGCTCCCTCGCGCGGCCCAAGCCGCTGTCACGGGAGCGTCGCGCCCGACGGCTCGAGCCCGCCCACCCCTGGAACGATCCGCTGGCGTGAATCGGGCCGGCCGCCGAGCCGCCGCGTCGCGGCAGGCGTGGCAGGTTCCGTTGAAATACATGTCGCTCTGACCCGCCTCACACGTCCGAGCCCTAGGGTGTCGCCGTTCGAGGGCCCGGCGCGGTGCCGAGCCCCACGATTCGGAAGGAGGACGCCATGAAACGGATCGTCATGCTCCTCGTCGCCCTGGCGCTCACCGGTGCGGCGGCCGCCGCCGGCGGCAGCGCCTCCGCCATCGCCCATGCGAACGTGACGCTCTACAGCGGCTTCCCCGGCAGCGGCGGCTCGGAGCTCGTCACCATGAACGCACAGGCGGTCAACCGGGCATCGGCGAAGCAGGCCATCGGCGAGGCCGACTCCGCCGTGATCGACGTCGGCGGCGACCAGTACACCTTCGCCATGGCCAGGAGCGCGAGCGCGCAACCCGTCGTCGCGGTCGAGGGCGAGGCCAGCGGCAAGGCGCGCGGGACGGCGACGATCGACGCCGTGGTGACAGACCTGGCCCAGGCCGAGGCGGGCCAGGAGGCGCTCGCGGTCGTCAGCCGCTCCGAGGGGAGCGGCCGCGTGGTGGTAGCGCTCTACCACCCGCAGGGCAGCAACGCGGGCCTGCGCGTGCAGTCGGCCAGCCACGTGACGGTGTGGGTGAACGGCAACAGCCACGACTACGCCGTCGCCGCACGCACCCCCAACGGTCCGGTCAGCGGCCTCGAGGTCGTCACCAACGGCGGCGGAACCGAGTCCCTCAGCGACGCGATCGCCGGGTTGCAGAACAAGGCGGCCACGGGCGGCGCCGGCTCCTGAGCCGCGGACGCGGCCGGGCTGCGCGCACCGGCCTCGCACCGAGCCTCAGCGGATGCGCGGATCGAGGACGTCGCGCAGGCCGTCACCGAGAAGGTTGAAGCCCAGCACCGCCACGCTGATGGCCACGCCCGGCGCGATCGCCATCAGGGGATCGATGGCCAGGTAGAGCTGCGCCTCGCTCAGCATGGCGCCCCACTCGGGCGTCGGCGGCTGCACCCCCAGCCCCAGGAACGACAGCGACGCCGCGATGAGGATGACGGTGCCGATACGCAGCGTGATGTACACCAGGATCGGCGCCAGGATGTTCGGCAGCACGTGCAAGAACATGATCCTAGCGGAGCTCGCTGCCAGCGCCTCGCTCGCCTCGATGTAGGCGCGCTCCTTGAGCGCCAGCGCAGACCCCCGCACCAGGCGGGCGAAGATCGGGATGCCGAAGATGGTGGTCGCGATGATCACGTTGCGGAAGCCGGGCCCGGCGATGGCGATGATGCCGATGGCGAGGAGCAGGCCGGGGAACGCCAGCATGATGTCGGTGATGCGGCCGGAGAGGGCGTCGAACCAGCCGCCCAGGTAGCCCGCCAGCAGCCCCCAGATGCTGCCGATGAGCGAGCTGAACGCGGTAGCCAGCACGCCGATGCTCAGGGAGTAGCGGGCGCCCACCAGGGTGCGGCTGAAGATGTCGCGACCGTAGTTGTCCGTCCCCAGCCAGTGCGCGGCCGAGATGCCGGCGTTGACGTGCAGGTAGTCCGCCTGGGCCGGGTCGTAGGGGCTCACCAGCGGACCCAGCACCGCCATGAGCACGAACACGCTGGTGAGCACGAGCCCCACCATGCCGCTGCGGTGGCGGCGGAAGCGCCGCCACAGGTCGTGCCCGCGGCGCTCCTTGAGCGGGGCGACGCCGGCCACGCTAGCCATAGCGGATGCGGGGGTCGAGGGCGCCGTAGGTGAGGTCGACGAGAAGGTTCACGAGCATGAACTCCAGCGCGAAGATCAATAGGAGCACCTGCAACACCGGGTAGTCGCGGAAGCCGATCGACTGGATCAGCAGCCAGCCCAGTCCCGTGTAGTTGAAGACCGTCTCGATGACCACCGCACCGCCGAGCAGGAAGCCGAACTGAAGTCCGGTCATGGTGATCACCGGGATGAGGGCGTTGCGCAGGGCGTGCTTGTACGTCACGGCGGCATAGCCGAGACCCTTGGCGGTCGCGGTGCGGACGAAGTCCTCGCCGGCGACCTCGAGGAAGCTCGACCGCACGAAGCGGGCGATGGTGGCCAGCGGCGCCAGCGCCAGGCTCAGGGTGGGCATCACCAGGCCTCGCAGGCTGGTGCTGCCCGTGACGGGGAACCAGTGCAGCGTGACGGCGAAGAGGTAGATCAGCAAGATACCGAGGAAGAACGAGGGCACGCTGATCCCGGTCGCGGAGATCGTCGTGACGCTCAGGTCGAACCAGGAGTTGCGCCGCGTGGCGGCCAGAACGCCGGCCACTACCCCGAGCAGGAACGCCAGCAGGATGGCGGAAACCGACAGCACCAGCGTGGGGACGAAGTGCTCCTTCACGACCTGCAGCACCGGCACCTGCTGCCGGTACGAGAGACCGAACTCACCGTGGACGGCGTTCTTCAGGAAGTACAGATACTGGACCGGCAGGCTGTGGTTGAGCCCGAGCCGTACGCGCACCGCCGCGATGTCCGCCTGCGAGGCGTCCTGGCCGGCCACGAGCCGCGCGGGGTCGCCGGGGATGGCATGGATGAACAGGAATACCGCGAGGGAGAGCCCGAACAGCGTCGGGATCAGCTCCAGCAAGCGACGGATCACATAGCGCCACATGACGGGATCGAGGGAGGCCCGTCGCGGGGCCGGCTCGATACCGTGAGCCGGCCCCGCGACGAACGCGAGGGACTATTGCAGGGCAGCCGCCCGGGCGTCCACCGTGCCGTCAGGCATGTAGAACACGCCCGTGAGGCTCGCGGACTGGCCGGAGATGTTGTACGGGCTGTACAGGAAGACCCAGGGAGCATCGTTCCAGATGGTCTTCTCTGCCGCAGCGTAGGCCTGGTCGCGGATGCTCTGGTTGGCGGTCGAGAGGCCGTCGTTGAGCAACTTGTTGACGTTGGGGTTGTCGTAGAAGGCCAGGTTGTACAGGTCGGGCGGCCAGGAGGCCTTGGCGAAGAGCGGCCGCAGACCCCAGTCGGCATCGCCGGTGGAGGGTGACCAGCCGATCACCACGGCCTGCAGGGTCGTCTTGTCGAAGGGAGCGAACACGGTGTTGTTGAAGGTGCCGCTCTCCATCGGATTGATCTTCGCGGTCACGCCGATCTTGGAGAACATCTGCTGGAGCACCTGGTCGATCTGCTGGTAGGTGGTGTTGTTGAGCGAGTCGATGGTGAAGGTGAAGCCGTTGGGATAACCGGCCTCGGCCAGGAGCTGCTTGGCCTTCTCGACGTCGTACGCGTAGGGCGTCTGCGGCGCGTACCCGGTGACCTGCTTGGCGATGGGCGCCGTCAACTCCGTGCCGTACCCCTTGGCGATCACGTTGACGAACGTGCTCTTGTCCACGGCGTAGTTGAGCGCCTGGCGCACGCGCTGATCGTTGAACGGCTTGATCTGCGTGTTCATCGCCATGTACCGCACGTAGATGCTGGGGTTGGCGGACACGCTCAGCTTGCTGTTGGACTTGATGGGGTCGACGAGCTGCGGCGGCAGGTCCTCGATGAACTGCGCCTCGCCGCTCTGCAGCATGGCCACGCGGGTGGCGGCGTTGGGCACGAACAGGAAGTCGAGCTCGCTCACCTTGGGCGCGGTGCCCCAGTAGCTCGGGTTGGCCTTGAGCACGATCTTCTGGCCCGGCGTCCAGCTGACGAACTCGAAGGGGCCGGTGCCGACCGGGTGCTTGGAGACGTCCTTGCCGTACTTCTTGATCGCCGCCGGGCTCACGATGCGGCCGGCCGGGTGGGCGAAGGTGTAGAGCATCGCACCGAACGGCTTGCTCAGCGTGAACTTGACCTGGTACTCCGACACCACGTCGATGCTCTTGATGACGTTGTAGAGGCTCTGGCGGACGAAGTGGTTGGCGGGGTCGATGACCCAGTCGAAGTAGGTCTTGACCGCCTGAGCGTTGAACGGCGTGCCGTCCTGGAAGGTCACGCCCTTGCGCAGGTCGAACGTGAAGACGGTAGCGTCGGGGCTCGCGGTCCACGAGGTGGCGAGCTCGGGCACGAGCTTGCCGGCCTTGTCGAAACCGACCAGGCCTTCGTAGATGGGACGCTGGATCGAGAAGTCGAGGTTGCCGTTGGTGTCACCCGGGTTCAGGGTGATGGCGTCGCCCGACATGGCGATGCTCACCGTGCCGCTGGCCGCGAACGCCACGCCCACGGACAACACGACAGCCAATGCGAGAAGTGCCAGTGACTTTCTCATCTCACCTCCGGTTGCGGCTCGATGCCCGCTCATCAAGCGGGCCGACCGGCGACTGTTTCGCCTGGCGGGTAGTGTAACGTCTTCCGCCCGCCGAGGCGCGCGGTCCACCGCGACGGCGAGCGGTCGGTCGCGCCGGGCGCCGTCCTCAGGCCCGTGCGGGACCCGGCAGGTAGGGGCCGCCCTCGCCCGTGGCTCGCCTCAGGCGGGCGCGCGCCAGCGCCCTTCTGGGATCGCCCGGAGGGAGCGCGGTCACGGTGGCGCTCCACAGCTCCGGGTCGTCACCGAGCCGGTCGGCCAGGTCGAAGAGGGCATCGGGATCGGCGGCCGCCAGCGCGGCCTGACGGAGCTCCTCCTCGAGCACCCAGCGCTGCTCCTCGACACCGTACGCCTCGCTCTCGGGGAGCAGCGGCCCACGCAGCAGCGTGATGGCCTCGCGCACGCGGTTGTCCTCGAGGTGACGGCGAGCGTCGAGGATGTCGGCGGTGTAACCCACCGTGAGGCGGTAGGGGGCATCGCTCACCGGCAGCAGCCCGCGCAGCCGCGTGAGCGTGGCGCGCATCCCGCTGGGCGAGAGCCCGGCCGCGGCCTCGGGCGCCAGGAAGGCATTCAGCTGCTCGCGCGTGAGCCCTTCAGGGTTCAACGCCAGGGCCAGCGCGACCTCGGCCAGGCGCGGCGCCAGCGGCACGTCCCTGCCGTTCAGGCGACAGCTCACCCGCCCCAGGAACTCCATCCGGAGCTCGGCGCGGACCGGGAGGATGGCATCCCAGACGCGTTGGAACGTGGCCGCGGGGCCGCTGAGCACCCGCAGCGCGACAGGATGCAATCCCTTGAGCATCTCGACGACATCCGCGGGCAGCCGGTGCCAGCCGTCGGGGTTCACGAGGAGGTAGTAGAGGCCGGCGCTGAGGCGCTGCTCGGCGATCAGGTCGCGCGTGAGGGCGACGTCCATGAGCTGATCCGCCGCGTCGTCGGCACCCGCCATCGCCCTCGCCATGCCGCGAGCCAGCACGCCCAGCAGGCGCGCCTCCTCGGACCCGTCCCCGCCCAGCTCCGCCGCCTCTTCCGCCACCCGGCCCGCGTCGTCGTGGCGAGAGAACTCACCCAGGCAACGCACCAGCTGGTATGCGAAGCGGGTCCTGGTGGTCCGCGGGCTTCCGTCGTAGGTAGCGCGCATGAGATCGAGGGCCGCCTCGGGTCGTCCGCTGGCCTGCTCGAACCAGGCGAGCGTGCTGCGGTAGGTGGCGGCCAGGTCCGGCAGGCTGCCTTCGATGGCGGTCTGGGAGTCCTCCAGCGCGCGACGGAGCCCTGCCAGGTCGCCGGTGAGGATGCGCGCGACCGCCAGGTCGTTGAACAGGCGGAGGCGACGGGCGCCGTCACGCAGGCCGTTCTGATCGAACACCTGCAGCGCGTACTGGGCCCACGACGACGCACGGCGATACTGGCCCTGATGGAGCAGCGTGCTGGCGAGCCCGCCGGCGTTGCGGGCCACGTCGTAGGGCGTGCCCACCTCCTCCGCCAGATGCACGCTCTCCTTCAAGAGCTCGGCTGCGCGCGCGAGATCGGGGTGGAGCCTGCCGTACTGCCACAGCGTCAGCGGCGTCCGTCTCGTTCGCACCGCGGCCTCTGCGAGGCCGAAGCCCTGACCCTGGGTGTAGAGGCCGGCGCGGCGGGCGCGGAGATCGGGTGCGTCGAACCCCGCCAGGTAGTCGTCCACCTCCTCGACGATGCCGCGCCACTCGTTGGCGGCGATCGCGGCGAGCAGGCGCCATTCCAACGTCCGCTCCTGGGAGCGATACGGCTGCGGCAGGCTCGAGAGCAACAAGGACAGGCGCGGTAGAGCGCCCTCGTCCTGGTAGGCGGGACCGGCGGTCCGCAACAGCTCCTCGACCATGTCGGGGACGGCGCGCACGGCCAGCTCCAGCGCCTCCAGGTACCGTCCCTCCCGCTGCAAGGCCAGCACCGCGAGCGGCACGTCCACGGGCTCGCCCCGGTCCCGCGGCACCATCGGGCCCAACGGTGACGGTATCGGCATGCGCGGCAGGTGGGCCGCCTGGGCTGCGAGGCCGACGAGATCGGTGAAGCGGCCGCCCGCCTCGGCGTACAGGTGGTCGGCGTGCTCCCGCGTGATACCGGCCGCGATGACCAGGTCCGCTTCCTCGCGGCTGACGCACAGCGCCTCGGGCCCCAGCGCCGTGCAGCGCTCGAGGCCCTCGACGGCGGGCGGCGTCACGGTCTCGAAGGCGAGCACCACCCGGTAGCCGTGATCGTGGAGCTCCAGCAGGTCTCTCGCGAACGCCGGCGCGACGCCCGCGTTCGCGGCCACCACCCACAGCGGCTGGAGGTCGTGACGGTACTGGCGGAGGAGCTGGAGGTGCGCGCGGTACGGCAGCGCGTGCGGCAGCAGCGACTCACCGGTGAGCTGGTTGATGCCGCTCGCCAGCGCGTTGCCTTGCCCGACCGGGTCGTCCCTCACGCGGTTGGGGAGCGAAACCCAGGCCACGCGCCCCTCGCGCTCGCGCAGGGCGTCGATCACGAAGGGAACACCGTACGGCTCGCCGCCGAACAGCGCCACCGGTCGGTCGCTGCCGACCACGGCGTCGACCAGGCGGGTCAGCCACACGTCATAAGCATACCGGGGCGAGCGCGGACTCCCGCTCGCCCCGGATGGCACCTCGTGCGCTGCGCCCCTGTGTCGATCACATACGCGGCCTCGGCCGCGCCATCTCCCCTGAGTCCGTTACGTGCCGCACGAGTGTGCCTTGCCGCCTTCAGTCGCCAGAAGCGGCCGCCGAGTGCAGCGACCGCCCAGCAGCGACATGCGTGGGCTCACCGATCGGTTGCTCGCGACGGATCGCGGCTACCGCGGAGAGCAGAGATAGGTCTCGGATCATCACCCGGTCGCCCTCGAGCTCGAACGACCAGGTCCCCGCCAGACGCTCCAGCGCTTCTTCTCGCGTCATGTCGTCCTCCTCATCTCGTGGTCGAGCTTAGGGGCCGCGGCGCTCCAACCCCGCTTCAACCGCCGCTTCGGATCATGAAGCGGGTTTGAAGCGCCCCCCCACGTAGCCTCCAGTCAGTAGCAGAGGTCAACAAACCTCGTCCAGGGAGGGCACCATGTCCAAGTTCACCAAGATCATCCGCAGCACCATCCTCGCGCTTGCGCTCCTCGGCTTCGCCGGCGGCGCCGTGGCCGTCACGCACGCCCCGAGCAGCTTCACCCTGGCGGACAGCGGTCGGACGATCGACGGAGGCTGATCATCCTTCGCGGGGCCCGCACCCCGCTTCGCCCACCCCGGCGCCTCGGGAACACGCCCCCGGGGCGCACT
Organism: Trueperaceae bacterium; assembly: GCA_035266525.1. Lineage (GTDB taxonomy): Bacteria > Deinococcota > Deinococci > Deinococcales > Trueperaceae > JASBRS01. Next base: position 12,229 of record DATFNF010000009.1, on the reverse strand, counting down.
TCTGCTGTACGGATCGGACCCCAGAGGTCATGAAGTACGACACCGCCGCACTCCGGTACCCCAGGCTCCAGGACCTCACGTACCAGTACCAGCCCATCGAGTCCGCCGCCGACGGCGTGGCCGAATGGCATGAGGCACTGGTGCGCTGGCGCCTGCCGGACGGCACCGTCCGGGGCCCCCTCGACGTGCTCCCCTACTGGCTCAGCCCCACCCGCGCCGACACCTTCACGCGCTTCACCGTGACGCGCGCCGCGGCAGCGCTGTTGCAGACGCCGGGCTCACGCCTGAGCATCAACCTCAGCCCCGCGCAGGTCATGCAGCCGTCCGCCCTGCACGCCCTGCGCGGGCTCAAGCCGGAGCTGCAGCAACGCCTGGTGATCGAGCTCACCGAGCAACAGATCCACAACCTCGACGCCTACTGGCAGGGGCTGGAAAGCCTCCGCGGCGACTGCGCCCTCGTGCTCCTCGACGATGTGACCTTCGACGACCTCGACCTGCGCTTCCGCAAGGGAGCGCCCATCGACGGCATCAAGCTCGACCGCAGTCTGCTGCCGGCGCTGATGGGCGGCACCTACCACCAGCGCGCCGTCGACCTGGTGCAGGACGCCAGGGAACGCTTCGACATCGTGGTGGCGGAGGGCGTCGAGGACCCCGGGGCCGGGCAGCACCTCGCAGGGCTGGGCGTGACGCACTTGCAGGGCTTCGGCATCGGCAGGCCCGCCCCGAGCATCCGGCACGCCGAGGACCCGAGCGCGCTTCGCTACGCCTCGGCCCCGACACTGCGCCGTGCCGGCGAGGCCGGGCACGGCGCGACCGACCTGTCGATCGACCTCTCGATGGACCCTCGAAACGACTAGCACTGCATCGCGCCGCGCGGGTGTCACCCGCGCGGCGCGAGCTCTCCGACGTCGTCCGGGGGATCAGGGCTGCGTGACGCCGAAGCGGTAGCCCTGCCCGAAGCCCTGCCCAGCCTGACGGGCGCCCCAACCGGGGCCCTGCCCCGCCCCGTAGCCCGCCCCGTAGCCGGCCCCGAGCTGCTGGCACCAACCGGGCTGCCGCGGGCTCCACGCCTGCGCGCCGGCTCCCCTAAGCCCCCTCGGCCCATAGCTGCCCACCGCCGCAGCGCGTCCGACCGCAGTCCGTCCGACCGCAGTCCGTCCGACCGCAGCGCGTCCGAACGCGGCCCGGCCGGCGGCGGGAGCCGTGCCGGCCAGCGGGCCCGGCGCCCGGGTGAGCAGGGCAGCGATCACGGTGTCGGTACGGCCCTTCATGACGTCGGCCCACTGGGCATCGATCGAGCCGGAGCTCACGGCCGCGTCGATCCGCGCGTTGCGGGCAGCAACCAGACGCGCGCTGCCCTCCGTCGTCGTGATCCCGTGCTCGACCAGAACGTCGGCGATGGTCTTGCCGCTGAGCCGCTCGGCGGTGAGCTCGGCCTCAGAGATCCCCACCAGTGCCGCTACGTCGGCATGCGTCCCGCCTGCCAGGGTGGCGCCGAGGCCACGCGAGCCGGCGGCCATGCCGGTGCGGGCGGCCGCGAACGGCGCGCCTTGCAGCATGCAAGGCCCCTGAGCGAAGGCGGTCGTGGCGAGCAGGGCTACCCCGAGCGCGGCGGCGAGTGTCCAATGGCGTGTGCGCATGACGGTGGTCTCCTTTCGTGCGGGCACGGCGTGCCCGCTCAACACGCACAGGCTAGGGTCGCCGGCAGGAAGGGAGCGGGGACGCTCCGTGAAGGTTCGCCGAAGGGCCTTCCGTGAAGCAGGGATGAAGATGCCTGCGGGCGGCCGCATGGCTTCTATGCGTCGTGTCATCGGCCGTTCACGGCGGTTGCCTATCGTGGAACGCGAGGAGGCAAGCCATGGCACAGGTCCACCAGCCGAACGCTGCGTCGCGCCTGCAAGAACGCCTGCTACGTCACCTCGCACCCGCACGCGAGGTGCGCGAGAGCGCGCACCTCGCACCCGACGTCGTCCGTCGCCTGACCAAGGTCTTCGGCAATGACGAGGCCAGGATCCACAGCTTCCTGGACACGCCCGACGCCGCCCTCGCCGGCAACACCCCGGCGGACATCGCCCGCGTGCACGGCTTCGATGCCCTCGACCACCTCGTCGATCAAGTGGAGTACGCCACCAGCGCCTGATCCTCGGCGCTCGCGGCGCCGCAGCGGCGGGCCGGTCCAGGCGCGACCGGGCGGTCGCTGAGCAGGCGAGAACGGCAGCGCCCCTGAGCCGCGTCGGGACGGGCGCAGGGCTCAGGGGTTAGGCTTGGCGGCGATGGAACCGGCATTGACGCTGGCTCAAGTGATCCTGGCGGCCGGGTTGATCGTGGTGGGCGGCATGGTCGAAGGCTTCGGCTACGGCCTGTCGCTCGGCACGAACTGGCCATATACCCGCAACATCGTGGTCCTCGCCTTCCGCGGGGATCCCGAGGCGTGGCACCGCATCATCGCCACGCTGCTGGGCCTGAACGCGGTGGCGCTGCTGGCTCTGCACCGCGGCACGCTGCAATGGACGGGCCTGGGCCTCATCGTGTTCACCGCACTGCTGGGCATGGCCACGCTGTACGTGCTGGCGGGCAAGGCGCCGGCCTGGCTACAGGGGCTGCACGGCCTGCTGGCCTACTCCACGCTCTTCACCTACCTGCTGGCGCTCACGAGCGGCCCCTCGCTGGGTTTCTACCTCAAGACCGGCGTGCCGCTCCATTCCTTCCTGCTGGTGATCTTCATGGGTGGGATGGTCACGGGGCAGCGCGGCTTCGCCAAAGCCATCGGCTCGTTCACCGTGCCGCGCACGCTCAGCCAGTGGGTGTGGGTGGTGCACGGCCTGGCGGTGCTGCTGTTCCTGCTCACGCTCGCTTACGAGACGCCGGCCAACAACGTGGCGCTGCTGCTGTTGCTCGGCCAGGTGGGTCTGGGCTTCCTCACCTTCCAGGCCGTCAACGCCCGCGCGGACCGGCCAGGGGTGCTGATCCCCTTCCATCAGATCCTCTCCGTGGGCATCGCCTTCGCGCTGTTCTACCACCTGCAGGTGCGGGTTCCCTGGCTCGGCTAGCCGCCCGCGTGCGCCCCTGAGTCAGGCTGTATCGCATCCAGCACGGTGCCGAGGCTACGACGCCCCGCCCCGCGTTCCACTACACTCGGACCAGCACGTGTCCGCTCACCCGTGGTCCCGCGAAGGGGGGGAACCATGAAGCTTCGCGAAGACGCTCTGAAAGTGCTGGAAGCCACCAGTCGTACCTTCTTCATACCCATCAGCCGACTGCCCCCGACGCTACAGGAAGCGGTTGGCGCGGCGTACCTGTGCATGCGCGCCATCGACGAGATCGAGGACCATCCCGCGCTCGCCAACGCGACCAAGGCACGCCTGCTGCGGTCGATCGCGCGCACCTACGAGTCAGGGACGCCACGCGCCGACGGGGGCGCCTTCTGCGGCCTGTTCGAGGCCGCCAACGTCGAGCTTCCGGATGTGACGGTCCGCCTCGGCGAATGGAACGCGCTGGCTCCCCAGGCCATCGCCCCTCGGGTGTTCGACGCCACGGCCGCGATGGCCGAGCGCATGGCCGGCTGGGCCGACCGCGGCTGGCAGGTGCGCAGCGAGGCCGATCTCGACCGCTACACCTACGGGGTCGCCGGAGCGGTGGGCCTGTTGCTGTCCGACATCTGGGCCTGGTACGACGGCACCAGCACCGACCGGGCGCGCGCCGTCGGTTTCGGCCGCGGGCTGCAGGCGGTGAACATCCTCCGCAACCGCGCCGACGACGTGAGGCGCGGCGTGGACTTCTTCCCCGAGGACTGGACCGACGCGCGCATGTTCGACTACGCGCGCCGCAACCTGGAGGTGGCGGCGGCGTACATCGCCGACCTCCCGCCGGGCCCGGTCCGGGATTTCTGCAGCCTGCCGCATGCCCTCGCCGACGCCACCTTGGACGCGCTCGCCAGCGGCCGCCCGAAGCTCAGCCGCGAGCAGGTCCGTCAGCTCGCCAGCCGATGATCGCCACCCGCCCGCAGTCCGCAAACCTCCACACGACCGCGAGGAGCCAACCATGAGCAGAACACCCATCGAGCTCGGTCTCCGCATGGCCTGGCACATCTGGTCCAACCGCTTGAAGGGCCGCAAGCGCTTCCCGATCGTCACGATGCTCGAGCCGCTCGAGGTCTGCAACCTCGCCTGCAAGGGGTGCGGCCGCATCCGCGAGTACCACGACAGCGTCATCAAGAAGAAGCTCATGCTCTCCCCCGACAAGTGCATGGAGGTGGTCGAGGAGTCCGGCGCCCCGGTGGTGTCCATCGCCGGCGGCGAGCCGCTCATCCACCCGGAGATCGGCGAGATCGTCAACCGCATCACCGACAGCGGCAAGTTCGTGTTCCTGTGCACCAACGGCCTGCTGATGGAACGCGGCATGGAGAAGATCAAGCCCTCCAAGCACTTCGCCTGGGTGGTGCATCTCGACGGCATGAAGGACACGCACGACTTCTGGGTCGACCGCCAGGGAACCTTCGACAAGGCCGTCGACGCGGTGAAGACGGCGCTCGACCGCGGCTACCGGGTGTGCACCAACACCACGCTCTTCAAGGACAGCAACGTGGAGGATCTCAAGGACCTGTTCCAGACCCTCACCGACATGGGGATCGAGGGCATGATGCTCTCCGCCGGCTACCCCTACGCCGCCGCGCCGGACCAGAGCATCTTCCTCGAGCGCGAGGCGTCCCACCGCACCTTCCGTGAGGTGCTCGACCCGCGGCGCAAGTTCAACTTCTACAACAACCCGCTCTACCTGTCGTTCCTGCGGGGCGAGCGCGACGCGCCCTGTCAGGCGTGGACCAACCCCACCTACACGCCGCTCGGCTGGCGCAAGCCCTGCTACCTGATCGCCGACGAGCACACCCAGACCCTGGACGAGCTCCTCGAGCCGGAGCTGTGGGAGAACTACGGCGTCGGCCGCGACGACCGCTGCGCCACCTGCATGATGCACAGCGGCTTCGAGAGCGGCATGATCCAGCGTGCCTTCACCAACCCGCGTGAGTTCGTGCAGCTCGCGAAGGCCTACCTGGGCCTGGGCGCCGCCAAGGAGCCGCCTCCCACGCCGCAGGTCGCCCACGACTGAGCAGGAGCCCTCCGGCGTGACAACTCCGGCGCTGCCGCAGCTCCCCGACGCCTTCGGACGCCTGGCGCCCGAGGTCGAGGCGGAGCTGCGGCGCGCCCTCGACGGCCGCGAGCTGCCGCTCTACGACATGCTCCGCTACCATCTCGGCTGGCAGGACGCCGCCGGAGCGGCCGGGCCGGGCCGCCGGGGGAAGGGTCTTCGCCCGACCCTCTGCCTGGTCGCCAGCGACGCCGTGTCAGGGGAGCACGACCGCGCGCTCCCGGCCGCCGCGGCCGTCGAGCTGGTGCACAACTTCTCGCTGATCCACGACGACATCCAGGACGGCGACGCCGAGCGCCACCATCGCCCCACCGTGTGGCGCGTCTTCGGCGAGGCGCAGGCGATCAACGCCGGCACCGCCATGTATGCCCTGGCCGGTCTGGCGCTGGCGCGACTCGGCGAGGAGGGCGTCCCCGAAGGCATGCAGCTGGCGGCGCTGAAGCGCGTGCACGGCACCTGCCTGCGGCTCCTCGAGGGGCAGTACCTCGACCTGGCGTTCGAGGCCCGGCTCGACATCACCGTCGACGATTACCTGCGCATGATCCGCGGGAAGACCGCCGCCCTGCTGGGATGCTCGGCCGCGCTGGGGGCCCTGCTGGGCAGCGCCGGCGAGCAGCGGCCGGAGGCGGCCGCGTTCCAGGAGCTGGGGGAGGAACTGGGACTGGCCTTCCAGATCCGCGACGACATGCTCGGCATCTGGGGCGATGCACGGCAGACCGGCAAGCCCGTGGGAGCCGACATCAAGGCCCGCAAGAAGTCGCTGCCGGTGGTGGACGCCCTGGAGCGCGCCGGCGGGTCGCGCGGCGACGCCTTGCGGGCGGTCTACGCTGCGCCCGAGGTGGACGACGAAGGCCGCGACCTGGTCCTCGACATCCTCGCGGACGTCGGCGCCGAGGCGCGCGCCCGAAGCCTCGCCGAGCGGCATCGCGACCGGGCGCTGGCGGCCGTCGCCGGGCTTCCCCTCGAGCCCCGCGCCAGGGACGACCTGGAGGCGATCGCCGCGTTCCTCACGGAGCGGGACCACTGAGAGGCGCCGGGCCGGCGCGCGCTCGACGGCGGCCGGGGCGGGCACCGTGATCGGCCTCGTCGCCGCGCTGAGGCGCGAGGTGGACGGGCCGCTGCGCCGGCTCGACGGCGCCAGACGGATCAGGCTGGACGGCTGCGTCCTGCACCAGGGCACGCTCCTCGGCGTGCCGGTGACGATCGCCGTCACCGGCATGGGTGCCGAGCGCGGCGCCGGAGGGGCGCGTAGCCTGCTGGAACGCGCGCCCCTGGCAGCGATGGTGTCGGTCGGCTTCGCCGGAGCCCTGATCACGGCGCTGCCCGTCGGCAGCCTGGGGTTGCCGGAGCGCCTGGTCCTCGAGAGCCGTCCCTCCCAGCCCCTGGCGAGCGATGCGGCCTTGCGGGAGCGGCTGCTGCCGCCCGCGCGCGCGGCCGGCCTGGCGCTCCGTCCCGGCTCCTGCGTCACGGCACGGCGCATGGTGACCGCGCCCGCGGAGCGGGCCGCGCTGGCGGGCGCGCACGCGGCCGAGCTGGTGGACATGGAGGGGTACTGGCTGGCGCGCGAGGCCCAGGCCGCCGGCGTCCCGTTCGTCAGCGTGCGCGCGGTGAGCGACGCCCTCGAGGATCACCAGCCGGTGCTGGCGCGAGCCGTCTCCGACGGGACGATGAGCGTCCCCCGGCTCCTCCGCGGTTACGTGGCGCACCCGCGCGAGGCCGGCAAGCTGCCGCGGCTCATGCTCAACGCCCGTCGGGCGGCCGCCGCTCTGGAGCGTTTCACGCTCGCCACGCTCCCCTCGCTGGCGCAGGAGCCGGCCGCGTGAAGGCGCTGGTGACCGGCGCGACCGGCTTCGTCGGCGGCAACGTGGTGCGGGCGTTGCTGAAGCGGGGCTACGGCGTGCGCGCCCTGGTACGGGACCCGGCGCGCGCGGACGCGCTGCGGGAGGCCGGGGCGGAGGTGATCGCCGGCGACCTCTGCGACGGAGCCTCGCTGGACGCCGCCGTGGCGGGCTGCGAAGCCGTGTTCCACGTCGGGGCGCTCTACACGCTGTGGGCGCCGAAGCCCGAGCTGGTGTACCGCACCAACGTGCGGGGCACCCGCACGTTGCTCGAGGCCGCGGGGCGCGCAGGCGCCCGCCGCATCGTCTTCACCAGCTCGGAGTCGACGCTCCTCGTCCCCGAGAGCGGCATCGGCGACGAGACCGCGAACGGTGACTTCCACGCCCTGCCGGGGGCGTACAAGCGCAGCAAGTACCTCTCCGAGCAGCTCGCCCTCGACATGGCGCGGGGAGGCTTGCCGGTGGTGGTGGTCAACCCGACGACGCCGGTGGGGGTGGGGGACGTCAAGCCGACGCCCACGGGGCGCATCGTCCTGGACTTCCTGAACGGGCGCATGCCGGCCTTCGTCGACACCGGGCTCAACCTGATCGACGTCGAGGACGTCGCCGAGGGGCACGTGCTGGCGTTCGAGCGGGGCCGCGTCGGCGAGCGCTACCTGCTCGGCAACGAGAACCTGACCATGCAGCAACTGCTCCAGCGGCTGGCGGCCGTCGCGGGGCTCAGCGCCCCTCGCGTACGCCTCCCCCACTGGCTCGCCCTGGGCCTGGCGCATGCCGACGAGGGGCTGGCGCGCGGGCTCGGGCTGGGGCCGCCGCGGGTGCCGCTCGATGGCGTCCGCGCCAGCCGCCACCACCGTTACTTCGACTGCAGCAAGGCCGTGCGGGAGCTCGGCCTGCCCCAGACGCCCCTCGACGAAGCGCTTCGCAAGGCGGTGACCTGGTTCCGGGATCACGGCTACCTGCGCAGACCGCTGCCCACACCCCGAGAGGAGGCCACGTGAGCGTCGACGACGCGGAACGACGATTCGATACGGGCGCCGGCCGTCCGCCCCCCGAGGTGACCCATCCCCCCTCCCGCTCGGGCCCTGTCGGCGCCGGCGGACGCGCCCGCGCCGCGGCGCAGCGGGCGCAGGAGGCGCTGCTCTCCCGGCAGCACGAGGAGGGCTACTGGCTCGGTGAGCTGGAGGCGGACGCCAGCGTCACCGCCGGCTACGTGCCGGTGATGCACGCCGTCACCGGCGAGGTCGACCCGGTGCGACGCGACAAGGCCGTGCGCTTCGTGCGCGCCCGCCAGCTCGGCGACGGCTCCTGGCCCGCCTACCACGGCGGCCCCGGCAGCCTGGACGTCAGCGTGCAGGCCTACTTCGGCCTCAAGCTCGCCGGCGTCGACCCCGCCGATCGCGCGATGGCGAGGGCACGGCAGTTCGTCCTCTCCCGGGGCGGCGTGGAGCGCGCCAACCTGGTCACCAAGATCTGGCTTGCGGTGTTCGGCCAGTACGACTACGCTCGCATCCCCAGCGTGCCTCCCGAGCTGATGCTGCTGCCGGAGCGCGGGCCCTTCAGCATCTACGACTTCGCGAGCTGGTCGCGCGAGACGCTGGTGGCCCTGATGATCGTGTCGGCCGTGAAGCCCGTGTTCGAGGTTCCGCCGGGCAGGGGCGTGGCCGAGCTCTACGCCGCCGGCCGCCCGCCGGCCGCGCCGTCCGCCCGGCCGGCGGGCCTGTGGCCCGCCCTGTTCCGCGCCGCCGACCGGGCCGTGAAGGTGTGGGAGAGGCTCCCCTGGCAACCCGGCCGGGCGGCTGCGCTGGCCGTCGCGGAAGCCTGGCTCATCCGCCACCAGGAGGCGGACGGCAGCTGGGGCGGCATCATGCTGCCGTGGGTGTACGCGCTGTTCGCGCTCAAGGGCCTGGGCTACGCCAGCGAGCATCCGGTGGTCGCGAAGGCGATCGCCGGGCTCGAGGGGTTCATCATCGAGGACGACGCCACCATGCGCCTCGAGCCAGCGGTCTCCCCGGTGTGGGACACCGCCTGGGCGGTGCTGGCGTTGCGCGAGTCGGGCCTTCCGGCGGATCATCCGGCCCTGCTGAAGGCCGGGGCGTGGCTGCTCGACCGGGAGATCCGCCAGCGGGGCGACTGGCGCGTCAAGAACCCCGGCTTGCAGGCGGGCGGCTGGGCGTTCGAGTTCGCCAACGCCTTCTACCCGGACCTCGACGACACCCCGGTGGTAGCACGCGCCCTGCTGACGTTGTCCCTGCCTCCGGAGCTGGAGGAGCGCAAGCGCGGCGCCGTCGCGCGGGCGCTGGCCTGGACGCTGGGCATGCAGTCCAAGGACGGCGGCTTCGCCGCCTTCGACCGCGACAACGACATGCGGGCGCTGGCACACGTGCCCTTCTCCGACTTCGTGCCCCCGCTCGACCCCACCTGCGCGGACGTGAGCGCCCACGTGCTCGAGCTGCTGGCCGCGACCGGCGAGACCGGCTCCGCGCGCCGGCGGACGGTCGCGTACCTCACGCGCAGCCAGGAGGCCGACGGCGCCTGGTACGGGCGTTGGGGGGTCAACTACCTCTACGGCACCGGCCTGGCGCTCGCCGCTCTCGGGGAGGGCGTGACAGGAGCGCTGCCTCCCGGTGCCGAGCGCGCGGCGGAGTGGCTGATCGCGCGCCAGAACGACGACGGCGGCTGGGGCGAGACGTGCGCCAGCTACGAGGAGCCCGGACCCGCCACGCGGGGACGGGGCCCGAGCACGCCCTCACAGACCGCCTGGGCGCTGCTGGGGCTGCTGGCCGTGCGCGCGCCGGACGACCCCGCCGTGGAGCGCGGCGTCGCCTACCTGGCCGGCACCCAGGGCGCGGACGGGGATTGGGGCGAGGAGGCCTACACCGGCACCGGCTTCCCCGGCACCTTCTACCTCCGCTATGAGATGTACCGGCTCAACTTCCCGCTGCTGGCGCTCTCGAGGGTGGCGCGGCTGGCGGGCGCGGGCTGAGCGCGCTGGCGACCGGGGCGTCCCGCGCGACCCGGCGGCCACGCTCGGATCCCGCCCCGACCGCGGCGGTCGCCGGCGCGCTGCGCGCCGCCGGACGCAACACGTGGCGCGTCAGCGCGACGCGCGCATACCGAGGCTGGCAGCCGCTACCAGGGCCACGCCGAAGCCGGTCAGGACCAGGAAGCTCGGCAGCTCGTGGACGAAGCTGTGGCCGTGCCGCATCATGCCCAACAGCACGTTCTCCGCGTAGGTGGGGGGCAGAACGTGGGCCACGACCCGCAGGTAGCGCGGCAGCTGATCGAGCGGCAGCACCACCCCGCAGAGCAGCAGCGTGGGCACGATCAGCAAGGGGATGGTCGGGAACACCTGGCCCTCGCTGCGCGCCGCCGCCGACACGAAGACGCCCATGGCGATGGAGACCATGGACAGCACGAAGGTGGTGAGGGACACCGGCACCAGGCGTGCGCCCAGGTCGATGGCGAAGAGCCAGGCCGTGGCGGAGACGACCAGCGCCGTCTGCACCAGCGCCAGAGCGCCGTAGCCGAGCACGAAGCCGCCGATGATGGCGGGCCGGGCGTAGCCGACGGCGAGCATGCGCTCCAGCGTGCCGTCCCGGCGCTCGCGCACCAGCACCAGCGTGGACAGCACGTAGGCGAGGAAGAAGACCATGAAGCCACCCACCGGCAGGGCGTAGTCGTCGATGGGCACGTGCAGCGCCCGGAACGCCGGCACCCCCTCGAACACCCCCTTCAGCAGCAGCACCAGCAGCACCGGCACCGCCAGCGCCAGCACCAGGAAGCGCGGATCCCGCAGCGTCTGAAGGATCACCCGCCGGGCGACCATGGCGGTGTCCCGGAGCGGCTCAGGCATGGGCCGCCTGCTCGCGCATCAGCCCCACGATGACGTCCTCCAGCGTGTCCGTCGCCACATCGACGCGGTCCGCCTCGGCGTCCGGCAGGGTGCGCAGCCAGGCGACGAGCTCGCGCCCGCCCGGCGGGAAGCGGCGCTCCTCGACGCAGCCGTCCGCCCGCTCGACCCGCGCGGTCGTCCCCACCCGCCGCATCAGCGCCTGCGGCGTGGTGTCGGCCACCAGCCCGCCCTCGCGCAGCAGAAGCAGGCGGTCGCAGTGCACGGCCTCGTCCACCTGGTGGGTGGACACCAGCAGGCTGGCTCCGCCGTCCCGCAAGTGCCGGAACTCGCTCCAGAAGCGCTCGCGGAGCAGGGGATCGATCCCCGCCGTGGGCTCGTCGAGCAGCAGCAGCTCGGGCGAGCCGACGAGCGCGCAGGCCAGCGACACACGCTGCTTCATGCCGCCGGACATCGTCTGCACGGCGTCCCCGGCGCGGTCGCCGAGGCCGAGGAAGCGCAACATCCCGTCGACCCGGTCGGCCGGCGCACCGTGCCCGAAGAAGTGGACGTTGAAGCGCGCCGACAGGTCCTCATACAGGGCGTGCTCCTGCGGCATGTATCCGATGCGGCGCCGGAACCTCGCCGGCCGCGCAGGGGCGTGGTCCTCGCCGAACAGCGCCAGCGCGCCGGAGCTGGGACGCTGGAGCAACGCCAGGATGCGGACGAGTGTGGTCTTGCCGGCGCCGCTCGGGCCCAGCAGGCCGACGATCTCGCCGGCGCCGATCTCGACGTCGACCGCCTCCAGGGCTCTCACGCGGCCGTACCGGCGGGTGAGGCCACGCGCCTGCACGACGGCCGCCACGGGACCACGATAGCACCGGCACGCCGGCGCGCAGAGGCCGCTCCGGTGTTCTCGAGGCGGCCGGCGGCGCCTGGCGAGCGCCGCCGCCTCCCCTACAATTCGGCCACGGTGGCCTGACCCGCTGGGATCGGCGCCGCGCGCGACGGGAGGCCAGCGTGGATTTCCAGTCTTACGCCTACGGCAGCAACCACTGGCTGAACGACCTCGACCTGCAAGCGGTGCTCGCGCGCGTGTGGCCGGAATTTTCCGCCCACACCCGGGAGCTGGCCGCCTTCGGCGCGCTGGCCGGGAGCGAGGCCTACGAGGTCGCCTACCACGTCGACCACGAGGCGCCGCCGGTGCTCGTCCAGCACGACCTGGATGGCAACCGCGTCGACCGGGTGCGGCTCAGCCCGGCGGAGCGCACCTTGTTGGGGAAGCTCGCCCCCATGATGCGGCCCCCCTTCGAGGGGGGGAGCTGGCACCACCACTTCGCGCAAGGCTACCTGCTGGCCGATCCGGGCCTCTATTGCATCCTCACCATCACCCTCCAGACCGCCTACGCCCTGCACA
>DATFNF010000008.1:0-6229 GCA_035266525.1 Trueperaceae bacterium | reverse complement strand
CACTTTGTCCTAAATTAGCTTCTGAACGGGCTGCCAACGTACCATATGGGTGTCGGCGAAGCCGCAGCCGAAAGGTTGTCGATGGGATCAACGGGCTGCTTACGGGCAACCGAGACTGGCGTAGCGCTCAGGAGGTATGATCACCACACCACTAATACTTATCGAGACCTTGTCGGAGGGCGCGATCCTCTTCGGATGGCGCCCAGGGGCTTGAGCCATGCCGCTTCCGGCGGGACGAAGGAGAGCACACCATGGCAAGACTGGGATTCGTCGGCCTCGGGGTGATGGGCGGCAGGGTCGCCAAGCGGCTCATCGACGCGGGGCACCATGTCACCGGATACAACCGCACCAGGTCCAAGGCCGACTGGCTGCTCCAGGCCGGCATGCGTTGGGGCGACAGCCCCCGGGCGGTGGCGGAGGCCGCCGACGTGGTGTTCAGCATGGTCACCAACACCGGCGCGTTGGAGAGCGTGACCGACGGTGAAGACGGCATCCTGGCCGGTGTCGGTCCCGGCAAGATCTACGTGGACATGAGCACCGTCAGCCCGGCGTTCAGCCGGGACCTGGCCGAGAAGGTGAAGGCGAAGGGCGCCAGCATGCTCGACGCCCCCGTGTCGGGCAGCGTGGAGACGCTCGAGCAGGGCAAGCTCACCTACATGGTGGGCGGCGACCACGCCGTGTTCGAGGAGGTCGAGCCCATCCTCCTCGACGTCGGGCCCAAGGCCACCTACGTCGGCACGAACGGCCTGGCGGTTACCATGAAGATCGCAACCAATCTGAGCCTGGCCGTTCAGATGCTGGCCTTCAGCGAGGGCCTGCTGCTCGCCGAGCGCAGCGGCATCGCTCGCGAGACCGCGGCTGAGGTGCTGCTGCACAGCGTCATCGCCTCGCCGATGGTCAAGTATCGCGGCCCGTTCGTCCTGCAGATGCCGGATGAGGCATGGTTCGACGTGAACATGATGCAGAAGGACATGAACCTGGCGCTCGAGCTGGGACGGCAGGTCGACGTGCCGCTCCCCACCACCGCCGTCACCAACGAGATGCTGACCGCCGCGCGCGGGCTCGGCCTCGACAAGCAGGACTTCGCCGTGGTGTTCGAGGTCCTGGCGAGGCTGTCGGGCGGCGGCAGCGCGGGGGGTGGGAGCGCGTGAGCGCGGAGCGGCTCCGGAGCGACTCCGCCACGGCGCCGGCGCAGCCGACCGGAGGCACCCCGCGTCTGGGCGAGTTCGGCTGCTTCGTGGCGGGCCAGTGGGTCCGCACCGGGAACCGGCTGGAGGTGCGCAGCCCGTTCGACGGCGAGCTCGTCGCCCTCGTCCACCGCGCCGGCCCCGAGCAGATCGAGGCGGCCATCGCGCAGGCCGCGCACGCCTTCCGGAGCACCCGGCACATGCCGGCGTGGCAGCGGGCCGAGGCGCTGGCGAGGGTCAGCGCGGGCATCGCCGAGCGCCGCGAGGACCTGGCGCAGACCATCGCCTTGGAGGCGGGCAAGCCCATCTCGGCCGCGCGCGGTGAGGTCGACCGGGCCGCCTTCACCTTCGGCGTCGCGGCGGAGGAGGCCAAGCGCGTCTACGGCGAGATCGTCCCCCTCGACTGGATCGCCGGCCTGGAGGGCCGCGAAGCGCAGGTGCGGCACGTGCCGCTGGGCCCGGTGGCCGGCATCAGCCCCTTCAACTACCCGCTGAACCTGGTCGCGCACAAGGTGGCGCCGGCCCTGGCGGCCGGCGACGCCATCGTCCTGCGGCCCGCCAGCCAGACGCCGCTGTCGGCCCTCAAGCTCGCCGACATCGTCCAGGGCACGGCCTTCCCGGACGGCGCCATGAGCGTGGTGCCGAGCACCACCGCCGACGCGGCACCGCTCGTCGAGGACGAGCGCATCCGCCTGCTCACCTTCACCGGCAGCCCCGCCGTGGGCTGGGCGCTCAGGAGCCGGGCCGGCCGCAAGCGCGTCACCCTCGAGCTCGGCGGCAACGCCGGCGTCATCGTGCACCGCGACGCCGACCTCGCCTTCGCCGCCGAGCGGGTGGTCTGGGGCGGCTTCCAGTACGCCGGCCAGTCGTGCGTGTCGGTGCAGCGCGTGTACGTGCACGAGGACGTCTACGACGCCTTCAAGGAGGCGCTCGTCGGCCGGGTACAGGCGCTCCGCGTGGGCGACCCGCTGGACGAGGACACCGACGTCGGGCCGGTCATCGACGCCGGCGCGGCCGAGCGGATCGAGGCGTGGGTCGCCGAGGCGCGCGAGGGCGGCGCCAGGCTGCTCGCCGGCGGCGAGCGCAACGGCAACCTGTGGCCGCCCACGGTGCTGGAGGACGTCCGGCCGAGCATGAAGGTGTGCCACCAGGAGGTCTTCGCGCCGATGATCGGGCTCTACCGCTACGGCGACATCGAGGAGGCCGTGCGCGCCGTGGACGACAGCGACTTCGGCCTCCAGGCCGGCCTCTTCACCAACGACTGGCGGGTCATCCGCACCGCCTTCGACGGCATCGAGGTGGGGGGTCTGAACGTCAACGACGTCTCCACGTTCCGGGTGGATCACATGCCGTACGGCGGCGTGAAGCAGTCCGGAGCGGGACGCGAGGGCCTTCGCTACGCCATCCAGGAGATGAGCGAGATGAAGCTGCTGACGCTCAACCCCAGGTGACTGGGGGAGCAGGGTCCGCTCCGCACACCGGAGGGAGGTGAAGGCGAGCAGCCTAGGGATCGCACGCGGAGGCCAGGGGTGAAGGAACGCCGCATTCACGGTCCGTCTCGGACCGAACACCCAGGAGGTAGAGAGATGTTCAAGAAACCGGTAGGCATCCTGATGGTGCTGGCTGCCGTCGCGCTCGTCGCGAGCGGCCTAGCCATGGCGCAGAGCCCGATCAAGATCGGGATCTCGCTGCCGCTCACCGGCGACTTCTCGCAGCCCGGCGGTGCCGCCCAGAAGGGCTACGAGGTCTGGCAGAAGCTCGTCAACGACTCCGGCGGCCTGCTCGGCCGGCAGGTCACGCTCGACATCAAGGACGACGCCAGCGATCAGAACACCATCGTCTCGGACTACCAGCGGCTGATCACGCAGGACAAGGCCGACCTGCTCCTCGGCACCTTCTCCTCGCTCCTCAACCTGCCGGCCTCGGCCGTGGCCGAGAAGTACCACATGGTCTACGTGGAGCCCGCCGGCGGCGCCCCCAAGATGTTCGAGCGCGGCTTCCACTACCTGTTCTTCGCGCAGCAGGCGACGGCCAACCACCAGGGTGACCAGTTCGTGAAGTGGGTGCTGTCGCTCCCGGCGGATCAGCGGCCCAAGACCGCGGCCTACCCGACGCAGGACGACCCCTTCACCAAGCCCGTGATCGAGGGCATCCGCCAGCAGCTCGAGGCCGCCGGCATCAAGACCGTCTACCAGACCACCTACCCGCCGGAGACCTCCAACTTCGACACCATCGCCACCGCCATCAAGAACAGCGGTGCCGAGCTGGTGGCCGAGGGCGCGGTGTTCCAGGACGGCGTCAGCATCATCCGCTCGTTCCAGAAGCTGGGCTACAACCCCAAGGTGCTGTTCGAGACCTCCGCACCGTCCGAGGCCGAGCAGTTCGCCAAGGGCATCGGCGCCAACAACACCGAGGGCATCTTCTACGCGGTGAGCTGGCACCAGGCGCTGCCCACGCACCAGAACAAGCTGTTCGTCGACACCTACCACCAGATGTTCGGCGACAACGTGCCCGCCGAGGACAGCGCCGACGCCTTCGCGACCGCGCAGGTGCTGGAGGCCGCGGTGAAGGCCGTCGGCTCGCTCGACCAGGCCAAGATCGCCGACTGGCTGCACTCGCACACCGTCGACACCATCCTCGGGTCGCTGTCGTGGGACGAGACGGGCGCGCCGCAGTCGGCGTTCCTGCTGGCCCAGTGGCAGAAGGGCAAGGCCGAGATCGTGCTGCCGCGCGAGGAAGCCACCTCGCCGACCATCACCTTCCCGAAGCCTGAATGGCAGTGAGCGCCTGCCAGATCGCAGGGCGGGACCCCCTTCCGGGGGTCCCGCCCCTTCCGGGGGTCCCGCCCCTTCCGGGGGTCCCGCCCCATCCGGCGGTCCCGCCCCTTCCGGAGGCCGCGCTCTGGCCGGGGGTGCTCTGGTCGGGGGTTCCGCCCCGAGCGGCGGCCGCGCCCCGTCCGGCGCCGCTCCCCGTCGCCCGCCACCGGCGCCCTGCGCCGGCCGCCGCCGCGGCGGCTCGCCGCCGGCCCGGGGCGCTTCGCTAGGAGACGCATGACGCTGCTGGTCCAGACGATCCTCCTGGGGCTCCTGATCGGGGGGGTCTACGCCCTGTTCGCATCCGGCCTGACCCTCGTGTTCGGGGTCATGGGCATCGTGAACGTCGCGCATCCCGCGTTCCTGGTGCTCGCCGGCCTGTTCACCTACGAGCTGTGGTCGCGGCTCGGCATCGACCCGCTGCTGCTGACGCTCGTAACCACGCCCGTGATGTTCGCCGTGGGATGGCTGGTCTACAAGGGGCTGGTCGCGCGTGTCAGGTCGTCGGCGACATCGATGTCGGTGGTGCTCACCTTCGGCCTCGCCATCGCGCTCGAGGGCGCCATGGGCATGACCTGGAAGAACGTGTTCCGCTCCGTCACGCCGGTGTATTTCAACCAGTCGTTCCACGTCGGCGCGCTGGTGCTGCCCAAGGCTCAGGTCTTCGGCTGCGCCGCATCCGCCGTGGTTCTCTTCCTGCTCTATCTGTTGCTGACCCGCACCTGGATGGGCCGCGCCATCCGCAGCGCCTCCGAGAACCCCGAGGGAGCGCACCTCGTCGGCATCGACATCGGCACCGTCTCGGCCTTCACGTTCGCGATCGGGATCGCCACCGCGGGCGTAGGGGGCTCGGTCATGTCGATCCTCTACCCCATCTTCCCGGCGTCGCAGTACGTGTGGATCTCCCGCACGCTCGGCATCATCGTGCTGGGCGGCATGGGCAGCCTGCCTGGCGCGGTGTTGGGAGCGCTCGTCCTGGGCGTCGCCGAGACGCTGACCGCCACCTACGTCTCCACCCAGTGGTCGGTGGTGGTGTTCTACGTGGTCATCCTGGTGGTGCTGCTCGTCAAGCCCGAAGGGCTGATGGGCGCGCGGATGCGCAAGGACGTGGTGGCATGACGGCCGAGCCGGCCCCGGCGGTGGCGGCCCGCCGGCCGCTGCTCACCTGGCGCAACGCGCTCTTCGCGCTGGCGGGCGCGGCGCTCATCGCCTTCCCGCTGCTGCGTCCGGGTGATCAGTACCACCAGACCGTGCTCATCCTCATCTTCGTACTGGGCGTGATGGCCACCGGCTGGAACGTGATCGCGGGGTTCACCGGCTACGTGTCGCTGGGGCAGAGCGCCTTCCTCGGCCTGGGCGCCTACACCGTGGGGCTGCTCGTCCACAAGGTGCACGTCTCGCCCTTCCTGCTGGCCCCCCTGGGCGGCGTGGTGGCGGCGGTGATGGCCGTGCTGCTCGGCTCCACCATCATGCGCAACCGCGGTCACGCCTACGTCATCATCACCATCGCCTTCCTGTTCCTGATGCAGGCGATCGGGCTGAACGCGTCCGGTTTCACCGGCGGCTCCGACGGCATCACCCTGCCGCTGCCGCCGTGGGGGCTCGGCGTGGGCAACGCGCCGTTCTACTACACCCTGCTGGCGCTGATGCTGCTGTCCACCCTGATGACCTGGTGGATCCGCCGCACCAAGTTCGGGATGGGGCTGGTCGCCATCCGCGAGGACGAGGACAAGGCGGCCGCCATCGGCGTGCGCACCAGCGTGTACAAGGTGCTGGCCACCGTCGCCAGCGGCGTGCTCATCGGCGTGGCCGGCGGCATCTACGCCTACTTCCTGAGCTTCATCGACCCGCGCGGCATGTTCGACATCCTGGTGAGCGTGCAGATCGTGCTCGCCGCCCTGCTGGGCGGGCTGGGCACGATCTGGGGCCCGGTGCTCGGCGCCTTCCTGGTGGTGCCCATGAACGAGGTCACCAACGGCGTCGCCGCCGCGCAAGGGGTGCACCTGTTCGTGTTCGGGCTGGTGCTGGTCGCGGTGGTGATGTTCCTGCCGCGCGGGCTGATCCCCACCGTGCGCGGTTGGGTGGAGGCTCGGCGCAAGAGCACGGTCGCCTTCGAGCGGCGCCAGAGCGTGCCGCGGGTGGTGGAGCTGAGCGCGCCGCGCATGCGTGCCGGCGCGGACCCGGCCCCCGGGCCGGGAGGCCGGCCGCTGCTCGAGGTCGACGGCCTGG
>DATFNF010000007.1:0-17742 GCA_035266525.1 Trueperaceae bacterium | reverse complement strand
ATGGCGTGGCCCGCCGCGGGGCCGCCCTGGGCGGCCGGGGCGGCGGCAGGCGCACGCTGCGCGCCGCCGCCACCGCCGGCTACCGGCGCCGGCCCCGGCAGGCGCGACTCGGCCTCGCTGTCGAGGCTCGCCAGCAGCAGGCGGCCGTCCGGGGTGCGGTAGATGCCGGGCTCGAGCGCGTAGCGCTGGCTGCCGGAGGCCGGTGCCTGCCCCGGACCGGTCTGCCCCGCCCCGGTCTGCCCCGCGCCCGCCTGACCCGCTTGCCCCGCCCCGCCGGAGCCCACCCCGCCGGAGCCCACCGCACCGGAGCCCACCGCACCCTGGGGCGCGGACGTCAGCACCGTCCCGGGGGGCAGCGCGCTGCCCATGGCTACCCGGTCGTCGCCACGGATCTCGCGGACGAGGTTCGCGACCAGCGCCGGGAACGCCACCCGCAGGACCAGGTCCGTCTGGCTGGGGTTGAAGGCCGCCTGCAACACACGCACGCCGCCGGCGTCGCGGTAGCGCAGCACCGGCTCCAGGTCGCCGGTGCTCGCCAGCACCTGCCAGCCGCCACCGGCCTTCCACGGGGTGCGTGCCGGGTCGAGGCCGACCACCACGTCCTGCAGGTCGACGAAGCGCATGAGCGGCGAGCCGCGGTCGAAGTCGCGGATCAGCTGGTACTCGGGCTTGGACGCCGCCGGAGGGAAGAGCAGGTAGGCCCCGGGGGCGAGGCCGGCGGGATCGACGTTGGCGGTGAGCACGCGCAGGTCGGCGCTCACGTCGGCCGCGCGGGGGTTGACCCGCACCGTCACGCCCGGCACCGCCGAGAGCGCCTTGATCACGGCGTCGTCCCGCTGCTGAACGACGGCTCCGATGGGACGGGCTCCGGCGTAGGCGACATCGTCCAGCGTGAGGGCGTCCCCCCCGGGGTCGCCCGGGGACGTGCCGGCCGGTGGCGTGATGCTGGCCTGGTAGCTGCCGCGCACCGCGGCCAGCGGGAAGGTGATGCTGCCCACGCCGCCCGCCGGCACGAGCACCGATCCGCTGGCGATCGGCGCGCCGTCGCGTGTGAGCCGCACCCCCACCTCGAGCGGACGGGGGCTGTTGGATACCACACCCACGTAGGCCTGCTGGATGCCCAGGTCGAAGGCGCTGATGCCCACGTTGATGCCGCCGCCGGCGACGTCGTGGTAGTGCACGCGCTGATCGCCGGCGGGAGGCGGCTGGTCCGTCACGACATCGACGCGCACCCCCGGCTCCACGCCCTCGGCCACCGACACGGCGCGGGCCAGGTCGGCGGTGTGGTCGCCGGCTCGCAGGCCGGCCAGCGCCCGCCGGACGGCCGAGCGGTCGCTGGTGAGCGGCACCAGCACGCGGGCGTCCACGCCTGCGCGCACCAGCGCCACGCGGCCGGCCCCGGACAGCAGGTGCGCGGCCACCGCCCGGGCTTTGTCCAGCCGCACGCCGTCGGGGTCGTGGGCAGCCATGCTCGCGGAGGCGTCGACGATGATGATGCGGTCGGCCGCCGGCCCCCCGGTGAGCTCCGGGCGCGCCAGCGCCAGGGCCGCGAGCGCGGTGAACAGCAGCTGCGCCACCAGGAGCCACGTCGGCGCGATGCGCCGGCGCCGCTCCGCGGTACGCCGGGCGCGCTGCCAGAGGAAGAGCGCCGAGACCTCGGTGCGCCGGCGCCGCGAGCGCACGAAGTGCAGCAGCACCACCAGCGGCAACGCCAGCAGCGCCCACAGGAACTGCGGCGCCGCGAAGCTCAGCGGCATGCCCGGCCTCGAGCGAGGCGGGGGGCCGCGCCCGCCACGCCGGCAACGACACGGGGAAGGCCCATCTGGCGTCAGTCTAGCCCGGCTTCGGCGCGTGCACGACAGCCCACGCACCACGAGCCCGGTATAGCTGGGCTTGGGCCCAGCACACGCGCCAGGCGCCGGTCCCCGGGCACGCCGGCGCAGCGGGCGGCCGTCGGGCCGCCGCCCACACCCGAACCGGAGGTGAGCCATGAAGACCCAGCCCGATCCGCTCCCCATCGGAGCCTCGGCGCCGCCGTTCGACCTCTCCGCCACCGACGGCCGTCGCTACCGGCTCGAGGACTTCGGCGGGGAGCTGTTCGTCTACGTGCAGGCCTGCAACCACTGCCCGTACGTGCTCGCCAACGTCGACCGGCTGGTCGCCCTGGCGCGCGCGTACCAGGGGAGGGCGAGCTTCGCGTTCGTCAACTCCAACGACGCCGAGGCCTTCCCGGACGACGGCGTCTCCGGCATGACGGCGTTCGCCGCCGAGCACGACCTGCCGTTCCCCTACCTCCGTGACGAGGACCAGGCCGTGGCGCAGGCCTACCGCACCCAGCGGACGCCGGAGGTGCTGGTGTTCGACCGCGAGCGACGGCTGCGCTACCACGGCCGCATCGACGACAGCCCCAAGGATCCCGCCGCGGTGACCGAGGAGACCCTGCGCGCCGCCCTCGACGCCGCGCTGGCCGGGCGCGCCATCGCCGAACCGGAGACGTTCGCCATGGGGTGCACCGTCAAGTGGAGGCCCGGCAACTTCCCCGAGGTGGGCTGAGGCGCGCCCGCGCACCTCGGCCTCGAGCCGCCCGCGCGGCGGCGCCGGCAGCATGGCCCCGCCCTCCATCCCAGCGACCGGAAAGGAGCACCATGGACGACGCCGTCATCCGCAAGCAGCTCGAGAAGCTGGTCCTCGGCGAAGGGGCGCACGTACCGCTCGAGCGGGCACTGGCCGACCTCCCCGCGGAGCTGCGCGGGCGTGTCCCGCCCGGCCTGCCGCATAGCGTGTGGCAGCTTCTGGAGCACGTCCGCATCGCGCAGGAGGACCTCGTCCAGTACGCCCTCGACCCCGACTGGGCCTCGCCCGACTGGCCGGCCGGCTACTGGCCTGCCGACCCCGAGCCGTCCTCGGAGCGCGCCTGGAGCAGGAGCCTGGAGGACTACCGCGCCGGGCGCGACCGGGCGCTGGCGCTGGTCCGCGATGCGGGGCGGGACCTCACGGCCCCGCTGGAGCACGCCCGCCAGCACAACCTCTTCCGCCAGCTGATGCTGCTCGCCGACCACACCGCCTACCACGCCGCCCAGATCGTGGACGCCCGCCGGGCGTTGGGAAGCTGGCCGCCCGGCTGAGGCCGGGCACGGTGCCGCTCAGACCTGGAACACGCCGGTCGAGAACGCCGGCAGCGCGCCCTCCAAGGCGCACGCCTCCAGCGCGCGAACCAGTCGCTCGCGCAGCTCCAACGGCATCACCACGGCGTCGACCCACAGCCGGGCGGCGCCGTAGCGGATGTCGAGAGCGCGCTCGTAGCCGGCACGGATGCGCTCGTAGAGCTCGGCCAGCGCTTCCTCGTCGGGGGCCTCTCCGGAACGCTTCAGTTGCGCGGCGCGGATGTCGAGGATGGTCCTCGCGGCCTGCTGGCCGCCCATCACCGCGTAGCGGGCGCTGGGCAGCGCGAAGACGAAGCGCGGCGCGTAGGCCTTCCCGCTCATGGCGTAGTGGCCTGCGCCGTAGGAGCCTCCCAGGATGACGCTGATGCGCGGCACCACGCTGTTGCTGACCGCGTTCACCAGCTTGGCTCCGCGCCGGATGATGCCCTCCTGCTCGCTGTCCACCCCGACCATGAAGCCGTTGACATCGTGCAGGAAGACGATGGGCACGCCCGCCTGGTTGCAGTTCAGCACGAAGCGCGCCGCCTTGTCGGCCGCCTCGGCGTAGATGACGCCGCCGACCTCCAGGCGGCCGCCGCTCTTCACCACCTGCTTCTGGTTGGCCACGATGCCGACCGGGAACCCGCCCAGCCGGGCGGTGCCGCAGACCAGGGTGCGCCCGTAGCGCGCCTTGTACTCGTCGAACTCGGAGCCGTCGACGAGCCGGGCGATGACCTCGCGCGTCTCGTACGTCTGGCTGCCTCCCTCCAGCGGCAGCAGACCCTCCAGGTCCTCGACCTTCTCCGCCGGCGCCGCCGCCTCGCGGCGGACCGACGCCCAGGGCGCCACCGGCTGCGGCGCGTAGCCGGACGCCAGCCGCCGCAACCGCTCCAGGGCATGCGCGTCGTCGGGCTCGAGGTAGTCCACGGTGCCGGACACCTCGGCATGCATCGCGGCGCCGCCGAGCTCCTCGCTGGACACGCTCTGCCCGATGGCCGCCTTCACCAGCGCGGGGCCGGCCAGGTACAGCCCCGAGCCCTCCGTCATCACCAGGGTGTCGCACATGACCGGCAGATAGGCGCCGCCGGCCACGCAGTTGCCCATGATGGCCGCCATCTGCGGGATCCCGAGGGCGCTCATGCGGGCGTTGAGGTAGAAGACCCGGCCGAAGTCGTCCTGGTCCGGGAAGATCTCGTCCTGCATGGGCAGGTACACGCCCGCCGAATCCACCAGGTAGATGGTGGGCAGGCGGTTCTCCAGTGCGACGGTCTGCGCGCGGATGACCTTCTTGGCGGTGATCGGGAAGAACGCCCCGGCCTTGACGGTGGCATCGTTGACGATGACCATCCAGGGTCGGCCGTGGATGCGGGCGATGCCGGTCACCACCCCGCCGGCGGGCGCGCCCCCCTCGTCCCCGTACATCTCCCAGCCCGCGAAGGCCATCAGCTCGTCGAACGCCGCCCCCGGGTCGAGCAGGGCCGCGACGCGCTCGCGCGCGGTCATGCGGCCCTTGTCGTGCTGCCGGCGGGCGGCACGCTCTCCCCCGCCCAGGGCGATGCTGTCGCGCTCGGCCGAGAGCCGCTCGCCCTCGCCCCTCCACGCCTTGCGGTTGCTCCGGTACGGGGAGCGGCGCCGGTCCTCCAACCCCAGGCCCGTCTTCAGGCGGTACGCGGCCGCCTTCCTGGCCACGCTAGCGGGCGTGCGTCGCCATCACCACGAGCAGGCCGCCGCCGGCGTTCTCGAGGTGGTGTCGCGTGCCCGCCGGCACGGTGATCAGCCTGCCGGGGCCGACGCGGTCGCTGCCGGCATCGTGCCGCAGCAGCACCTCGCCCTCCAGCACCTGATAGAGGCAGCTGCTGCCGAAGGTCTGGTCCTCGTCCTTCTGACCGGCCTCGAAGCACAACAGGGACACGCTCAGATCGCCACTGCCGACCAGCTCCGTCTTCTGGACGGCAGCGAGCGAGAAGCGGCGGGCGTCGGCGATGGCTGTGATCTTCACGGTGGCGTCCTCCTTGGGGCGTCCTCTCGGGGCGTCCTCCTCGAGCCTGTGGTCGCGCCGCACCCGGGCACCGAGCCGCACTCCGGCCAGGCTCCGGCCCGGTTCCGTGGCTTGGCCGACGACCATCATGCGGTTTGTGGATAACCGGCTGCAAACTGTGGAAAACTGATCCCTCTTGACAAACCGGGGTTGTATCTGGTAGCTCGCCCGCCACCCCCCCGAAAGGCGGGACGTTCGTCCTGGACGCAACAAATACCCTTCACGCATCCCTCATTCCGCTCCTGGTCGGACGCAACCGAGTTATCCACACACGTGTGGAGAAACGGGGCCGGTTGTGGAAAAGCGGCCGCATCAAGCTCCCCTGGCGGCCTCGACGAAGGCGCGCACGCGCTCCGGGTCCTTGGTTCCGACCGACGCCTCGACGCCCGATGCCACGTCGGCCGCGTACGGTCGCAGCGCCCGCACCCCGTCCGCCACCGTCTCGGGCGTGAGCCCGCCGGCGAGGATCAGCCGCGGGTGCTCTCTCCAGGCCCTCGCCTGCGACCAGTCGAAACGCTCCCCGGAACCGGGCGCCCTGGCGTCCAGCAGGAAGGCGTCCGCCGGGTAGCCCGCGAGGGACTCCGGGGTCAGCGCCGGCTCGAAGGCCAGCGCGCGCACCACCTTGACCTCGCCCCGCAGGGCGGCCGCGTAGGCGGCCGGCTCGTCGCCGTGCAGCTGCACGGCGCTCAACCGCAAGCGCCTGGCGATGGCCAGCACCTCGTCGAGCGGGGCGTCGACGAACACCCCCACGGTGGCCACCAGGGGTCCCACCGCGCCCACGATGGCGGCCGCGGCGACGGGCCCGACGCGGCGCTTGGAGCCGGGGGCGAAGATGACGCCGATGGCGTCGGCGCCGGCCTCCTCGGCCATGACGGCGTCCTCGGGTCGTGTGATGCCGCAGATCTTCACCCGCACGCGCTTCTCCACGTCTCGATTATGGCGGCTCGAGCCGCTCATGTCGGCAGGTGCCCCGAGACGACCTCCACCGTGATGCCTAGCGCCGCCGCCAGCAGGCCCGAGCGGAGCCCCGCCTCGCGCACCTCGATCTCGGCGTCGCCCCGCGACAGCGCCTCGATCTGGACCACCCCGTCGCCCAGGTGACAGCGCAGGCCCCGCACGCGCTGCGCCTTGCTGCGCTCCAGGTACTCCGCCAGCCGCAGCAGACCCGCCAGGGTCGTGAGGCGCTCCATGTCGCCGGCCTCCAGGGCGCCGCCGAAGCCCAGGTCGGCCGGGGCGCCGCGGCGGTGATAACGGACCAGGAGGCCGATCAGCACCTGCTCGCGATGACTGAAACCGGGGAGCGCCCGCCCCATCACCAGGTACATGCCGTGCTTGTGGTGGGCGTAGTAGTCGACGGCCATGCCGATGTCGTGGATGAGCGCGGCCGCGCCCAGCAGCTCGCGCGCGTCGGGCCCCAGGCCGTGCAAGGGGGCGAGCTGGTCGAAGAGCTCCAGCGCGAGCAGGCGGACGTGGTCGTTGTGGGCAGGGTTGTCATAGTACTCGCGCATGAGGTTGAGGATGCTGAACGCCCGCAGGTCGGGGGCGAGGTGGTCGCCCTCGGGGAAGAGGTAGGGATAGAACAGCCCCTCGCGCAGACCCTGACCGCTGATGATGACCTCGTCGGCGTCCAGAGCCGCGAGAGCCTCCACGATGACGACGCTGCCGGCCACGATGATGTCGGCGCGGTCGCGGTTGAGGCCCTTGACGTCCCGCCGCGCCGCCACCGGCATGACGGCCAGCTCGTCGGACAGCCTCTCGAGCGCACGGCGCTCGAGACGGTAGCCGTGGAGCAGCTCCGGGCGATAGCCGGAGCGCGACTGCACCACGTTGGCGAGGTTGCGAAGGCTGCCGCCCATCCCCACCACCGGGATCCCCCGCGGAAGCTCGGCCACGCGCGGCGCCAGCACCTCGCGCACGTGGCGGCGCAGCGCCTTGAGCGCCTTGGGCTTGGGCGGATCACCCTCCAGAAAGGCCTCGGTCATGCGGACCGCGCCCAGCGGCACCGCCCCGCCGCCGGCGAAGCGGCGGCCGGCGAGGCTGCTGAGCTGCATGCTGCCGCCGCCGAGGTCGAAGACCACGGCATCGTCCACCGCGAGGCTGTTGGCGACGGCGAGGGCGCCGTAGCGCGCCTCCTCCTCGCCGCTCAGCACCTCCAGCACGACCCCGGCTCGCTCGCGGGCGGCCGCTACGAAGGCGGCGCCGTTGCTTGCCTGCCGCACGGCGCTGGTAGCGGTGGCGCGCACGTCGTCGATGGCGTTGGCATCGCAGTAGCTACGGAAGGTGTGGAGCGCCTGGAGGCCGCGTTCGAAGGGCGCGGCGCGCAGGATGCCGGAGCCGCCCATGCCTTCGGGCAGCCGCACCACCTCGCGCAGCTCGTCGAGGCGCTGGTAGCGGTACCCCGGCTGGTAGACCATCACCACCAGCCGCGCGGTGTTGCTCCCCAGGTCGATGATGCCGGCACTGCGCACGAGGGCAGTATGGCACGGGGCAGGCGCCGCGCCCGGCGGTGCTCGCCGGAGCTGCAGCTGCCGGCTAGAGCACGTCGCGCAGATGGGTGAGCCGTGGGGCGCGCTCGTTTCCGACGACCAGCACGGCGTCGAAACGCACGGCCGCGTCGGCGTCGCCGAGGCGCTCGACCAGGTAGCGGCGGGCGGTCCGGGTCAGGCGCGCCAGCTTACGCCGGTCCAGGGTCTCGCCGGGGTGCCCGAAGGCGCTGCTGCGGCGCTGCCGCACCTCGACGAACACCACCGTCTCCCCGTCCCTGGCGATGAGATCGATCTCGCCGCCGCGGACGGCGTAGTTGGCGTCCAGCACGGTCCAGCCGAGGCGCTCGAGATGGCGCCGCGCCAGCACCTCGGCCCAGTGCCTGGGGGCCGGACCGGTGACGTCAGGGTCGGTCACGGACCCGGCCGCTCCGGCCGGTACGTCCGGCCGGCGGAAGCCACCCGCCGAGGCGGCGCTCCGCGCCGGGGTGCCCGGTCAGGCGGGGGTCACCTGAACCCGCCGGGCGTCGGCCCACAGGCCCTCGATGTCGTAGAAGCCGCGCGCGTCGGGGCTCATCAGGTGCGCCACCACGCCTCCGAAGTCGATCAGCACCCAGCGGTCGCTGGGACCCTCCACGCCCCTGGGCTTGAAGCCGTTCTCCTTGAGCCGCTCGCGGACGCTGTCCTCGAGGGCGCGCAGCTGGAGGCTCGACTCGCCGGTGGCGATCACGAAGTAGTCGAGGCTGGCCGACACTCCGGTCAGGTCCAGCACCACGATGTCCTTGGCACGCTTGTCGTCCAGGGCGTCGACGATGAGTTGCACTTCATCGGGCACGATCACGCTCTCCTGCAACATCTCCCCCTTGCGCTCCAGCTGCGTCATCGCGCGCTCGCCGTCGAGGCGTAATGCGCGCCGCTCGGGACCATGGCCGTCGCGTCCCTCCCGAGGATGAGCTCGAGGCCGACCCTGCGCCCGTCGTAGCCGTCGAGGTGGTCGACCTGTTGCTTGCTGGTATGGAGCAACGACGTGTAGTAGTCCGCATCGTTCCAGGTGGCGGTGGTGGCCAGCAGCCGGCTCGGGGTGGGGTCGACGCCGGACAGCGAGCGTACCATGATGTCCTTCGCCGGCACGCCCATCGCCTCCAGGCGGTCGCGGAACCAGTTCTCCAGGCCCGGCCTGCCGCTCTGGTTGGTGATGAGGAGCGTCGCCTGGGGCGCCTTGCTGAAGGTGCGCGGCGTCCCGCCGAAGGTCTCGGCCAGGAACTTGTTGACGTCCTGCGGGTCGACCTTGAGCGGGGTCCCCTCGCCGGCGACCTGAACCTCCTGGGTAGGGATGGTCGCCGTCTGTTTGAGCTGCAGGCTGCCGATGCGCGAGGCGAGCTGGCGCACCAGCGTGGGGCTGGCGTTGGTCTGCACGTCGCTGAAGAAGGCGTCGACGAGCTGCGGGACCTTGGTGACCGCACGCACGTTCAGCTGCTTGAGCCGCGCCATCAGCGCGTAAGCCAGGCGCTTCACGTTGTCGAGGCGGTCGATGTCTCCCCGCGGCGTGTGGCGGTAGCGCACGAACTCCGCTACCTGCTGGCCGTCCATGTGCTGAGGCCCGGCCTTGAAGTGGATATGCAGGCCCGCCACGTTGTCGTCGTAGTTCATGGCGTAGGGCACGTTGACGTTGACGCCGCCGAGCGCGTCCACCAGGTGCTGGAAGATGTTGAGCTTGATGATGGCGTAGTAGTCCACCGGCACGCCCAGGATCGAGGACACGCGGCGCCGGAGCGCGTCCGGGCCCTCGCGCGCGTAGAGGCCGTTGATGCGGTAGCCGAGGTCGAAGAGGAACACATCGCGCGGGATGGCGATCATGGTCATGTTGTCGCCGGTGATGTCGACGTAGAGGATGGTGTCGGTATTGACGCCGGCGTCGCTCACCTGGCCGTGGTAGTTCCAGCCGACGATCTTGCCGCCCTTGCCGTAGATGGGATCGGACTTGGCCTTGGTGTACAGGATGTCCCGGCCGGCCACCACGAAGCTGACGTGGAAGGCGTTGCCCTTGATCCCCAGCAGCTGTCGCTGCTCCTTCGAGAGCGGCGACCGGTGGATGTCACGGGTGAGCCAGAAGCCCGCCAGGCCGGCCAGGGCCAGCAGCAGGCCCAGCACCGTCAGCAGCCGCGCGTTGCGCCTAGTGGCAAATCTGCTCATACACCTTGAGGGTGGCAGGGTGGACGCTCTTGCCCTTCGAGCGCAGGTACTGGACCTTGCTGCCCACCGCCTTCTCGTACGCCCTCGTCAGATCCTTCATGGCCAGCTCGCGGATATCGTCGTTGACGCCGCGCCCGGGCTCGCACACGTCGGCGATGTAGACCGCCATCCCGATGCGGTTGTCGAGCCCCACGCCGAAGACGTGCCCCTCGATGGCCTCCAGCACGCGCGCATCGTCGACGCCCCAGGAGGCGGCGATGACGCGGGCGGCGCGGCCGTGCACCGACAGCGGCTGCCGCTCCTCGAGCGCGTTCTCCGGCGGCGCCAGCCGGAACAGCTCCTCGGCCGACAGGTCGCGCGCCGCGTCGTGCAGGATGGCCGCGAGGCACGCGGCCTCGGCATCCGCCTTGGGGAAGCCGTTGGCGCGCGCGATGGCGACCGCCAGCCTGGCGACGCGCTGGATGTGCTCGTAGCGCTCGCTGGAGACCATCTCCTCGACGCGCGGGCAGAAGGCCGCGATCTCAGGCCTCGCACAGGGGTCCTGTTCAGGGAGCGGATCTGGTTCGACCATGGTTCCTCGGTTCGA
Source organism: Trueperaceae bacterium (assembly GCA_035266525.1). Taxonomy (GTDB): domain Bacteria; phylum Deinococcota; class Deinococci; order Deinococcales; family Trueperaceae; genus JASBRS01. The sequence continues at coordinate 7,299 of DATFNF010000007.1, read as the reverse complement.
GTCCGTCGGGAGTGAGGGTGAAACCACCGCGGCCCCGGCACGCGTCTGGGTTCGAGCCTCGCGCCGCCCCGGGGGCGGCACCGCCCATTCAACCACACCCGCCCCCCATCCTGCCGTGCCCGAGCCGACCACTTCCGGTAGCTGCCCATGCCTCCCCGGCACACGCCTAGCGGTCGTCCCCGTCACCCCCGGCGGCATCCCGCGCCTCCTCGTCCCGCTCGTCGGAGAAGTACGCGAAGACGGCGTCGCCGATGCGCACGTCGTCTCCGTCGCCGGCGCCGGCCCGGGCCAGCAGCCGGTCGATGCCGTGGGTGCGGAAGATGCGCTGGAGGTAGGCGACGGCTTCCCCGTTGCTGGGATCGAAGCGCCGCACCACCGCCTCGATCTCGCTGCCGCGCACCACCCAGCCCTCGCCGCTCTCGTCCCGCACCACCTCCAGCGGCCGGACGACCACGCGGCGCTCGGCGGCCTCGGCCTTGACCGGCGCCGGCCGCTCGGGCAGCAACGCGAACAGCGCCGCCTTCAGCGCCTCCAGGTTCTGTCCCTCCAGCGCCGACACGCTCACCACCGGCAGCCCGGCAGCGGCCAGCGCGTGCTCGGCCTCCTCGACCTCGGGGGGCTCGGCCAGGTCCGTCTTGTTGAGCACCAGCAGCGCCGGCCGGAGGAGCAGCCCGGGGTCGTAGCTCTCCAGCTCGGCTCGTAGCGCGCCAAGCGTCTCGGCAGGCTCGGCGGCGATGTCCAGCACGAAGACGAGCAAGCGGGTGCGGGAGATGTGACGCAGGAAGTCCAGCCCCAGGCCCCGCCCTTCGTGCGCGTCCTCGATGATGCCGGGGATGTCGGCGACGGTGAGACGTTCGAGGTCGCGCTCCACCACGCCGAGGTTGGGGCTCAGCGTGGTGAACGGGTAGTCGGCGATGACCGGGCGGGCGTTGGAGAGGGCCGCCAGCAAGCTCGACTTGCCGGCGTTGGGGTAGCCCACCAGGCCGACGTCGGCGATGGTCCTGAGCTCGAGCCGCAGCCGCACCGTCTGCCCCGCCGTGCCGTACTCGGCGAAGCGCGGCGCCTGCCGCCGGGCGCTTGCGAACGACGCGTTGCCCCGGCCGCCCTCGCCCCCCCGGGCGACCAGCGCCGTCTCGCCCACCGCGACCAGGTCCGCCACCAGCGCGCCGCTGTCCGCGTCGACCGCGGTGGTGCCCACCGGCACCTCCAGCACCAGGTCCTCCCCGCTCGTGCCGCTGCGGTTGCGGCCCTCCCCCTGCTGCCCGGTCTCCGCCCGGTAACGCCGGTGGGGAGCCAGCCGGTCGAGCGCGGACACGTCGTCGACCGCCCGCAGCAGCACGCCGCCGCCGTCGCCGCCGTGGCCGCCGTCGGGGCCGCCCTTGGGCATGTACTTGAGTCGCAGGAAGGACAGGGCACCGTCGCCGCCCTTGCCGCCCTGCACGGTGATGTCGAGGACGTCCCGAAAGCCCACGTGGATCCTCCGACCTCTACGTTCCGACAGGAACGCGGCCCCTGCGGGGCCGCGCCGTCAGGGCCGCAGACGCGGCCGAGCCGTCCTGTGATGCGCCGGCGGTCAGTCGGCGGGGACCGCCTCGACGGCGCTCGCCTCGACGCTGATGAAGCGTCCCCGGCGGCCCTTGTCGGCGAAGCGCACCACGCCGTCGGTGAGCGCGAAGAGCGTCCAGTCCTTGCCGAGGCCGACGTTGTGGCCGGGCTTGAACTTGCTGCCGCGCTGGCGCACCAGGATGTTCCCGGCGCTCACGACCTGACCGTCGAAGCGCTTGACGCCGAGCCGCTTCGACTGGCTGTCGCGCCCGTTCTTGGAGCTGCCTACGCCTTTCTTGTGAGCCATTCGCGGTTACTCCTTCGATTTCTTGGAGTCCGAGCGCTTGCCGCCCGCCTTGTCGGCGGACGACCCGGCCCCGGACTTCTTGGGAGCGGCCTTCTTGGAGGACGCCGCCTTCGCCGCGCCGCCGCTCTTCGAGGTCGACCTGGCGGACGCCGCCTTCTTGCCGGCGGGGGCTGCCGAGCCGGCCGGCTTGCCCGTGGACGGCTTCGCAGCGGCCCCGCTGCCCGTCGTCGCCTGCTTGCCCTGGGACGGCTCCGCCGCCGAGGCATCCTTCGCGGCCGGCTCGTCGTCGGCCGCAGGCCCGGCGTCGGCCGCAGGCCCGGCGTCCTCGGCTGCCGGCGCCCCCGTCGCAGCCTTCTCGGACACGCCCTTGCCGCCGGCCCCCTCGATGCGCGCGATCCGCACGTCGGTGTAGGGCTGACGGTGGCCGCGGTGGCGGCGGTAGTTGTTCTTGGCCTTGAACTTGTAGATGTCGAGCTTGGGCCCGCGCCCGTGCTCGAGCACCTCAGCGACCACACGGGCGCCATCGACGCGCGGCGTGCCGACCACGACCTCGTCCCCTCCCAGGAGCAGGACCGGCAGGTCGACCTCGGCGCCGGACTCGGCCGCAAGCTTCTCCACGCGCACCACGTCCCCCTCGGCCACGCGGTACTGCTTGCCGCCCGATTCCACGATTGCGAACATCTTCCGACCTCCCGGGGCCCGCGCCCTCGCGGGGCGAACCCTCTCGGCGCCGACCGTGCGGCGCCAGCAGCGCACGCCAGCACGCCCCATGCGGGGCCGCGCGGCGCGTCGTGCGCGTTGTGAGCGGTCTTGGCCGGGCTTCGCCGGCCGCCACCAGAACGCCTATTATAGGCGAGCCTCCGCGCACGCGCAAGCGGCCGCCCCACCGCTACAATCGCCCTGTCATGAACGGAGACCGGCCTTCCCCAGAGCATGGCGACGAGGCGGGCGGGAGAGCCGCAGCGGACGGCGGCGGGACGGGCGAGCCCGGCGCTCCGGCCGGCGCCCTGCCACCCATCGCCGAGGTGGAGCGTTACCTGTACGAGCACATCCCCTTGAGCCGGGCGCTGGGCGTGCGCATCGCGCGCTTCGACGCGGGCGGTCTGCGCGTGCGGGCGCCGCTGGAGCCCAACCTGAACCACCGCCGCACCGCCTTCGGCGGCAGCCTCTCGGCCCTGGCCATCCTGGCGGGGTGGACGCGGGTCACCTTCGATCTGCGGGCGTCGGGGCGCGCCGCGCGCGTGGTCGTGCAGAGCAGTCGCATGGACTTCGACGCCCCGGCCGAACAGGCCTTCGAGGCCGACGTCGCGGCCGTAGCGCGGACCGACTGGCAGGCCTTCCTGCGGACCCTGGACCGCCGCGGCAAGGCGCGGCTGACGGTCCGCGGCGTGGTGCGGACGGCTGCCGGCGAGGTAGCGCGCTTCGAGGCCCGCTACGTGGCGCTGACACGCCACGGCTAGCCATGCCGGGACGAGCGGGGCGAGGCCCGGAACGTAAGGTCGGAACGTAAGCTCGGAACGAGGCTCGGGTCGACGGGCCCGGCGTGCTTGCCGGCCGCCCGCGGGCGGCCGGCAAGCGGGACCGTTCAGTCCGTCGCGTGCTGCCGGGAGCGCTCCGCGGCGGCGCCGTGCTCGGCCGCCCCGTGCCCGCCCGCGCCGTGCCCGCCGCCCTCGGCGCCGCCGGCACCGCTCTCGCCGGCGGGGGTGGCGAGCGCCGCCCGCGCCTCCTGGGCACGCCGCTCGAACAGGTAGAACGCGGCCGGCACCACGAAGAACGTCAGCAGCGCCGACACCACGATCCCGCCGAGCATGACCAGGGCGATGCCGTGGTTGAACTCCGAGCCCGCGCCATGCCCCAGGAGCAGGGGGAAGCTGATCACCAGCACGGTCAGGGTGGTCATCACGATGGGCCGGAAGCGGAGCCGGGCCGACTCCACCATCGCCTCCTTGAAGGGCATCTTGCCGATGCGCTCGACCACGAACTCGAGGTAGAGGATGGCGTTCTTGGCCGACAGGCCGATGAGCAGCAGCATCCCCATCAGGCTGAAGATGTCCAGGGACTGTCCCTGCAGCACCAGGAACCACACCGCCCCGGCGACCGCGAGCGGCACCGGCAGCAGCAGGTAGATGGGGTAGCGGAAGGAGTTGAACTGGGCGCCCATCACCAGGTAGGCGAGGAGGACGGCGAGCGCGAACACGCGCGGTCCGAGGGTGCCGAGCTGACGGGAGAGCCCCGCCCGGCCGAAGGTGTCGCCGGCGCCCATGGTCACCTTGCTGTCGAGCACGCCCGCCTGCGTGAGCTCACTCGTGATCTGCTGCTGGAACTGGATGGGGCTGGGGGCCGTGGCGCTCGGCGTGAGCGTGAAGCTCGCGTTGTAGAGGCGGTTGCTGCGGCTGATGCGGATGGGCGCCTGCTTCTCCACGATGGCGCCCAGCTGGCTCACCTGCAGGTTGGTCTTGAGGGTGGGCGAGTAGATCGGCAGGGACAGCAGCGACTGCGCGTCCTTGAGGTAGCCGGGGTCGAGCTGCACCACGATGTTGTCGCTCTCGCCGCCGATCTGGACGGTGCCGGCGGTGGAGCCGCCGGTGTAGCTGCGCAGCGTCTGCGCCACGGCGGAGGCGGTGATCCCCGTTCCCGCCAGCAGGTTGGGGTTGGGAACGAAGTCGAACTCGGGCGACGCCTGCTGGCCGCCGGTATCGACGCTGAGCACGCTCGGATCGTTCGCCAGCGCGGCGGGGATCTGCTGCAGCCGCTGGGTGAGCAGCGCGTAGTCGGTGGAGAGCAGGTTGAACGACACCCCCGAGCCCTGACCCCGGAAGCCGCCACCCGTGCGGACGAACACGCGCGCGTCGGGGATGGTGCTCACCGCCTGCTGCAGCGAGCGCTGGTACTCGGCGCCCAAAGTGGAGATGCTCGGCCGCTGGGTGACCGGGACGAGCTGCGCCTGCACGTTGATGTCGTTGCTGCTGACGCTGGTCTGCACGGTGCGCACCGCGCTCTGCCCCATGAGGAAGTCCTCGACCTTGCCCGCAACCTGGTTCGCCTCCGCCAGGGTCGTGCCCGACGGCAGGCGGGCGCCGACCTGCATCAGGCCCGAGTCGGTCTGCGGCACGAAGTTGAGCGTGACGCGCGGGCCGATCACGAACAGGGTGAGCGCCAGGAACGCGGCCGCGCCCACCAGCACCCAGGCGCTGAAGGGCAGGAGCCGTGCCAGCAGGCCGGCGTAGCCGTCGCGCACCCAGGTGAGAGCGGCTTCCGTCCAGCCGTGGAGGGTGCCGGTCACGGCCTCGAGCAGGGCGAAGCCTGCGCGCACCACGTACGCCAGCAGCATGAAGAGCAGCGGGTAGGCGAGCAGCGCCAGCAGGTCGATGGGGTGAAGGAATCGCCACATGGCGTAGGCGAGCCCGGCGGCCACGATCAGCGCCCAGGGGCGCCGCCAGTTGCGCCAGCCCCAGCGCGCCGCCGCCCCGAAGCCGCGCAGTTGCCGCCCGGCGTCGCGCCAGGTCTGGGCCGGCGCGTCGCCGATGTAGGCCATGCGCACGGTCAGGAACAGCAGCGCCTCGAGCCAGGAGAGGAACACCGCCGCGGCCAGCCCCAGCCCGAACTGCCGCAGGTAGTTGCCGGCGAAGCCGCCCATGAAGCTCACCGGGATGAGCACCGCCAGCAGCGACAGCGAGGCCGCCGTCACGGCCCCGAACACCTGGCTGGCGCCGCGGAGCACGGCGGTGCGCCGGTCCATCCCCATGGCCCGGTACCGCTCGACGTTCTCGGCGACCACGATGGAGTCGTCGACCACGATGCCGATCGCGACGATCAACGCCAGCAGCGACACCTCGTTGAAGGTGAAGCCCAGCAACCCGTAGAGCACGGGCGCGGCCGACAGCGCGATGGGGATGGCCAGGATGACGGTGAAGGCGGTGTTGAGCCGGCCCAGGAACAGGAGCACGATGATGGCCACCACGATGGCGGTGATCCACAGCTCGTGGAAGGTGGAGTGCACCGACGCCACGATGGGACCGGTCGTGTCGTTGCTGATGGTGATGTGGTAGCCCGTGGGGAGCGTGGTGGACGCCAGGTAGCTGCGCACCCCGCTCGCCACCGCCACGGCGTTGCTGCCGGCCGCCTGCTGCACCGACAGCAGCACGGCGGGCTGGCCGTTGACGCGCGTGTAGTTGCTCGCGATCGACGCCGTCTGCACCCGCCCCAGGTCCTGCACGCGGATGTTGCGGCTGCTGTCGACCACCATGCCGGCGATGTCGGCCACGTTGCTGGGCTGCGTCTGGGTGGCGAACGTCAGCACGTCGTTCTGCCGCGTGATGGAGCCGATGGGTTGGCTGACGATCGACGAGCCGATGGCCGAGCTGACCTGCTGCGGGGAGAGGTTGTAGTAGCTCAGCTTGGCCGGGTCGAGCAGCACCTGGTACTCGAGCTGCGAGCCGCCGGTGACGCTCACGTTCGCCACGCCGGGCACCAGCTGCAGGGCAGGCACCAGGATGTTGTTGGCGTAGGCGTAGACGTCGTTCATGTTGGCGCCGGGGGCCGTCACGCCCATCTCCAGGATGGGCTGCGCGTTGGGGTCGAAGGTGCGCACGAGCGGCGTGCTGGCATCGCTGGGAAGACCGCGCAACGACGCCACCTGGGCGGCGACGGCGTTGGCGATGGCAGCCTGGTTGGTGTCCGGGCCGAACTGCAGGATCACGCGGCTGGAGCCCGTGCCGCTGTTGGAGTTGATGCTGGTGATGCCGCCGACGGTGGACACGGCGGACTCCACCACCTGGGTGACCTGCTGGTCGACCACGGCAGGGGACGCGCCGGGGTAGCTGGTGGCGATCATGACCACCGGGATGTTGGTCTGCGGGAGCAGGTCGACCCCGAGGCTGTTGGTCTCGATCAGGCCGAACACCACCACGCCCACGAAGATGCCGATGGCGAGCACGTAGCGGGCCACGGAGAGGCCCACCAGGGGGTTGACGCGGACGTGCTCGGCGATGTCGCGGTCCGCCTGCATGGCGTCCTCGCCTGCGCCCTGGGTACCGCCGGGCGGGCGGTCCCGCTGGTCGTCAGCCATCACTGACCTCCGGCGCCGCCGGTGGACGTGCCACCGCTGCTGGGCGCTCTCGTGCCGCTCGACGTGCCGCTGCCGGCGGGCGCGCCGGCGCCGCCCCGCGCCCCGCTGCCGGCGGCCGAACCGGCGCCTCTCGAACCGGCGCCGCTACGGCCGCCCGCCGGCGCCGAGCCCGACCCGGCCCCCGGCCGCGCGCTGCCGGCATTCGCTCCGCCGCCGGGGGCAGCGGCGGCGGAACCCGGGCGCGAACCCCCGCTGCCCGACCCGGCAGCTCCGGCGATGGACACCGGCGACTCGTTCAGGAGGCCGGGCGGCGGCTGATCGACGATGGACGAGCCCGACGGAACGCCCGTCACGGCGGCCTGGTTGCCCGCCTGGGCAA
>DATFNF010000006.1:0-34135 GCA_035266525.1 Trueperaceae bacterium | reverse complement strand
CGCTGCTGCTCTTCGCCGAAGCCGGCGTCGACAGCGCCGTGCTGGAGGTCGGTCTCGGCGGGCGCTTCGACGCCACCAACATCGTGTCGCCGGCGCTGTCGCTGATCACCGGCGTGGCCCTGGACCACACCGCCGTGCTGGGCGGCACGCTCCGCGAGATCGCGGGCGAGAAGGCGGGCATCTTGCGGCCCGGCGTGCCGGCCTGGACGGGGGCCGAAGGGGAGGCGCTGGACCGGCTGGAGGAGGCGGCGGCGGCCCGCGGCGCACGCCTGCGGGCGCTTGCGCGGGAGGTGCCCGTCGAGGTGATCGACCGCGGCTGGGATGGGCTCGAGCTGGCCATCGCCCTCCCCTCGGCTCCGGTGCGCGTGCGCACCCCTCTGGTGGGCGCACACCAGGCCCGCAACGTGGCGCTGGCGCTGGCAGGCGCCGCCGAGCTGGGCGTGCCCCCCGAGGCGGCCGCTCGGGCGGCCGCCGCCACCCGCTGGCCGGGCCGTCTCGAACGCCTGGCCGTCGACGGCGGCTGGCTGGTGCTCGACGGGGCCCACAACCCCGAGGCGGCGGCCGCGCTGGCCCGCGCCCTGGAGCGGCTGGAAGGGCGGGTGCCGGTGCTGGTGCTGGGGATGTCGGCGGACAAGGACGTGGCCGGCGTGATCGGGCCGCTGCTGAGCGTGGCGGAGCGCGTGGTGGCCACCCGCGCGGCGTCCAGCCCGCGGGCGCTGGCAGCGCCACGCCTGGCCGCGGCCATGCCTCACGCCGTCGCCATCGACGACGTGCGGGAGGCGCTGGCGGCCGCGCGCCGCTGGGCGGGTCCGGGAGGCACCGTGGTGGTCGCCGGGAGCCTCTTCCTGGTGGGGGAGGCTCGAGCGCTGGCGCTGGCCGAGCCGGCCGAGGGACGCGAGCGCTGGCAGTAGCGGACGCCTGCTGAGGAGGCCGCCGCCGCGCGTCCCGGGCGGGGCCTCAGGCCTGCCGCGCGCGTTCCCGGCGGAAGGCCAGGAAGTGCCTCAGCAGCACGACCGCCGCCACCGCGGCGATGCCGGCGCCGAGCGTCAGCGCGCGGGGCGCGGCCGCCCCCAGGGCGAGCAGCGTGGCGGTCGCCAGGAACGGGTACGCGGTCACGCTGATGACCGCCGCCACGCCGGAGCGCTTGCGCATGAGCAGGGTCATGGCGATGAGCAGCACGCCGCCCGCGCCGGCGGCCGCGGGGTAGAGCGGCAGGCCCGCTCCGAAGGCGGCGGCCAGCCCCTTGCCTCCGCGGAAGCCCGCGAACAGCGAGAAGCCGTGGCCGAGGATGGCGCCGAGGCCGGCGGCCAGCGGGACCGCCAGCTGGGGCGGCGCGGCGCCCGCCGCCAGCGGCGGCAGACCGGCCAGCAGCAGGCCGATGAGGGTGGCGGCCGCGCCCTTGGCGACGTCCAGGATCAGCACCGCCGCCCCCGCGGCCAGCCCCAGGTTGCGCGCGGTGTTCATCGCGCCCATGTTGCCCGAGCCCACCTCGAAGATGCGCTGCCCGCGGAGCCGCGCCACCCACGCCGCGATGGGCAGGGAGCCGATGAGGTAGCCGGCCACCCCTGCCAGGACGGCCGCCAGCGGCCCGGCCACGGGCTCACCCACCCGCCGCTCCGGCGTCGGGGCGGCCGTCGGCGGCGCCGTCCGAGGGCAGCGTGCCCAGGGCGTTCGCCAGGCTCTTCAGCTCGCGCACGTGGTAGGCGACGTATCTCGCCAGCAGGCGCCAGTGGAGCGGACGGTCCTGCGGCGGGCAGCGCATGCCGTCCGCGACGGGACCGATCACCAACCGCCGGAGCTCGCCGGCCGCCACCTCGCCGACCGGCACGCCGCGCCCGCACTGCTGGCAGGAGAGCCCGCCGGCGGCGATGTCGAGGCGGACGAGCGGCGCCGGCGCGCCGCAGTGCTGGCAGGCGTCGGTGGTGGGGGCCAGCCCCGCCAGCCCCAACAGCTTCCAGGCGTAGACGAGCGCCACCAGGTCGGGGTCGTCGTGGCGGTTGAGCCCCCGCAGCCCGCTGGCGAGGTAGGCGTGGACCTTCTCGCCGAGGTGAACGTCGACCGTGAGCGCGTCGGTGAGCTCGGCCAGCACGTGGGCGTAGGGGTAGACGTCGGGGCGGCTGAGGTTGGGGAGGGCGCCGTTCAGCCGCACCTGGGTGAGCAGCGCCAGGTCGTCCTCGCGGCGCCGGTAGAACTGCACCGTGACGTCATGGAACAGGCTGAGACGGCCGAGGTTGCCGCCGGGGAGCTTGCCCTTGCGGGCCACCCCGCGCCACTTGCCGTGCTCGCTGAGGAGCGTCGCCACCACGTCGCCGCTCGGCAACGCCAGGCGCCGGATCACGATGCCCTCGGTGACCGAGGTCCTCCGCATGGCTCCAGTCTAGCCAGCGTCCGGGCCGCTCAGGGGGTGGCGGCGGACCGCCACACCAGCAGCGCCTCGCCCTCCACGCTCTGCAGCTCCAGCTCCAGGCCGGCCGGCAGGTGCAAGGCGTCGCCGCGATCCAGGATGCGGAAGTCGCCGTGCGGGAGGTCGATGATGAGCCGGCCCTCGAGGACCAGCAGCCACGCCGCCGCCGCGGTGCGCTCCACATGCCGCCCCGCCAGACGCCGCACGCTGAGGTCGGTGCCCGGCACGGTGGAGGCGACATCGCCCGAAGCCCGGGCCAGGCCGAGGAGGTTGAGCGGCTCGCCGACGTTCACGGGCGGGCGGGCTCAGGCCGAGCCGCCGGCCCGGTCCTCCTGGTTGCGGCTCTTGCCGAAGGCCATGCGCAGCTTGAACATGCCGCGCTTGTGCAGGCGGTCGACCTCCTGCGGCTCGAGGTCCAGGGCCCGGGCTACGGCCTCGCGCGGTTGCGGCTCGGAGCCGTTCATGCCCTCCACGCGGCGCACCACCTCGGCCACCTGCGGGTCCAGCTCGCTCAGGAACGGCTTGAGGTCATCGTTGCTGGCCTTCGGGCGTGTGGGCCCCGTGGAGCGCGGCGTGGCCTTGCCCGCGCCGCCGCGGGGGGACGTGCGCCTGGCGCTCTTGGCCTTGGCGCTCTTGCCTTTGGCCGTCGCACCCTTCGCGGGGGTCTTGCCGCGCGGCTGCTTCCCGGTCTTGGCGGCGCGGGCGGCGAGCAGCTCCACGGCCTGCTCGAGCGTGACGTCCTCGGGGCCGAGATCCTTGGGGAGCGAGGCGTTCAGCTTGCCGCTCTTGACGTAGGGTCCGTAGCGGCCGTCACGCACCTCGACCGCGCTCCCGGACTCGGGGTGCTCGCCCAGCACCCGCAGTGGCTTGTTGCGGGCCTGCTTCTTCTGCAGCAGCTCCAGCGCCTGCTCCAGGGTCACGTCCAGCACGAAGGTGTCCTTGGGCACCGAGGCGTACACGCCCTGGTGCCGCACGTAGGGTCCGAAGCGGCCGATCCCCACCTCGACGGGCTTGCCGGTGTCCGGGTGGTCCCCCATGCTGGCCGGCAGCCGCAACAGGCGGGCCGCGAGCTCGGCGTGCACGTCGTGCGGCTCCACTCCCTGCGGCAGCGACACGCGCTTCGGCTTGCTGCCCTTGCCCTCGGGGTCGGCGCCGAGCTGCAGGTACGGCCCGTAGGGACCGCGCTTGAGCAGCATGGGCTGGCCGTCGTCGGGGAAGGCGCCGACCTCGACGTCCCCCTTGGAGGACTCGCGAAGGTGCTCCTCGAGCATCTCCCGGGTGACGTCGCCGGGAGCGAGGTCGTCGGGAAGGGAGGCGGTCTTGAGCCCGCCAGCCTCGACGGCGCCGTTCCCCTCGCCTTCGACCGGCCCCTCGACGTAGGGCCCGTAGCGCCCTACCCGCACCACGAACGGATCCCAGCGGGAGCTGGCGATGGTGGAGATCTCGCGCGCGTCGATGCCCTCCAGGCCCTCGCTGACCCGGGCCTCGATGCCGTCCTCGCCGCGGAAGAAGTCGCGCAGGTAGGGCGTGGAGGCGAGCGCGCCGGCCGCGATGTCGTCGAGGGCGGCTTCCATGTTGGCCGTGAACTCGGTGTCCACCAGGTGCGTGAACTGGCGCTCGAGCAGGTTGTTGGTGGCGAAGGCCATGAAGGTGGGCACCAGCTGCGCGCCGTTCTTGCGAGCGTAGCCGCGCCTCTGGATGGTGTCGATGATGCTGGCATAGGTGCTGGGCCGGCCGATGCCCTCGGCCTCCAGCAGCTTGACCAGCGAGGCTTCCGTGTAGCGCGCCGGCGGCTTGGTCTCGTGCCCCTCGGGCTCGACCTCCAAGGCGCTCAGGCGGTCGCCGTCGGACAGCTCCGGCAGTGGCTGCTCGCGGTCGTCGAGAGCGGCCTCCGGATCGTCCGAGCCCTCGACGTAGGCGCGGAAGAAGCCGGGGAAGAGGGTGGTGCGCCCGGTGGCCCGGAACGTCGCCTCGCCCTCGGCGGTGGGGGAGACGATGCGCGCGGTGACGAACTTGAGGCGGGCGTCGGCCATCTGGGTGGCTACGGTGCGCTTCCACACCAGGTCGTAGAGGGCGGCCTGCACGCCCCGCAGGCCGTGCTCCTCGGCGGTGCGCATGTCGCTCCCGGCCGGCCTGATGGCCTCGTGCGCCTCCTGCGCGTTGCGCGCCGTGCCCTTGTACTGACGGGGTTGCGGGCTCAGGTAGTCCTTGCCGTACCGGTGCTCGATGGCCGCGCGGCTGCCGACGATCGCCTCCTGCGAGAGGTTCGTGGAGTCCGTGCGCATGTAGGTGATGTAGCCGTTCTCGTAGAGCTCCTGCGCCACGCGCATGGTTTCGCGCGCGGCCAGGCCGAGCTTGCGGCTGGCTTCCTGTTGCAGCGTCGAGGTCGTGAACGGGGCCGAGGGCGACCGCGTGGCGGTGCGGTCCTCGACGCCGGCGACGCGCCAGGCCGCCTGCCGGGCCGCCGTCGCCAGGGAGGCGGCGCGCTCGGCGTCGAGGAGCAGCACGTCGCTTCCCGCGGCGAGCTCCTCCTTGAGGGAGCCGGTGTCGGGGTCGAAGTCGCGCCCCCCTGCCAGGCGGACGCCGTCGAGGTGCGTCAGCACCGCGCTGAACGGGCTCGCCCCCTCCTTGCGGAGCCGGGCTTGCAGGTCCCAGTAGCCGGCCGGGGTGAAACGCATGCGCTCCTTCTCGCGCATCACCAGCAACCGCACGGCGACGCTCTGGACGCGTCCCGCGGAGAGCTTGGGGGCGATCTTCTTCCACAGCAGCGGGCTGATGCTGTAGCCCACCAGGCGGTCGAGCACGCGGCGGGTCTCCTGCGCGTCGACCAGATGGGCGTCGATGTCGCGCGTGGCGTCCAGGGCCGAGCGGATGGCCTCCCGGGTGATCTCGTGGAAGACCATGCGCTTCACCGGCACCTCGGGTTGGAGCACCTCGACCAGATGCCAGCCGATCGACTCGCCTTCGCGATCCTCGTCTGTCGCGATGTAGAGCTCATCGGCGTCGGCCAGCGCGGACCGGAGGTTGCTGACCACGCTCTTCTTGCGGGGAGAGACGACGTAGAGCGGCTTGAAGCCCTCCTCGACGTTGACCCCCAGGCGGGCCCAGGGCGTCCCCTTGTGTTCCTTGGGGATCTCGGCCGCCGAGGCCGGCAGGTCGCGTACGTGGCCCATGGACGCCTCGACACGGTACTCGTCGGGGAGGAATCGCCGGATGGTGCGAGCCTTGGTCGGCGATTCCACGATGACGAGTCGTGTGGGCTTTCGGCTACTTCTTGTCCGGTTCTGTGCAGTCAATGCGAGTCCACCTTCAAATGCGCCGCCATTATACGGACACCCCCGCGGCTGTCAAGCGTGGCCTGGGCAGCATCGACAGAGCGGCCGCGAACGCGTTCGAGGGCTCGTGGAGGGGCGGGCAGGCGGCTTGGCGCGGGCTGGGGACGGCCTCACACGGGACGGCGATGGCTGATGGCGCGGCCCAGCGTGACCTCGTCGGCGTACTCGAGGTCGCCGCCCATCGGCAGGCCGTAGGCGATGCGGGAGACCTGCAGGCCACGCTCGGCTAGCTGGCGCGCCAGGTACATGGCGGTCGCCTCGCCCTCCACCGTGGTGGAGGTGGCGAGGATCACCTCGGTGAGGTCCGGGGCGGCCACGCGCTCCATCAGGGCGTGGATGGTGAGCTGGTCCGGCCCGATGCCGTTCATGGGGCTGAGAGCGCCGTGCAAGACGTGGTACAGCCCCTGGTACTCGCCACTGCGTTCGATGGCGAGGACGTCCGCGGGCTGCTCCACCACGCACACCACCGTGCGCTCCCGCTGCAGGTCGGAGCACACCGCGCAGGAGGGCTCGCCGCGCGTCATCACGTTGAAGCAGACCGGGCAGCGGTCGAGCGACGCCTTGGCGTCGCGGATGGCGTGCGCCAGGCGCAGCACGTCCTCCTCGGGTTGATTGAAGAGGTAGAACGCCAGACGCTGCGCGCTCTTCGGGCCGACGCCAGGTAACCGCCCCAGCTCGCGGATCAGCACGACCAGCGCCGAGGGGAACCTCATGGGCGAGGGCGCTCCCTGCGGCGGCTGCCGCGCGCGGTCGCCGCCCCGCTGCGCCCGTACGAGGGGGCGGCCCGGCTGCTCGACGCCCCCACGCTCAGAACATGCCCCCCATGCCGCCGAGGCCGCCCATGGCGCTGCCGAGCTCCTTCTCCTGGAGCTCCTTGACCTTGCGCTGGACGTCGTTGAGGGCGGCCGTCACGAGGTCCTCGAGCATCTCCAGATCGTCCGGGTCGACCGCCTTGGGGTCGATGTGGATGCGGGTCACGGTGCCGTCGCCGTTGGCATCGGCGGTGACCATGCCGCCCCCGGCGCTGCCTTCGACCGTCATGCCGGCCAGGCGCTCCTGCGCCTCGGCCATCTGCTTCTGCGCCTTCTGCGCTTCCTTCATCAGCTTCTGGATGTTCATCGGATCTCCCGCGACAGTCTAGCCCGACCCGGCGGGGGCCGGGGTCGCGCGTCCCCCGGGCGCGGCGAGCGGACGCCGGGCCGGCCGGCGTGTCTAGCGCATCTCCTCGTGACCCGGCGGCGGGTCGACGAAGCCCAGGCCCGGCTCGTCGCCGCCCGGCCTGTGGGGAGCCGGGTCGTCGCCGCCTTCGTCCACCTCGTCGGCGTCCTCGTCCGCCGTCGCCTCCGCGGCGGGGCCGCCCGGCTCCTCGTCGTCGGCGCCGTCGTCGGCGCCGTCGTCGTCGTCGGCGTCGCGCGGGGTCAGCGCCAGCAGGCTCCCCGGGAAGAGCTCCTCGATGGCGCTCACCGTGTCCCGTACGGCCTCGGGCATCTCCTCGGCGGAGCCGCCGGCGCCCAGCAGGGCGCTGCGCAGGTCGTCCGTGTCCGCTCCCCTCCTGGTCGGGCGCGGGGCCCGCGCGGGTCGACGACCCGAGGGCGCGCCAGCGGCCGCGTCGTCGGCCAAGTCGTCGGCCGCGTCGGCGCCCGCCTCGCCGGCCGCCGTCGGGGGCGGGTCCGGGGTCGCGGGAGCCGGACCGCGCGCCCGCGACGCGTTCGCAGACCGCGCCGGCGACGGTTCGGCTTCGGTCTCGCGCCGGGCCGATGTGCCGGCACGGTGGGTGGACGCCCCGCGCTCCGGCGGCGAGTCCGCGGGCTGCATCCCGAAGAGGTCGGCGGGCAGATCCTCCGTGGCCAGCATCACCCCTTCGGGGATGGGCGGCTCGCCGTACGCGTCGAAGCCGGCGTCGTCCTCCGCGGCGGACGTCGCCGGATCGCGCGAAGCGCCGCCCTCCGCTGCGCCGGCGGCACGGCGCGCGCCGGTCGCGGCGGCGCCGGGGTCGGCAGGCGCGGTGGCCTCGAGGCGACCGGCGCCTGGCTGCGGACCGGCGCGGTCCGCGCTGTCGTCGGGCGGTTGCCGGGGGCGGCCGGATTGCGGCGGGCGTCCGGGTTCGGGCCTGGTGGAGGACGGGGCGCCCGCGGCGCGGGGCCCCGTCAGGCTATTTTTTTTGGTGCTCCCCCTTCGGGCCCCTCGACGAGCACGGTGTATCCCGGCCCTGCCACCTCGTTCACCAGGGCCGCGAGCTCGTCGGCGCGCTCGAGCAGCTGGCCGTGGTGGAAGCGATGGACCTCGTCGTAGCGCAGGCGCATGACGTCGCCCTCGAGCGACTCCTGGGCCGGCTTGAGGAAGGCCTTGAGCTGCGGCCCGGCCTTGGCCTTCACCTCGCGCCAGGCGAGCGGCCTGCGCGGGGCAGCGGCCTCGCCCGCCGCCGTGGGCGCGCGGGCCGCGCCTTCCTCCGCGGCCGGCGATCCGGCCGCGGACCCGGCTTCCGCGGCCGCGGGCGCTGCGGCGGTCTCCGCCGGCGGCTCGGGGGCGGCCGCCTGACGGTCCGGTGGCGTGTCCTCGTCGGCCGGCGCGGCGGTCTCTGCGGCGGCCCTCGCGGCGCCGCGTTTCCGCGAGGATCCGGCGCCGGCGGCCGGACGGCCCGCCGGCGGCCCACTCGCAGGCATGGTCGCAGGCATCGTCGCCGGCATGGCGCCGGCGGCGTCCGCCGTGATGCCCTCCCGAGCTGCGGGCACGTCCCCGCGGGCGGCGTTGAGCGCCTTGATCAGCGCCACCTCGAGGGCGTAGAGGTCGTTGTGCCTGAGGAAGCGCTCCATGTCGTCGTCGAGCGCCTGGATGGCGTGCATCAGGGGAACGTCTTCGAGGGGCACCCGGAAGCCGTCCCCGCGCACCGAGCCCACCAGGGCGTCGCGAAGCGTGCGGCCGAGCTGCTCGGCGAGGGTGCGCGGTGAGAAGCCGGCCCGGTAGAGGGCGTCGGACTCGGACAGCAGGGTAGCCAGGTCCGCGCCGGCCAGCGCGGCGGCCATGGCCTGGAGTCGCTCGTGAGGCGGCAAGCCCAGGGCCTCCTCGGCCGCCTCGGCGCTCACGCCGCCCTCGAGCACCAGGAGGCGCTCGAGCATCGACTCGGCGTCGCGCATCCCGCCGTCCGCCACGCGCGCCACCAGGCGCAGCGCGTCGGGCTCGAAGTCGACCCCGGCAGCCTGGCACAGCGCCGTCAGCTTCCCCGCGATCTCATCGTCGGAGAGCCGCCGGAAGCGGAAGTGCTGGCAGCGCGACAGGATCGTGGGCGGGAGCTTCTCCGGCTCGGTGGTCGCCAGGATGAAGAGCAGGCCCGGCGGCGGCTCCTCCAGGGTCTTGAGCAGCGCGTTGGCGGCTGCGCGGCTGAGCATGTGCGCCTCGTCGAGGATCCACACCCGCATGCCGCCGCGCAGCCCCGCCAGGCCGACTTTCTCGCGCAGGTCGCGGATGTCCTCGACGGAGTTGTTGGAGGCGGCGTCCAGCTCCGTGACGTCGGGGTGGGCGCCCTTCTGCACCAGACGGCAGGACTCGCACTCGCCGCAGGGGCGCTGCGCGGCGTCCTCGGCCTCGCAGTTGGCTGCCATCGCCAGCAGACGCGCGGTCGTGGTCTTGCCGACCCCGCGCGGACCCGAGAAGAGGTAGGCGTGGCCGATGCGCCCCACCCGCACGGCCGTACCGAGCACCTCGATGACGTGTTCCTGGCCCACGACCTCGCCGAAGCGGACCGGGCGGGCACGTTGATACAGGGCGGGCATCAGCGGCCACTCTACCACCGCCCGGGGCGCGGCCCGGAGGCCGCTTAGGGCACCTCCCGCGCGTCCTGGCGGGCAGGACACGGGCTGCACGCGGTGTAGCATGGCCGCATGGAGGGGGAATCCACCGACCCGGGCCGGCCGCGCCTCGGCGTCGCCTTCGGCGGCGGGACGGCGCGCGGGCTGGCGCACATCGGGGCCCTCAAGGTGCTCGAGGCCGAGGCGGCCGCGCCCGACGCGCTGGCGGGTACCAGCTACGGCGCCATCATCGCCGCGCTGTACGCGCTGGGGACGCCGGCGTTGGAGTTGGAGCGGCTGGTGCGCGAGCAGAACACCGGCGAGATCTGGCTCCAGGGCCTCGATTTCGGGCTGCACCGGGGCAGCCTCATCCACGGCCGGCGCCTGGCGCGGTGGTTGGACCGCAAGTTCTTCTTCGGCGCGACCTTCGCGGACCTGCAGATCCCCTTGGTGGTCGCCTGCACCGACCTTGCCACGGGGCGGCTCGCCGTCATCGACACGGGCCCGATCTCCCTGGCGGTGCAGGCGAGCTGCGCCCTGCCCGGGATCTTCGCACCGGTGCGCAGCAACGGCCGGGTGCTGATCGACGGCGGCTTCGTGCAGACGGTGCCCTTCCGGGCCCTGTCGCTGCTGGGCCCCGACCTGATGATCGGCCTGCACGCGGGTCTGGACGTCGACAACTCGCGGCTCGTCCGAGGCGTGCGGCACGTCAACGCCTCGCGTCTGGGGCGGCGCTTCCAGCACCTGGCGGCGCGCTTCCAGCCGGTGGGCCCGTTCGGCCAGATGGTACGGGGCTTCGCCGTCTCGTTGCGGTCCTACAGCCGGCCGCTGCGCGCGCCGAAGGGACACCTGCTCGTCCGGGAGGATCCGCCGGCCCAGTGGTGGGACTTCCACAAGTCCCCCCAGGCGATCCACGCCGGCGAACGGGCGATGCGCCGCGCCCTCGAGCACTCCCCGCGCTTCTTCGATCGCCTCCGCGGCGTGGAGGTGACGTGAGGCCGCTGATGGTGCTGGACGGCCTCGAGCGCCGCCCCACGTGGCGCGCACTGGAAGGTCTCGACACCGCGCTCACGGCTGCGAGCCGGGCGGCCGGCGCGGAGGTCGCCCGGGCCCCGTCCGCCACGGCGGCCGTCCCGGCTGCCGCGTCGGAGGGCGTCGAAACGGCCTACGTGGCGCTGGTGCGCGCCCTGTTGCGTGAGGAGCGTGGCGATGTTCCGTCGGCGCTGGCCGCCGGGCTGCTGGAGGAGGACAACCGGCTCGGCTGCGGCGGCGCGGTGCCGGACGGCCTGGTCGCCGCCGTCACGGTGGATCTCGAGCTGGTGCTCGCGGTCGCCCGGCGCGGCTGGCAGGCCGAGGCGGCGCAGGTCACGCCGCTCCTCCTGCCGCCGCTCGAGCGACTGGCGCACGAGCCCGACGACCCGGCGCACCGCGGCTGGGAAGCCGCCGTGTCCGAGCTGGCCGCGGCCCTGATGCGAGAGCCGGCCGACGCGGTCGCGCGCCGTCTGCTCGCGCGCTTCGCCAGCGAAGGCTCCGGCGCCGCGGCGCGCTTTGCGGCGCTGCGCTGGGAGGACGGCGGCCTGCGCGGCATCCCCCACCCGGCGACGGCCGAGGGCGTGACGCTGGTCGGCGTGGACGAGCAGCTGCACCGGCTCTACGCCAACACCGAGGCCCTGCTCGCCGGCGCGCCCGCCCACAACGTGCTGCTCTACGGGCCACGCGGGAGCGGCAAGTCGACCGCCGTCCGCAGCCTCCTGCCGCGCTACGCCGGGCGCGGACTGCGTCTCCTCGAGCTTCCCGGCGACGCGGTGGCGCACCTGCCGGAGGTGGTGGAGGCGCTGCGGCGCCGGCCCCAGCGCTTCGTGCTCTACGTGGACGACCTCAGCTTCGAGCAGGGCGATCGCCGCTACCATCCGCTCAAGACCCTCCTCGAGGGCAGCCTCACCGCCCGCCCCGACAACGTCGTGCTCTACGCCACCAGCAACCGCCGCCACCTGCTCACGGAGCGCTTCTCCGAGCGCCCGGAGCCCGGGGACGACGACGTCCACGCCTGGGACACGCACAACGAGCGCCTGGCGCTGGCCGATCGCTTCGGCCTCGCCATCACCTTCCCGAGCGCCACGCAACGGGCCTACCTGGGGATCGTGGCGGCCCTGGCCGAGGATGCCGGCGTGCGGGGGCCCGACCTCGACCAGCGTGCCATCCGCTTCGCCGACTGGGGCAACGGTTACTCGGGCCGGACCGCCCGCCAGTTCATCGACGCCGTGCTGCAGGAGCGCGCCGCCGGACGCGCCTGAGAGCCGGCGGCGCGCGCTCGCCACGCGCCTGCGGGCGGGAGCCGCGGGGGCGTAGGCGTCTCGGCCGCGCCGAGCTTCAGGGAGTCCCCGCCGCCAACCGCGCCACGCCGGCGGCCAGCGCGTACGCCTGACCCCGGTCGAGCGGCGCGTCGGGAGCGAAGCCGGCGGGCGCCACGCCGGCGCTCTGCAGCGCTTGCCAGGTGGGCTCGGCAGGGCAGGCGCCGACGAGGCAGGCGGCATCGTAGGCGATGCCGAGGGCGGCCGAGGCAGCGAGCGGCCGCGGGCTGACGCCGTAGCGCGCCACCAGCGCCGGGCCGGCGTCGCCGTTGCCGAAGAAGCGCGCCGCCACGTTGCTGAGCAGGTAGAGGAAGGCCTGCCGGCTTTCCGGCGTGTCCAGGTGAGGGTCGTTGTCGTAGCCGCCCACTGCCAGACCTTTGCCGAGCAGGAGCCGGAAGGCGTGGAAGTACGGGCTCGACGTCGGGCCGACGGGCGGCCTGGCCGCCACCGTCGGCAGGAAGGCGCCGCGGGCCGTCAGCGTCGCCCGGACCGCGGCGACCTGGTCGCTGGCGGCGGCGAGCGCGGCCGGGTCGAGCCCGAGGCGGGCAGCGCGCGCCGCCGCCACCCCCACCGCCTCGCCGAGCGCCATGCCGAAGGGCACCACGCGCGCGCTGGCGAAGGCGATGGGATCGAAGCCCGCGGTCATGCCGACCACCCACAGGGGAGCGGGGCGTGGGGCGACCGCCATGCACAGGCGGGCGCCGTAGATGTCGGGCGTTCCGAACACGAAGCCGGTGTCGTGCGGCGTGAGGCTCTGCACGTCGAGCGGGTAGCCGCCCGCGGCCACGTCCCAGGGGGTGACCTCGTTGTCGAGCACCTGGTTGGCCGTCAGCACGCACTGCGCCTGCAGGTGACGCGTCTCACGCACGTACAGATGCGGAGCGACCCCGGCCAGGGTGGCCTGCTCGAAGCCCGGGATACCGGCGGCGAGGTAGCGCACCACCGACGGCACCTCGGCGGCCGCGCGCGTGTGCGCGCTCGCCAGGCTGGCAGCATCGAGCGGGTCGGCGCCGTAGACCAGGAGCGCATTGACCAGGACGGTGCCGTCGGACTCGCGGCCCAGGTTGAGGCCGCGCAGGCGGAGCCCCTGGCGTTGCGGCCGGTAGGCCGCCGGGTAGCCGCCGAACGGCCCCCACACCACGTTGTCGCGCACGTTGGCGTAGTGTCCGCCTCTGGCCCGCACGGCCGCCGTGAGCGCGCCCCAGTCGACGCCGTGGAGCGCGAACACCAACGACGAGGCCATGTGCTGGTGGACCCCCAGCGAGGCCCACCCCACCGTGAACGGCGCTCCTGCCGCGGCCGCGAAGCGGGCGTCCCGCTCGCCCTCGATCACCTGCTTCGCGAGGATGGTGCGGTCGCCGGCGCGCGCTCCGAGGAGGCGGCCGTCGGCGTCGAGCAGGGGCACGGCGGTCGCGGCGCCGCGGATCACGTCGACGCCGGCTTCCGACAACATGGCGTCGAACGCCTGCTCGGCAGCGCCGACGTCGAACGCCGGACGCTCGCCGACGCGCCGCCACCAGCGCAGGAACAGGCCGCGCTGGTAGAGCTCCGGCGTGGTCCGCAGGTCGAGCACGTTGAGCTCGCCCAGCACGAACAGTCCGCCGAGCCGGCGGGCGCTGGTGAGCAGGACGGTGCGGGCGCCCTGCTCCGCCGCGGCCACCGCCGCCATGATGGCCTCTGGCTGGCTCCCGATCACGAGCACATCGGCCATCTGCGCCCCCTGACCCCCGGGTGTGGCGTCGCTCGGCGGCGGCGACGCCAGGGACGGACCGGGCGGCGATGGCGCGGCCGCCGGCGGACCGGCGAGCGCCGCGGGCGCGGCGAGGGCGGCGATCAGGATCGCGGCGACGGGGATGTGTCTCATGCCTGCGACGGGCTGCCTCCGAGCAACTCGTCCCGGAGCGAGGCGACCACGGCGCGCGCAGCGTCGGGCCGTCCCGCCCTGCGCGCGGCGGCGGACATGACCGCGCGCCGCTCCGGGTCGCCCAGGAACGATGCCAGCTTGTGGGCGAAGGTGCTGAGCGGCTCGATGCGCAGCGCTGCGCCGAGCTCCAGCACGGCGTTGGCGTTGGCCTCCTCCTGCAACGGATAGGGGCTCACCACGGCGATCGGCAAGCCGGCGCTGAGGGCCTCGCTGCAGGTGAGGCCGCCGGGCTTGCCGACGAGGAGGTCGGCGGCCGCCATCAGGACCGGGATGTCCTCGCGCTGGCCGTACACGTGGCAGGATACCGGGCCCTGGCAGTGCGCCAGCGCGTCGCTCGCGACCGCCATCAGGTCCGGGCTGCGGCCGCAGACGACCACGGCCTCGAGCGGCCGCTGCAGGTCCCGCAGCTGCGCGAGTAGCGTCCGCACCACGCCAGGCTGCAGGCCCGAGGCGATGAACAGGAGCAGGTCGTGGCCTTGCGGCAGCTCCAGGAGGGAGCGCGCCCGTGTGCGGTCCGGCAGGGCGGCGAAGCGCAGGTCGATCGGGATGCCTGTGACGCGGATCCGGTCCGCGTCCACGCCCACCGAGCGGAGGTGGACGGCCACGTCCTCGGTGGCGACGAAGTACCGCTGCAGGCGGGGTTGGAGCCACAGGCTGTGGGCGAAGAAGTCGGTGATCACCTCGACCTGCGGCGGGGTGCGCAGGTTGCTCCGCAGGCGCCCGCTCAGGATCTGCGGGCCGAGGAAGTGCGTATGCACCAGCAGGTCGGGCCGCGCTCGCGCGATGTGCCGGGGCAGCTCGTAGCTGAGCAACCGGGAGAGCCGCGCCCGCAGCCTCTGCTGGCGCGTCTGCTCCTCCCTGGGCGTGCGGTCCATCCGCCGTCCCAACCATTCGACCAGGTCGGGGGCGTTGCGAACCAGGTCGAAGTAGGCCTGACGGTAGAGCCGCCGGAAGGGCGCGGCGGTGTACTCGAGCAGGTCCACATGATCCGCAACGAAGCCGTCCTCCTCGAACGCCTGACGGAGCGCTCGCGCGGCGGCGACATGACCG
Organism: Trueperaceae bacterium; assembly: GCA_035266525.1. Classification (GTDB taxonomy): domain Bacteria; phylum Deinococcota; class Deinococci; order Deinococcales; family Trueperaceae; genus JASBRS01. The sequence continues at coordinate 19,286 of DATFNF010000006.1, read as the reverse complement.
CTCCCGATGGATGCCGAGACGATGAGGATGCGTTTGACCTCGGCCGGCACCCCCGAAGCATAGCAGGGACCGATGCCGGCCCGCCCGGTCAGGCGCGTCCCTCAGCGGGTTCTCAGGGCCGCAGTGTTAGCATGCGCCCAGGAGGTACGCATGCGTTTCGTCCTTCCGGCCCTGGCCGTCCTCGTTCTGTTCGCGGGCTGCGTGCCGCAGAGCGGGCCGAAGCTCCACGACGTCTATGTCTACGGGGCGCTGAACGAGCGGCTCAGCTACCTGTACGGTTCCCCGGGGACGATCTCCATCGACGGCAAGGACGTGACGTTGACGCAGGGCACGAAGGCCGATCCCTTCGCCGTCACGGGCGCCCTGCTGGCCGACGGGAAGCCGTACCTCAGCAGCTCCCTGCAACCCCCGAAGCAGCCTCCCGTGGTGGTGTCGCACATCCCGCTGACGACGGACCTCGAGCTCCAGGTCAACCAGGACGTGCAGCAGGTGGTGTATTTCGACGGCGGCGACTACCTCACGCTGGCGGATAGCGCCACCGCTGGCACCACCAAGCGAGTGGTGCCCACGCCGCGCCTGAACGGGCTGCGCGGCCTCGGCCAGCTCACCGACCCAGAAGCCGACGCGCTGGCCAACGGCCTTTCCAAGTCCGGGAAGCCGTTCGTCGTGGCGGTCCTTCCGGAGAAGGGCTTGCCCGCTCATGCCGTGAACGGCACCAGCGAGTATCTCCACACCGGCCTGTACGTGCAGCAGGGCCTGGCGACCGCCACGGCCGCCGCGCAGGGGTCCAGCCAGCAGGTGCCCTGGGAGGTGCTGGCCCACGGGCAGCATGCGGTGGGCTTCGACAAGCCCCAGTACGACCTGGTCACCAGCCAGGACCAGCTCACCAACCTCTGGTACCAGGCCTACGGCACGCAGCTGCAGGTGCCGTCGGTGCCGCAGCTCGACTTCTCGCGGGAGACGGTCGTCGCCATCTTCGAAGGCAAGAAGCCGACGGGGGGCTACGGCCTCGAGGTGCGGGGCGTCACCATCCAGAACGGCGAGCTCTACATCGATCTGGTCGAGACGAGCCCGTCCGCGGGCGCCATCACCACCCAGGCGATCACCAGCCCGTGGTTGATCCTGCACGTGCTGCACGGCGGCTTCCAGGTGGCGTGGATCCGCAACCCCGACGACGGCAGCTTGATCGCGGTGGCGCGCGCCACCCAGTAGGCGGCCGGGCGCGGTCGCCCATCCGGCGCGGCGACCCGGGTCGCTCAGGCGTCAGGTGAGCACGTCGGGATCGAACAGGCGCCGGTACTCCTCGCTGGCGAAGCGGTCGGTCATGCCCGCGAGGTAGTCCGTCACGGCACGCTCCAAGCCCAGCGCCTCGGCCTGCGCCTGCACGTCGAACGGCAGCATGGTCGGCGCCGCCAGATAGGCGCGGAAGATGCGCTCGAGGATGGTGTCGGCCTTGTTCGTCATGCGGATCTGCCGGTAGTGGAAGTAGAAGCGGTCGAACAGGAACTGCTTCAGCTCGGCGAGCTTGACGCGCATGTCGGGCGAGTTGCCGACCAGCTTGCGGTCCGCGTCGCGAACGTCGGCCACGCTCGTCACGCCCGCCTCCCCCAGGGCCCTGTCGGTGTGCTCGGAGGCGTCGGTGATGACATCGCCGAGAAGCTCGCGGATGAGGTAGTAGCGCTGGGTGTTGGCGAAGTGCCGGGTGTCGATACCCAGGCGTTCCAGGAGCTCGGCCACGAATGCCACCTCGCCGAGGTCGAGCGGCGAGAGGTGCCCGGAGCGCAGCCCGTCGTCGAGGTCATGGGCGTTGTACGCGAGCTCGTCCGCCACGTTGACGACCTGGGCCTCGAGCGAGGGCTGACGGTCCGGTTCCCATTGCACGTCGGGGAGGTCGTACTCCGTCTCGTGCTTCATGATGCCTTCGAGCGTCTCCCAGGTCAGATTGAGGCCGGGGAAGTCGGGGTAGCGGTGCTCGAGCTCGGTGACGATCCGCAAGCTCTGCTTGTTGTGATCGAAGCCGCCGATGCCGCCCGCGAGGCGGTCGAGCGCGCGCTCGCCGGCGTGGCCGAAGGGCGGGTGGCCGAGATCGTGGGCCAGCGCGATGGTCTCGGTGAGGTCCTCGTTCAGCCCCAGGGCCCGCGCGATGCTCTTGCCCACCTGCACCACTTCCAGCGTGTGCGTCAGGCGCGTGCGGTAGTAGTCCCCCTGGGTATTGATGAAGACCTGCGTCTTGTACTCCAGGCGCCGGAAGGCGCTGGTGTGCACGACGCGGTCGCGGTCCTTCTGGTAGGCGGTACGGTAGCGGCTCTCGCCCTCCGCGTGGAGGCGGCCGCGCGACTCCGCCGCGAGGCTGGCATAGGGAGCGAGGGTACGGCGTTCGCGCTCCTCCAACGCGGCCCGTTCGAACAGCATGCTGCGGATATCGTAGCATTCGCCTGGGAGGCGCATTTCCCCCCGTCGGCAGCCGCCGGGACCGTGGCGCGACCGACCGGGCTCGCTTGGAGGTAGAGGATGCCTACGCGCGCTTCGCTCGACGCCGCCCTCGACCACGCGCTGGCCATCGCGTTCGACGCGGGCCGGTCGACGCTGGGCCACTTCCGCACGGGCGTCCGGGCCGAGTTCAAGGCCGACGACTCCCCGGTGACGATCGCCGACCGGGAGGCCGAGAGGCTCATCCGCGAGCGGCTTCGGGCCGCTTTCCCCGAGGACGGCATCGTCGGGGAGGAGCTCGGCGAGGCGCCGGGCTCGAGCGGCCGCCGCTGGCTGGTCGACCCCATCGACGGCACCAAGAGCTTCGTGCGCGGCGTGCCGCTCTACGCCGTGCTGCTGGCGCTGGAGGAGGACGGCGCCATCAGCGTGGGCGCCGCCTACTTCCCGGCGCTCGACGAGATGGTGTACGCGGCCAGAGGGCGAGGCGCCTACCTCAACGGGCGTCGCATCCGGGTGGCGGGCACGCTCTCCCTGGAGCGCGCCTTCGTGTCCTGCACCGACCCGGGAAGCTTCGACAGACACGGCCGCGGAGAGGCGTGGCGGCGGCTGCAGGCGGCCAGCTACAGCAGCGTGGGTTGGGGGGACGCCTACGGCCACGCGCTGGTGGCGAGCGGCCGCGTCGAGCTCATGTGCGATCCCACGATGCACCCCTGGGACTGCGGGCCCTTCGGCGTGATCCTCCCCGAGGCCGGCGGCTACTTCGGGGACTGGTCCGGCAACGAGACCGTGCACGGCGGCGAGGCCATCAGCACCACCGGCACCCTGCTCCCGGAGGTGCTGGCGCGTATCCGCGGCGAGGAGCCCACGGCGTGAGCGCGCGGGGCGGCGCGTACGGCGCGGTCGCGAGGGCCACAGCCTCGGGAGCGGGCGCCGGTAGACTGGGGCGGTGAGCGTTCTACGCAGACGCACCCCGACCGTGTGGGTCGGCGCGGTCCCGGTTGGCGGCGACCACCCGGTGGTGGTGCAGTCGATGACCAACACCGATACCGCCGACGCGGCGGGGACGGCGGAGCAGGTCGCCACGCTGGCCCGCAGCGGCAGCGAGATCGTGCGGGTCACGGTGAACGACGACGCGGCGGCGAAGGCGGTGCCGGAGATGCGCGACCGCCTCGCGGACATGGGCGTGGACGTGCCGCTGGTGGGCGACTTCCACTACAACGGGCACAAGCTGCTGCCCGCCTATCCGCGGATGGCGCGCGCGCTCGACAAGTACCGCATCAACCCGGGCAACGTCGGGGGCGGCAAGCACCGCGACGACAACTTCCTGACGATCATCGGCGCCGCGGTCGAGCACGGCAAGCCGGTGAGGATCGGCGTGAACTGGGGCTCGCTCGACCAGCAGCTCCTCACCCGTCTGATGGACGCCAACGCCGAGAGCGCCGAGCCCCGGGACGCCAGCGAGGTGCTGGTCGAGGCCATGCTCCAGTCCGCGCTGCTGTCGGCGGAGCTGGCCGAGGAGCATGGCCTGCCCCACGACCGCATCATCCTCAGCGCCAAGGTCTCGGGCGTGCGCTCGCTGTGGGACGTCTATCGCAAGCTGGCGGCCCGTTGCGACTACCCCCTGCATCTCGGCCTCACCGAGGCCGGCATGGGCCTGAAGGGGGCGGTGTCCAGCAGCGCGGGCTTGAGCGCGCTGCTCGCCGAGGGCATCGGCGACACCATCCGGGTCTCGCTCACGCCCGACCCCGGCGCCCCGCGCGAGCGCGAGGTGGAGATCGCCCAGGAGATCCTGCAGGCGCTCGACCTGCGCAGCTTCGCGCCCACCGTGACCGCCTGCCCGGGCTGCGGGCGCACCACCAGCACGCTGTTCCAGGAGATGGCGCGCGACATCCAGGCCTACCTGCGGGCGCAGATGCCGGCCTGGCGGGAGCGCTACCCCGGCGTCGAGCGACTGCGCGTGGCGGTGATGGGCTGCGTGGTGAACGGCCCGGGAGAGTCGAAGCACGCCGACATCGGCATCAGCCTGCCGGGCAGCGGCGAGTCGCCGCGCGCGCCCGTCTACCGCGACGGCGAGCTGGTCGGCACCTTGCAGGGCGACGCCATCGTCGAGGACTTCAACCGCATGCTGGACGCCTACGTCGAGGAGCGCTTCGGGCGGGCCTGAGGCGCCGCCCCCGGCAGCTCGAGGCAGGCCGCGGCGCTCAGCGTCCCGTGTCGTCGCCCCCTTCGTCGCCCGTGTCGTCGCCCGTGTCGTCGCCCGCCGGTCGCCCGCTGCTGTCGGCGGCGGCCCACCTGGCCGTCCCCGCCGACAGCAGCGGGGGCGGGTTCTCTCCGGCCTCCAGGAACACGGTGCGCGTGGGGAAGGCGAACTCGACGTCGAGCTCCGCGAAGGCCCGCATCATCGCCAGGTTGATCGCCTGCTGGATGTCCATGTACAGCGTGTAATCGGGGTCGAGCACCCAGTAGACCACCTCGTAGTCGAGCGAGGAGGCGCCGAACCCCTTGAAGTGCGCCCGGTCGAAGCGCACCTTGTCGTGCGACTCGATGATCTCACGCACCATCCCGGGGATGCGCTCCACGATGTCCGGAGGGGTCTGGTAGAGGATCCCGAAGGAGAACACCACGCGCCGCTCGGCCATGCGCTTGTAGTTGTGGATGCGCGACTTGATGAGGTCGTTGTTGGGGAACACCAGCTGCTCGCCCGACAGACTGCGGACGCGGGTGGTGCGAAGTCCCACGTGCTCGACGGTGCCCAGCTTCTGGTCGACGATGATGAAGTCGCCGATCTCGAAGGGCTTGTCGAAGACGATCGAGAGCGAGGCGAAGAGGTCGCCCAGGATGTTCTGCAGCGCCAGCGCCACGGCCAGCGAGCTGATGCCGAGGCCGGCCAGAAGCGTGTTCACGTGGATTCCCAGGTTCTCCATGACCAGCAGGAAGACCAGGGTGAACAGCACCAGCCGCCCCACGAAGCCGATGGCGGCCAGGCCGGTGCGGCGGCCCGGCCCCAGCGACTCGTCGTGCCGGTAGCGTTCGAGCACCGCCCGGAGGGCGTGGTTGGCCCACAGGGCGAGCTGGACGAGCAGCACCAGCACGAAGCCGCGGGAAAGGTACTCGTGGACGCGGCCCCCGAAGACGAGCCCCAGAGACCCGAAGTAGATGGCGGCCGCCACGAACGTGAAGCTGTGGGTCTGGCCGAGCGTCTCCACCAGGACGTCGTCGAAGGCGAAGCGGGTCCGCTCGGCGAGGCGGGTGAAGCGCCGCCTGACCAGCCCGCGGACGACGCGCAACCCGAAGTACACGATGAGGGCCACGCCCACGGCGATCAGCCAGCGCAGCGCCTCGTTGCCCAGGACCTCGGTGTGGAGCAGGTGGACGACGTTCATGCCTGCCGCCAGTCTACCCGAGCCCGCCCTGGCGGGGACGCCGGGGGCGCGTGCGGCACGGGCTATCCTGCCCGCGCTATGGTGCCCCCATGAAGATCTACACGCGTACGGGCGACAGCGGCGAGACGGGGCTCTTCGGCGGCGGCCGCGTCCCGAAAGACGACCTCCGGGTGCGTGCCTACGGCGCCGTGGACGAGGCCAACGCCGCGCTGGGGCTGGCCCGCGCCGCCCTTGCGGGGCCGGGAGCCAGCGTCTCGGCGGCCGCCCTCGCCGGCGAGTTGGAGACGCTGCAGAGCCTGCTCTTCGACCTCGGCGCCGACCTGGCGACGCCGCTGGACGCCAAAGCGCGCCACGCCGTACGCGGCATCGCAGACGCCGACGTCGCGGCGCTGGAAGCGCGCATCGACGCCCTCGATGCGGAGCTGGAGCCGCTCACCAGCTTCGTCCTGCCCGGCGGCAGCGCCGCGGCGGCCGCGCTCCACGTGGCGCGCTCCGTGGCGCGGCGGGCGGAGCGCGAGACCGTGGCGCTCGCCCGCGCCGCGGACATCAATCCCGAGGCGCTGCGTTGCCTCAACCGGCTCTCGGACCTGCTCTTCACCCTGGCGCGCGCCGTCAACGCGCGGTCTGGCGTGCCGGACGTGCCGTGGAGGGGTGCGGCCCGCGAGCGCTGAGCTCGCCTGCCGACGCCAGCCCCTCGCGCTCGATCGCGGCCAGCACCGCCGCGTTCATCGCCCGGACGATCCCCGGGCCGCCGTAGATGAACGCCGTGTACACCTGTACCAGCGAGGCGCCCGCCCGCAGGCGCTCCACGGCGTCTGCGCCGCTGCTCACCCCGCCCACCGACACGATGGGCAGCTCCGTGCCGGCCCGCAGGAGCCGCAGCACCTCCAGCGAGCGGGCCGCCAGCGGCCGGCCCGACAGGCCCCCGGTCTCCGCCGCGTGGGCGCTCGTGAGCCCGTCGCGGACGATGGTGGTGTTGGTGGCGATGAGGCCCGCCAGGCCATGCGTCTCGGCCGCCGCCGCGGCGTCGAGCAGGGCGCCGTCCGCCAGGTCGGGCGCGATCTTCAACAGCACCGGTTTGTCCCCGAGCTCGGCGCGCAGGCGCGCCACCAGCCGCAGCAGGGCTTCCAGCGGCTGGCGCTCCTGCAGCGAGCGCAAGCCCGGGGTGTTCGGCGAGGAGACGTTCAGCGCCAGGTAGTCGGCCACCGCCCACACGTCCCGCAGCGAGCGTTCGTAGTCGCCGACCGCGGCCTCGACCGGGACCGCGCGCGACTTGCCCACGTTGATCCCGAGTGGTACGGGCACGCCGCCGGCGGCGCGGAGACGCGCCAGCCGCATCGCCAGGGTCCGCGAGCCGGCGTTGTTGAAGCCCATGCGGTTGATGATGGCGCCGTCCTCGACGAGGCGGAACAGCCGCGGCCGGGGGTTGCCGGGCTGCGCCTGGGCGGTGACCGTGCCCAGCTCCAGGTGCCCGAAGCCCAGCGCGGCCAGGCCGCGCACGGCCACTCCGTCCTTGTCGAGGCCGGCGGCGAGGCCGATGGGGGATGGGAAGGTGAGGCCGAAGAGCCGCACCCGCAGCCGCGCGTCCTCGAGCCGGTAGGCGCGGGCCAGCAGGCGCGTCCACAGCGGGCTCCGGCCGGCCTCGGCCAGGCCGCCCATGATCAGGCCGTGCGCGCGCTCGGGATCGAGGCGGAACAGGGCGCGGCGCAGCAGGGGATACACGCCGCCAGTCTACGCGCAGCGCCGACGCGCCGCGCCGAGCGCGGGAGCCGCGCGCTCAGCTGCCGGGCGGGTGGGTGGGGCGCACCTCGACCTTGCTGGGCAGGGTGCGTTCCGGAGTGCGCAGCAGGTAGAGCACCATCTCGCCGAGGTCCTCGGGTTGGATCTTCCAGGCGTCCTCGGGGCCGGGCGCGTCCCCGCCGAAGTGGGTGGCGACGGAGCCCGGCATGATGGTCGATACCTTCACCCCGTGCTTGCGCAGGTCCAGCATGATCGCCTGGCTGAAGCCGGCGAGGCCGAACTTGGTGGCGTTGTAGGCGGCGCCCCCGGCGAAGAAGTTGGTGCCGGCCAGGCTGCCGACGGTGATGATGGTGCCGCGGCGCTCCTTCAGCGCCTCCAGCGAGGCCTTGACGGTGTAGAACACCCCGGTGAGGTTGGTGTCGACGGCACGCTGCCAGTCCTCCACGCGCATCGCGTCGATGCTGGCGAAGACGCCGACGCCGGCGTTGGCGACGACCGCGTCGAGCCCGCCGTAGGCCTGCGTGGTGCGCTCGACGGCGTGCACCAGCGCGTCGAGCCGGCGGACGTCGCAGGCCACGCCCTGCGCGTGCCCCGGCCCTTCGGCGTCGAGCGCGCGCGCCGCGGCCGTCACGTCGTCCTCGTGCCTGGCGGTCAGGGTGACGTTCATGCCCGCCCCGACGAGCGCCGCCGCCACGGCGCGGCCGATGCCGCGGCTGGCGCCGGTCACCAGGGCGGTCTTGCCGGTGAGGTCCATGGCGCGAGGGTAGCATGGGGCCCCGCCGCGGCCGACCCTGCCGACAACGTGCAGGAGAGCGCTCCCGGGCGTCGGGCCTGGTACACTCTGGAGCGCATGCGACGGCTCACGCTGATCCGGCACGCCCTCACCGAGTGGAACGTCACCGGGCGTTTCCAGGGGCAGACCGACGTGCCCTTGTCGGACGACGGGCGTGGGCAGGCGCGCCAGCTAGCGCACTACGTGCGCGGTCTGGAGGCTGACGCCGTGGTGTTCTCCAGCCCGCTGGCGCGCGCTCGCGAGACCGCCGAGATCGCCTTCCCGGAGCGACCGATCCGCTTCGACCCGCGCCTCGCCGAGCTCGACTTCGGCGAGTTCGAGGGCGTGACGCAGCTCGAGAACGAGTCCCATCCACGGTGGGCGTGGTGGATGGTCGACCCGTTCGAGAGACAGGCGCCCGGCGGGGAGTCGTACCGCCAGCTCCGCGAGCGCGCCGTGGCCTGGATGGAGGAGCTGGAGGACATCGACCACGTGGTCGCGGTCACCCACTCGGGCACCATCCAGATGCTGCTCGCCTTCGTGCTGGGCGTGGAGCGGCCACGCTGGCGCAAGCGCATCTACCTGCGTCACACCGGGGTCAGCCGGGTGCTGTTCCGTGGCGTCGAGGCGGTGGTGGAGCGGGTGAACGATACCCGGCACCTGGCGCGCGACGGCGCCGACCCGTTCCTGGACTGAGCCGCCGCGGCCCCGGCCGCGGGGCGGTCGGTCGAAGGCGGTGCCGGTTCGCCCGGTGGTAGACTCGCGCCGTGGCCGATCCGACCACGTCCAGCGCCGACACGTCCACCGCGGACACGTCCGTGCCCGCATCGTTCGCCCCCGAGCCGTTCACCGTCGAGCAGGAGCACTTCACGGGGACGGTCGGGGAGCTGGCGCACGCTCTGCGCACCGGTTCCCTGACGCCGTTCGCGCTGGACCTCTACCGCCTGGTGCGCGACTACCTGACGTACTTCGAGGCACTCGCCGACGTCGATCTGGAGCTGGCCAGCGAGGCGCTTCCGCGCGTCGCGCAGGTGGTGGAGCTGAAGGTGCGCCTGCTGCTGCCCCGCCCCCCGCGCGAGGCGGAGGAGTCCGAGCAGGAAGCGCTCGAGGAGACGCTGTCGGCCGTGGCGCTGCTGGAGGAGCTGGACGAAGCGGTGCGCTTCCTACGCCTGCGGCGCGAGGAGCGGCGGCTGGTGCTGCCGGCGCACGCCCCGAGACCGGACTACCCGCGCCCCGAGCGCCCCCTCCGGGCCTCCGCCGGCGACCTGGCGCGCATGGCCGCGCGTTACCGCGCCGGCAACTACTTCGAGCTGGCGCTGGAGCGGCTCACGCTGGCAGGCGCCATGCGCCAGGTGATGGCGGCCCTGCGCCGTGTCGGCCGGGGCCGCCTGTTCGACCTCGCCGAGGCTCGCGACTGGCCCAGCCGCACCGTGAGCTTCGCGGCGCTGTTGGAGCTGGTACGGCAGGGACGGGCGCGCGCCCACCAGGACGAACCCTACGGGATGCTGACGGTGGAGCGCGGGCCGCACGCCGACGCCCCACCCGACGGCTCCGACCATGAGGTCAGCCGCGGAGGCGCCGGCGAGGCTCCGCTCGTCGCGGTGGCTGCCCGCGACCCGGGCTGAGGCCCGCGAGGCGCGCTCGACGGGCTCCGGCTCAGGCGGCCTGGGCCGCCTGCACCTTCTTGCGAACGTTGGGGTCGAGCACGCGCTTGCGCAGCCGGATCGCCTTGGGCGTGACCTCGAGCAGCTCGTCGTCGGCGATGTACTCCAGCGCCTCCTCGAGGCTCAGGCGCCGAGGGGGCGTCAACAGCAGGTTGTCGTCGCTGCCGGCGGCGCGCACGTTGGTGAGCTTCTTGTTCTTGCACACGTTGACGTTGAGGTCCCCCGCCTTGCTGCGGGCGCCGAGGATCATCCCCACGTACACCTCGGTGCCGGGCGTGATGAAGAACTCGCCACGGTCGGCCAGCTTGTAGAGGCTGTAGGCGAAGGTCTCGCCGGCCTCCATGGCGACCATGGAGCCGTGCTGGCGGATCTCCGCATCACCGGCGTACGGCTCGTACCCGTCGAAGACGTGGCTCAGCACGCCCTCACCCTGGGTCAGCGACAGGAAGGAGGTCCGGAAGCCGAAGAGCAGGCGGCTCGGGACGCGGAACTCGAGGCGGGCGCGACTCTCGCCGGGCTCCATGTGCGTCAGGGTGCCGCGGCGGGCCGACAGCGCCTCCATCACGTTGCCCATCGAGGCGGTCGGCACGTCGACCACCACCCGCTCGAAGGGTTCCTCCAGGACCTCGCCCTCGCGCCGGAAGATCACCTCGGGCCGCGACACCGAGAACTCGTAGCCCTCGCGGCGCATGGTCTCGATCAGGATGCTGAGGTGCAGCTCCCCGCGTCCGGAGACCCGGTAGCGCTCGCTCCCCAGCGGCTCCACCCTCAGCGCCACATTGGTGAGCAGCTCGCGTTCGAGCCGATCGGCCAGGTGGCGGCTGGTGACGTACCGGCCCTCGCGGCCGGCGAAGGGGCTGGTGTTGGGGCTGAAGGTGACGCTCACCGTGGGCTCGTCGACGTGGACGGCAGGCAAGGCCTCCACCGCGTCCGGGTGGCACAATGTCTCCCCGATCATCGCCCCCTCCACGCCGGAGAGCGCCACGATGTCGCCCGTGTCGGCTTCCTCGCACTCGCTGCGGCTCAGCCCCATATGCGTGAACACCTTGGTGACCCGCGCCCGGGTCATGCTGCCGTCCATGCCGGCCCGGACGAGCGCCTCCCCGGGGCGGACGCGTCCCTGCAGCACGCGGCCGATGGCCAGGCGACCGAGGTAGTCCGAGTAGTCCAGGTTGGCCACCTGCATGCGGAAAGGCGCGTCGGGGTTGCCGCGGGCGGCGGGCACCTTGGCGTGGATGGTCTCGAACAGCGCGCTGAGGTCGTTGGCCGGCACCTCGCCGTCGTGCCATGCACGCCCCTCACGGGCCACCGCGTGGAGGATGGGGAAGTCGAGCTGGTCGTCGTCGGCGCCGAGCTCCACCATGAGGTCGAAGGTGAGGGTGGCGACCTCGTCGGGCCGGGCGTCCTTGCGGTCCACCTTGTTGATCACCAGGATCGGCGCGAGGCCCTGTGCCAGCGCCTTGCGCAGCACGAACCGCGTCTGCGGCATCGGCCCCTCGGCGGCGTCGACCAGCAGCAGCGCGCCGTCGACCATGGTGAGCGCCCGCTCCACCTCGCCACCGAAGTCCGCGTGCCCGGGTGTGTCGACGATGTTGATCTTGTCGTCCCGCCAGGTGACGGCGGTGTTCTTCGCCAGGATGGTGATGCCGCGCTCGCGTTCGAGCGCGTTGCTGTCCATCACCCGGTCCACCACGTCCTGGTTGGCGCGGAACACGTTCGACTGGCGCAGCATGCCGTCCACGAGCGTTGTCTTGCCGTGGTCGACGTGGGCGATGATAGCGATGTTGCGGTAGGGCATCGAGTCTCCGGGGCGGCCGCCCCGTCTGGTCCGGGCGGCGCGCGGCCGCTCCTTCTGGCGGGCGGCCAACTCGGCAGTATAGCGGACGTGCCGGCGGAGCTGTGGCGCCCGGCATGCCAGCCGGGATGTGGAACCTTGCACGTTCGGCGCGTTCGTGCCGTGACGTGCGTCGTGGTTGACAGAGGCAGCGGCCGCCGTCTGATAGGTTCGTGTGCAGATCATGAGGTGTTCGTTCCCGACGGAGCGGCGCCCTTTTGGAGGAGTCCGTTGCTCAGCCGACCGCTCACGATGTACACGACGCGCTGGTGTGGCGACTGCCAGCGCGCCAAGAACTTCCTCAACAAGTTCGCCATCCCGTTCGTCGAGGTCGACATCGAGCAGAATCCCGACGCGGCCGCGTACGTGCAGCGCGTGAACGGTGGCCGGCGCAGCGTGCCCACCCTGGTGATCGGCGATCGGGCCACCAGCCTGTCGGGCTTCACCCGGGAGAAGTTCGATGCCTTCGTCGCGGAGCACGCCCTGTTGGCGGATTGAGCGCGTCCGTGGCTGCGGGCGTCAGCGGCGCCCGGTCGGCACTCGGCTCCCGGGCGCGTCATGGTAGCCTTCAAGCGATGGCGTCGGCCAGGCATGCCCCCGATGACAAGCAGATGGACGTGCAGGCGATGTTCTCGACGATCGCCCCGCGTTACGACGTCCTGAACAGACTGCTCAGCTTCGGCGTGGACCGGCGCTGGCGGGTCCAGGCCGCGCGCGCGGCCCTCGCCGGCGGCGCCGCCCGGGTGCTGGACGTGGCCACCGGCACCGGCGACCTCGCCTTCACGCTGGCGGGCATTGCGCCGGCCGCGGAGGTCACCGGCGTCGACTTCGCCGAGCCCATGCTCCAGCGGGCCCGCGCCAAGGCGCGCGCTCACCGGGGCCGCGTGCGGTTCCAGGTGGGCGACGGCACCGCGCTCGGCTTCCCCGACGGGAGCTTCGACGCCGTCACCATCGGCTACGGCCTGCGCAACTTCGGCGACATCGATGCCGGCCTGCGCGAGTTCCTCCGCGTGCTCGCCCCCGGCGGGCGCCTGGTCGTGCTGGAGTTCCCGCCGCCTCCGACGGGTGCCTTCGGCAGCTTCTACCGTTTCTACTTCCGGCGCGTGTTGCCCGCCGTCGGCGGGCTCGTGTCCGGCCGCGCCGCGGCCTACCGCTACCTGCCCGCATCGGTCATCGCCTTCCCGCCGCCCGACGCGCTCGCCGAGCGCATGCGGGAGATAGGCTTCGGCGACGTCCGCTACTGCCTCCAGACCTTCGGCATCTCGGCGATCCACGTAGGAGAGAAGCCCGTATGAACCTGTTCGATGCGCGAGCAAGCGGTTTCGAGCTGAACACCGACGCGTCGTTGATCGACCCGGACTGGGAGGACTTCGCAGAGGCGCACGACCGCCGCTTCGGCCTGGCCATCTCCCACTTCAAGAGCCTCGTCAAGGGGCGCGCCTACGACAACCAGGTGATGCGGCTCCGCGTCGGCCGGGAGGGCTTCTACGCCCAGGCGCGCAACTTCCCCGCCGCGTTCTTCGGCGATACCCGCTCGCCCGAGGTGCAGACCGTCGGCGAGGCCGACGCCCGGGCGGCGGTGTGGGAGGCGGTCGCGCACTACCGGGCCGGCGAGGCCCAGTCGCTCACCACCATCTACTCGGGCGACGATCCGCCCGACGTGTTCTTCGGCTACCGGATGACCGGCGACCGGCGCTATGAGCTCGGCCAGGTCCGCTCCAGCTTGCCGCTCCACCTGCGCGTGCTGGTGGATGCTCCCGAGACGAGCCCGCTCATCGGGGCGCCGGCCGGCGTGCTCATCTACCAGCGCACGCGCCGCGGCGAGCACGTGCTGATCCGCGCGGTCGGGCGCAGGCAGCCGCTGCTGGCGGGCGTCAAGCTGGTCGACTGAGGCCCTCGCTTGGTCACATACCCCACCCATGGACACGTCTATGACGTGATCGTCGTCGGCGCCGGGCTGTCGGGCAGCGAGGCGGCCTACGCCTGCGCCCGCGGCGGGTTGGACACCCTGCTGGTCACGACCAGTCTGGATACCGTCTACAACACCGTGGGAGAGGTCATCCGCCTGAACCCGCCGGAGGGCACGCTGATGGACGAGCTGTGGCAGGCGCGTGCCGCCGGGGACCGCGAGGTACGCGGCGACGATGCGGAGTGCATCTCCAACTGGCAGCTCCACCGCGCCGCCAAGTACGCGCTCGAGCGCCAGGAGGGGCTGCACCTGCTGCAGTCGAACGTCAGCGCGCTGCTCACCGACGAGCGCGGCCGGGTAGAGGGCGTGCAGACGTGGGAGGGGGTGCCGCGCTGGGGGCGCTGCGTGGCGTTGTGCGTGGGCAGCTTCCTCCACGCGCGCCTGACCGTGGGGGAGCTCACCGAGGCCGCAGGCCGTCTCAGCGAGATGGCCTACGACGAACTCTACCAGGACCTCATGGCGCGGCAGGTCCCGTTCAAGGACGTGACGCTGTCGGCGGATCCGGTGGGCGGCACCCTGCCGTACGAGGTCCGCTGCCGGGTGCTCGAGCTCTCCGGCCCGGCCGGCGACGGCTTCGGCGTGCCGGGCCTGCCCGGCCTGTTCGCGGCCGGCCTGTGCGCCAGGGGCTACCTGCCCTTCGAGCAGGCGGCGCTCGATGGGGTGCGGTTGGCGCGGGCGTTGCTGGCGGTACGGAGCGAGCGGCGGGCCTGAACCCGCTCAGATGCGCTCGGTGTCGTCCTTGGGACGCGTGTAGGACTCCATCTTGTGAAGATCCTCGGGGCGCGCCCAGGTCATCCGTGCGCCCTCGGGCGTGGTCGACACGAGGCGGTAGCGGTACGGCGGCCGCGCGCTCGCGGTCGTGATCACGTAGCGGCGCCCATCGAAGAGGACCTCTTCACCAATCGTGAAGCTCGGCATGGCGCTACTCTACCGCCCCGGCGCTTCCGCCCGGTAGGGACCGGCGCCCGCCGGCGCCGCCGGCCGGGCCCCGCTCAGGCCGCGGCGGCCCGCCGGCTGAGGTGCATGACGGGCGGCCTCGCCAAGGTCTGGTACACGACGCAGTAGCGTTCGGTGAGGCGCAGCAAGGTGGCGAGCTGCTCCTCGTCGGCGTCGGTGTCGAGCTCGAAGGCGACGCGGACGGCCTGGAACCCGACGGGGACCGATTTGTCGACGGCCAGGGTGCCGCGGAAGTCGAGGTCGCCCTCGGCATGCACGGTGCCGCCGCGCACGGCGATGCCGAGGGAGGTGGCGACGGCCGTGAGCGTGACGCCGGCACAGGCGGCCAGGGCCTCGAGCAGCATGTCGCCGGAGCAGGCCGCCATACCGTTCCCGCCCGTTGCCGGGTGGAGACCGGCCTCGACCAGCGCCCGGCCCGTCTGCACGCTGCAGCTCACGCCCTCCCCCAGCGTCCCGCTCGCCCGCAACGTCACCAGCGCCGCTTCGGGCGCCTGCCGGTAGCGCGCCTTGAGCGGCGCCTGGATCGACTTCAACTCCTCGGACCGCATGTTCGCCTCCTGAATCGGCCTGCTCGGATACGCGAGCATACCCGAGGCGGCCCGGGTCGCCACGTGCCGCGCCGTCGCCGGGGGGTCAGGCGCCGGGCGGTCGGTCGCCGGCGTCGAGGAAGAGGGGCTCCCGCCAGGGCCGGAACAGCCCCTGCTCGGCGGCCCGCCCCAGGAGCAGCGCGGCCGCGCGCTCGCCGTCCGCGCCGACGTCCATGGAGTAGCCGTTGACGTACAGGTCGATGTGTCGCTGGCGCACCGAGGGGTCCATCTCCTGGGCGTTCGCGGCCACGTACGGATGCGTCCTGGTCGGGTCCTCCCAGGCGTAGACGAGGCTGCTGCGCAGCATCGCCTGCAGGCGATGCAGGACGTCGTCACCCAGGTCGCGGCGGGCCACGATGCCACCCAGCGGTACCAGCGCTCCGGTGGTGCGTTCCCACCAGGCGCCCAGGTCGAGGAAGCACCGCAGGCCGTGCTCGGGGTAGGTGAAGCGGCTCTCGTGGATGATCAGGCCGGCGTCCACCTCGCCGGCCGCCACCGCAGGCATGATGCGGTCGTAGCGCAACTCCACCAGCTCGGCCGCGGGTTGCGACAGCCGCAGCAGCAGGTTGGCGGTGGTGCGGCCTCCGGGGATGGCGATGCGCCGGCCGGCGAGGTCGGTGAGGGGGTCGCGGGTGACGATCAGCGGGCCCACGCCGCTTCCCAGGGCGCCGCCGGCACGCAGCATCACGAAGCGGTCGGTGAGGTAGCCGTAGGCGTGGTAGCTGACCTTGGCCACGTCCAGCTCACCCTGGTCGGCCGCCCGGTTGAGCGTCTCGACGTCCTCCAGGCGGATGTCGAAGGACACCTCGGGCTGCCGGCCGTCGTTCACGAGGCCGTGGGCGAGCGCGTAGAAGATGAAGGTGTCGTTGGGGCACGGCGAGTAGCCGAGCCGCAGCCGCGCCGGCGCCTGGGCACTCACGCGCGCGTCCGCCTGGCCGGCGCGGAGCTGTTCGTCTGGGGTGGCTTCGTCTTGCATGCCCCCAGCGTAGCGCCGCGTGCGCAGCGTGCCTGTCGGTCGCGGCGGCCCGGGGGGCACACGCCGGTCGGTCCGGCTTCAACGCCGGCGCCGGCGTGCGTCAGGGGGCGGGGGCCGCGCACGCCGGGGCGCGGGCTCCTGGACGTGACGCGGCCGCGTTGATGGGCCAAACACCATCTGCTAGACTGAGCCGCTGTGCACTCTGCCGCGGAACCGCGGCGGGGACGGCACCGACCTTTGGAGGTGAAGTTCATAGCGAGAGAGTTGAAGGTCAACGAACAGATCCGCGCGCGGCAGGTGCGTCTGATCACGGAGTCGGGCGAACAGATCGGCATCATCGACACCCGCGACGCCATGCGGCGCGCCCGCGATGCGGACATGGATCTCGTGCTCGTGGGGGAGAGCGCCGAGCCCCCGGTGGCCAGGCTGATGGATTACGGACGCTACAGGTTCGAGCTGCAGCAGCAGGCCAAGGAGGCTCGCAAGCGCTCCCGGCAACAGGAGCTGAAGTCGATCAAGTTCCGCGTGAAGATCGACGATCACGACTACGAGACCAAGGTCAACCATATCCGCCGCTTCCTCAAGGGCGGGCACAAGGTCAAGGTGACGATCATGTTCCGTGGCCGCGAGCGCACCCACCCCGAGCTGGGGCAGGAGATCCTGAACCGGGTGGCGAGCGACCTCACGGAGCTCGCTGTGGTAGACTCTGCGCCGACCATCGCGGGCATGGACATGAACATGATCCTCCGCCCCACCGACATGGCGTAGACCTGTTCGGAAACCCGTACGCTCCTCGCGCCGGACTCGCGTCCGGCCGGAGGTCGCAAGAGTGAGCGCCGCCGACGACCGGCGGCAAGGAGACGAGAGCATGCCGAAACTCAAGACCCATAAGGGCACCAGAGCCCGTGTCAAAGTCACTGGGCGAGGTAAGGTCAAGGCGATGCGCTCCGGCAAGCGGCACCTGAACTTCAAGAAGTCGGGTGGCCGCATCCGGAGGGGGCGCACCGACCTCCTACTCGCCAAGCCGGAGGCGGAGCGCGTCAAGGCGCTCCTGCCCTACGAGTAGGGAGGGCATGCCGTGCCACGTGCCAAGACCGGCGTCGTTCGCCGCCGCCGACACAAGAAGATCCTCAAGCGCGCCAAGGGCTTCTGGGGCTTGCGCTCCAAGAGCGTCCGCGTCGCCCAGCAGACGCTCCTCAACGCCGCCGACTACGCGTACCGGGACCGCCGCGACAAGAAGGCGGAGTTCCGGCGCCTGTGGATCGCCCGCATCAACGCGGCCGCCCGCGCCGAGGGCATGAGCTACTCGACGTTCGTGAGCGGCCTGAGGCGCGCCGGGGTCGAGCTGGACCGCAAGGTCATCGCCGACCTGGCGGTGCGCGAGCCGGAGGCCTTCAAGAGCCTGGTGGACAAGGCGCGCGCGGCCTGAGCCGGAGGCCCCGGCCGCATGTCACCGCGTCGCGCCGTGTGCGCCCGCCCGCTGTCGAGCGGGCGGGCGCACCACGTTAGAATGCCGCGATGGCGTCGCGCGTGAGCCTCCGTGAGCGCAAGAAGGCGGACCGCCGTCAGCGCATCTTCGACGCCGCCATGCGCCTGTTCGAGGACCGGGGCTTCCAGGCGACCACCTTCGACGCCATCGCCCGGGCGGCTGAGGTGTCGCGCGGGACGGTGTTCAACTACTTCCCCTACAAGGAAGCGATCCTCATCGAGTACTTCGGGCTGCGCCTGGAGGCGCTCCGGCAGGCGCTGCAGGACCGGCGCGAGCAGCACGGGGCGGCTCCGGTGGGCGAGCTCTTCTTCCTGTTCGACGCGCTGGCGCGCTTCGTGGAGAGCCACCGCCGGCTGGTGCTGCCGCTCAGCTACGAGCTGCTCAACCCGGACCCCGAGCGCTCCCGGGCGGCGTACCTGGCCCTGCCGCTCGGGGACCTGCTGCTGGACGTGCTGGCTCGAGCGAGGCAGGAGGGCAGCGTGCGGGAGGACTACTCCCGGGAGCGCCTGGCCCGCACCCTGGCCAACGTCTACTTCATCACCGTGATGCAGTGGGCGGCCTACCGGCAGGACCGCTCCATCCGCGACGAGCTCCGTACGGCGCTGACGCTCACCCTCGAGGGCATCGCGCAGCCGCGTTAGGGCGCGCGCGTTCGACGGGGCACCGCCGTTATGATGCCGCCATGCGCAGCTATCCCGATCTGGAGGCCGCCCTCCGGGCCTTCGCCCGGCGGTCGGCCGGCGCCGCCGACGCCGAGGCGCAGGCGGCGGTGCGACCCATCCTGGACGCCGTCGAACGCGGTGGAGACGCCGCCGTGCTGGACGCCACCGAGCGCCTCGACGGGGTGCGACCGGCGACGCTCGCCGTGCCGCAGGCCGACATCGACGGCGCCGAGAGCGAGCTCGAGCCCGAATTGGCCGACGCCATCCGTCTGGCCGTGGAGCGCGTGCGCCGTTACTACCGGCAGCAGCCGGCGGGCGGCTTCCTGGCTCAGGAGCCGGACGCCCTGCTGGGCCAGCTGGTGCGGCCGCTGCAGCGCGTGGGCTGCTACGTGCCGGGCGGCACGCACCCGCTGTTCAGCAGCGTGATCATGACCGCGGTGCCGGCCCGCGTGGCCGGCGTGCCCGAGATCGCCGTGGCTACCCCGCCCGGCCGGGACGGCAGCGTCGCCCCCGAGATCCGCTTCGCGGCGGCGCTGCTCGGCGTGCGCGAGGTCTACCGCATGGGCGGCGCCCAGGCGGTGGCGGCGTTCGCCTTCGGCACCGAGAGCGTGCCCGCGGTCGACAAGGTGGTGGGGCCCGGCAACCGCTACGTGGTCGCCGCCAAGCGCGAGGTGTTCGGCCGCGTCGGGGTGGAGTCGCTGCCCGGGCCCACCGAGACGCTGGTCCTGGCCGACGACAGCGCGGACGTGCGCCACGTCGTCGCGGACCTGCTGGCGCAGGCCGAGCACCTGGGGGCGCAGCCCGTGCTGGTCACGCCCAGCGC
>DATFNF010000005.1:0-17463 GCA_035266525.1 Trueperaceae bacterium | reverse complement strand
CGGGTAGTTGGTGGTCACCTTGAACTTGATGGACAGCGAGCCAGGTCGCACCCCCGCACTCTGCAGCAGGGCCTTGGCCTGGTTGAGGTCCTGCTTGCGAACCTCGAGGTCGTTGTTGCGGTACGGCGAGTTCGGGAAGCTCGGCGTCGGAGTCGGCACGCCCTGTCCCCACAGCGCCCCCTGCACCAGCGCCTGCTTGTCGATCATGAAGTCGAAGGCCTTGCGCACGTCGGGATCGTCGAAGGGCGCCACCTTGTGGTTGAAGTTCAGGAAGGCCCAGGAGAGCGGGTGCCAGGTCTTCACCTGGAGGTTGGGGCTCTTCTCGACCTGGGCGATGCGATCGAGCGGGATGTCGTTGATGAGCGTCATCTGCCCGGTCTGGACGCCCGTGAGACGCACGGTGGCCTCGGTGACCTCGCGCTCGACGATCTCGTCGAGGTAGGCCGGGCCACGGAAGTAGTTGTCGAAGCGCTTGAGCCGCGTGAAGTTGCCGAACTCGCGCTGCACGAACTCGAAGGCGCCCGCTCCGATCGGCTGCTTGCCCTGGGTGTCACCGCTGCCCTGCGGGATGATGGCACAGTTCAGGTACGTGATCCTGGCCTCGAAGGGGCTGTAGACCTTGCTCATGGTGACGCGCACCGTATGGTCGTCGACGGCGTCGATCGCCGCGACGTCCTCGAAGACGTCGAAGCTGACCGCGGACGTCTTGGGGTCCTTGATGCGCTCGAACGAGTACTTGACGTCTGCCGCGGTCAACTTCTTGCCGTTGTGGAAGACCACGTCGTTGCGAAGATGGAAGGTATAGGTGAGCCAGTCCTGGCTCCGTTCCCAGGAAGCCGCCAGGTTGGGCTGCACGTGGAAGTGATCGTCGATGGTCAGCAGCGGCTCATGCACGTTCTGCAGGAGCCTCAGGGTCGACGCCGTGCCGGTCTGGTGGATGTCGAGGTTCTGCGTGGTCTCGGAGTGTCCCCAGGTCAGCGTGCCGCCCTGCTTGGGCGTTCCGGAGGCGTCCTGGGCCAGGACACGGGTGCCCTCCAGGTCCCCGAGCACCAGAACGGACCCGCTGGCCAACAGGCCTCTCTTGATGAACGTGCGACGCTTCATCGGTGACGCTCCTCCCGGCCGGGAACCGGCCGCCATGCTCGGCGCATCCAATGACCTCGGGCCTCGCACCTGGTGTTCTGCCTCGTCCCCAACCGGCCGGCCGAGCAACCGGCCCCAACGCCGAACGGGCGCGCAGCGCCAACCCAGTTTTAGGTTATGCAACGCCGAGGATACTCGATGCGCCCCTCCCCCGCAAGCGACGCCCGGCCGGGTCGCGGCGCGGGGTGGCGGCCGGCGGGGTCCGCCCGTAGAATGTGCCGAACACCGATATCCCAGGCGCGGCAGCGGGCGCCCGAGCCAGCAGCGGAGCGAGGTCGGCCGGCCTCGAGGACCGGGAAGGTGCGCAGCTGACGCACCGCCGGCTGCGACGCGACGCGTCCCCGGCCGTGGAACAGGAGCCGTGACATGGACGTGCAGGAAGCCTCCATCGAGACCCTTCAGACCTGGATGGCACGGGGCGAGGCCAGCGCCGCCGAGATCGTCGAAGCCTATCTCGAGCGGATCGGCACGCTGGACCGCAGCGGTCCGACCCTGAGGTCGATCATCGAGATCAACCCCGACGCCGCGAGCCTGGCGGCCGAGCTGGACCGGGAGCGGGCGGAGCGCGGCCCGCGCGGCCCGCTCCACGGCGTCCCCGTTCTGGTGAAGGACAACATCGACACCGGCGACCGCATGACGACCACCGCCGGCTCGCTGGCGCTGGAAGGCAACGTGGCCCCTGCCGACGCCTTCCTGGTCGCGCGCTTACGGGCGGCCGGCGCGGTCATCCTCGGCAAGGCCAACATGAGCGAGTGGGCGTACTTCCGGAGCACCCGCGGCTGCAGCGGATGGAGCAGCCGCGGCGGACAGGTCCGCAACCCCTACGCCCTCGACCGCAACCCCTGCGGCTCGAGCTCGGGGTCCGGCGTGGCCGTGGCGGCGAACCTCACCGCCGCCGCCATCGGCACGGAGACCGACGGGTCCATCAGCTGCCCCGCCGCCGTCAACGGCATCGTCGGGCTCAAGCCCACCGTGGGCCTGGTGAGCCGCACCGGCATCATCCCGGTCGCGGCCTCCCAGGACACGGCCGGCCCGATGACGCGCACCGTGGCCGACGCCGCCCTGGTGCTCTCCGCCATCGCGGGGCCCGACCCCGACGACCCGGCCACCGCCGGCAGCGCGGGGCAGGCGACCGGCGACTACCGCGCGCTCCTTCGGCCGGACGCCCTGCGCGGCGCGCGCCTCGGCATCGACCGTTCCGCCTTCGGGAAGCACGAAGGCGCCGACGCCGTGGCCGAAGCTGCGCTCGCCACCCTGCGCGACCTGGGCGCGGAGCTGATCGACGAGGTGGACCTCAGCCACGTGGGGCTCTTCAGCGAGGAGGAGTTCCTGGTGCTGATGTACGAGCTGAAGGCCGGTCTCGATGCCTACCTCGCCGGCCACCCCGCGGCGAAGGTGCGCTCGCTCGCCGACGTGATCGCCTTCAACGAGGCGCATGCCGACACGGTCATGCCCTACTTCGGCCAGGAGCTGCTGATCGCGTCGCAAGCCAAGGGCGGGCTCGACGACGAGGCGTACCTGTCGGCCCGCGCCGCCTGCTTGCGTCGCGCCCGGGACGAGGGCATCGACCTGGCCCTGCGAACGCACCGGCTGGATGCCATCGTCGGCCCCACCACCGCGCCGGCCTGGGTGACCGACCCCATCGATGGCGACAGGATCCTCGGCCTCAGCGCCGGCCCGGCCGCGGTGGCGGGCTACCCGCACCTCACGGTCCCCGCCGGCTTCGTCCACGGGCTCCCCATCGGCCTGTCGCTGTTCGCCGGCGCCTTCCAGGAAGGGAAGCTGCTCGCCTACGGCAACGCCTTCGAGGCGGCCACGTCGGCGCGGAGGCCGCCGACCTTCCGGCACAGCGTCGAGGACACCCGTCCCCGGGCGAGCGCCTGACGCGAGGTGTCCGGCGCGCCCGCATGCGGGAACCCCGGCCGGCAAGGAGCCATGGAGAGGCGGCGCAGGCCGCGGGCCAGCGGCCCGGCCGCGGCCCCGCTCGAGAGGTCACCATGCGTGTTCTGAACCGCGAACAGGTCACACGGTTGCTGCCGATGCAGGCGTGCATCCCACTGATGGAGACGGCGCTCGCCGCGCTCTCGCGCGGCGACGCGCAGCTGCCTCTGCGCTCGGTGATGCCGCTTCCGCCCAGGCACGACGTCCTCGCCGTCATGCCCGCGCAGGCGCGGGCGCCGGCCGCCCTGGGAGCGAAGATCATCACGGTCTTCCCGGGCAACCAGCAGCGCGGGCTCGACGCCCACCAGGGCGCCGTGCTGGTGTTCGACCCGGAGGACGGGCGGCTGCTCGGGTTGCTGGACGCCTCGTCCATCACCGCCATCCGCACGGCCGCCGTGTCCGCCGTCGCCACCGGCTTGCTGGCGAGGCCGGACGCGTCGAGCCTGGCGCTCCTCGGCAGCCACGTGCAGGCGTGGAGCCACCTCGAGGCCCTGGCGCTGGTGAGGCCGCTCGCGCGCGTGCGCGTGTGGAGCCGCACCCCGGAGCATGCAGCGGACTTCGTGGCGCGCGCCAGGCGCGCCTACGACCTGGACGTCGCCGCCTGCGCGTCCGCGGCGGAGGCCGTCCGGGGGGCGGACATCGTGTGCACGGTCACCGCATCGCGCCGGCCGGTGCTCGAGGGAGCCTGGCTCGAGCCCGGCATGCACGTGAACGCCGTCGGCGCTTCGCAGCCGGACGCCCGCGAGCTCGACAGCGAGGCGGTGGCCCGCTCGCGTCTCTTCGCGGACCGGCGCGAATCGCTCGTCAACGAGTCCGCCGCCTACCTGACGGCGCTGCGCGAGGGCCGCCTGGCGGAAGACCAGGCGGTGCCCGAGCTCGGAGAGGTCCTCGAGGGCACGGCGGAGGGTCGCACCTCGGACGACGAGATCACCCTCTTCAAGTCGCTCGGCCTGGCCATCGAGGACCTGCTCGCAGCCCGCCACGTGCTCCGCCGCGCGGAGGAGGAGGGCGTCGGCACCGTGGTCGCGCTGGAGGGCGGTTAGCTCCGAGAGCGCCTGCTCGACGCCGACCCGACAACGCTCCTCTTCGCACCATGCGGCCGGAACCCGACCCGCGGCCGTCGGGCGGCATCCGCTCCGCCGACAGCGGCCGGCCGAGCGGCTCGAGCACAATGCACGTCGAGGGGCACGAGCACAACCGCGCGCTCGGTTACGCCGTCCCGAGCGGCGGCTCCACGAACGACCCCCCGCCCTCGTAGGGCTCGCCGGCGGGGCGGTCACGCACCGTTCACGTCCGCGAACGCCACCCCCTGCGCCGGGACGCGAACGCCGCCGACCTCCACCACCGCCTCGGTGAAGTTGAGCAGCGCGCCTCGACCGACCTGGCACCTCCTCACACCCTCCGGCATGGGGAGCACGTCGACGCCCACCTCCGCGAGGAGCGGCATGAGGACCGCCGCAAGCAGCTCCGGCCCCGCGAACGCGCCCAGCGTCACACAGGCGCCCCGTCCGGCGGTGCTGCGCGTCACGGCCGCCGCGCCGCCGTAGGCGGGCCCGTAATAGCGGGCGAGCGTCTCCGCGTGCTCGGGCTCGAGCAGGTCCGCCCAGATGCCGTAGCCGTACGGCGTGCCTCCCAGGTCGACGGTGCCCTGCACCCCTGGCCGCAGGGCGTCGACGCGGTCGATCCGGACGCCGCTGAGCGGCCGTAGCGGACCCGGGGAGGGCGCCTGGGCCAGGTTGCTCGGCGTCTTGGCCCCGCTCCGCGGACCGAGCAGCAAGCGTCCGCCCGCGTCGACGAAGCGCCGCAGCCTGGCCGCGCGCTCGTCGCCCACCAGGTGCAGGGACGGCGCCACGACCAGGGGGTAGGCCGCCAGGTCCGCGTCCGGATGCGCCACCGCGACGTCCACGCCGAGCCCCCGTAGGACGGAGTAGAAGGCGAGCTGAAGGGCGCGATAGCTCCAGCCCTCGGCGTGCGGCTGCAGGTCCGTGGCCCACAGGTCTTCGTAGTCGAACAGCAAGGCGACGCGCGGACGCTGTCCGGAAGCCGGCGCCAGCTCTCCCGCCACCTCGCGGATCTCCGCCGCAACCGGGGCGAAGCGTCCGTCGTGGAGCTCCAGCCCAGCATGCATCAGCTCCTGCCCCCCGCGGGCAGCCCGCCAGCGGAAGTACGAGACCACCTCGGCACCGTGGGCGAACGCTTGGTGACTCCACAGCCGCACGGCGCCGGGAGCCGGCTGCGGATTGCTGCGCGCCCAGTTGACCGATCCAGGCTGCATCTCCATCACCCAGAACGGCCGGTCCTTGAGACCGCGCACCAGGTCGTGCGTGAACCCCATGAGATCCGGCTGGCCCACGCGCAGATAGCGCTCCTTGAGCGCGGCCGGCAACGGGCTCTCCTCCAGCATCCCGAGCGGGTACTCGTCCCACGCCATGGCGTCCAGGTCACGGGCGAGGGCGAAGTGGTCGAAGCCGTCGAAGAACCCCATGACGTTGTGCAGCACCGGCCGGCCGGAGTGCGCCCGCAGGATCTCCACCTGGAGACGGTTGTAGGCGACGACCTGGTCCGACGCGAAGCGGTAGTAGTCGAGCGTGTGGCTGGGATTGGACTCGGTGACGGCCTGCCCGGGGAGCTCGACCTCCGCGAAGGTGCGCACCTCCTGGCTCCAGAAGACGGTCCACCACGCTTCGTTCAGGGTCTCGACGGTGCCGTAGCGCGCTCGCAACCAGTGTTGGAAGGCCGCGCGACAGCGGGGGCAGTAGCAACGCACCGTGTCGTGGCAGCCGTACTCGTTGTCGGTCTGCCAGGCGCCGACGGCCTCATGGCGCCCGTAGCGCTCGGCGAGCAGCGTCACGATGCGCCGTGTCTCCTCGCGGTAGGCGGGGCTGGTGAAGCACACGTGTCGGCGCGAGCCGAATCCCCGCACACGGCCGTCACGACCCACCGGCAGCACCTCTGGATAGCGGTCCACCAGCCACTTGGGAGGGGTGGCCGTGGGCGTGCCCAGGACCACGCGCAATCCCGCCCCGCCCAACGTGTCCAGCGCCCGGTCCAGCCAATCGAAGGCGAGCTCGCCGGGCACGGGCTCGAGCCGGCTCCAGCCGAACTCGCCCACGCGCACCCAGCGCAGGCCGAGACCCGCCATGCGCCCGGCCTCGTCCGCCCAGGTCGCCTCCGGCCAGTGCTCGGGGTAGTAGCAGACGCCGAGTGCCGGTTGCGAGCGATCGTCCATGGAGACCTCGATTCCGTGATGCGGGCGTCAGTCCTTGACGGCGCCCGCCGTGATGCCGGCCACGAAGTAGCGTTGCAGGAACAGGAACAGCAGCAGGAAGGGCACCGTGGCGATGGCGGTGCCCACCATGATGCCGCCCCAGGAGACCCTCGTCAGCCCGACCAGCGTCCCCAGCGCCACCGGGATGGTGTACGCCTGCTTCTGCGTGAGGATGAGCAGCGGCCAGAAGAAGTCGTTCCATTGGAACAGGAACACCACGATGGCCACCGCGGCCAGCGCCGGCCGCATGATGGGCAGCACCACCTGCGCGAAGATGCGGGCCTCGCCGGCGCCGTCGATACGGGCGGCCTCGAGCAGCTCGCTAGGCACGGACAGCATGTTCTGCCGCATGAAGAACACCCCGAGCGGGTAGGCGAGCCACGGCAGGATGACGGCGATCCAGGTGTTGGCGAGCCGCAGGTCCCGCGCGATCAGGAGGTATTGCGGGATGGCGCGGACCTCGAAGGGGATGGTGAGCGCCGCCACCACGACCAGGAAGAGAGCGGTGCGTCCCCGGAACCGGAACTTGGCGAAGGCGTAACCGCCCATCGCCGACACCAGGGTGGCCAGCAGCGTGAAGATGGAAGCGATGGCCACGGAGTTGAAGACGTTCCTCAGGAACGGCAGGTCGTTGTTGAGATCCAGCCAGTTGGCCACCAGACTTCGGCCCGGCACCAGGCTGGGCGGGACGGAGAGGATCTGGTGGTTCGCCTTGGTGGCCGCGACGATCATCCACAGGATGGGCAGGAGGAAGATCAGAGCCAGCACGAGCATGCCGACGTTCAGCACTATCGCCTGGATGGTGCGCTGCCGCCTCACGCCTCACGCCCTCCTACGAGGCGGATCTGGATGAACGAGAAGACGGCCGCGATCAGCGCGACCGTGTAGGCGATGGCGGAGGCGTAACCGAAGTTGAAGGAGCGGAAGCCCTGCTTGTACAGATAGGTGATGAGCGTCTCGGTGGCGCCTCCGGGCCCGGTGGTGCTGATGAGCCACGGCTCCGTGAAGAGCTGTAGGGTGCCGATCGTCGACAGCACGAAGCAGAACAGCAGTACCGGCCTGAGCAGCGGAAGGGTTACGTGCGTGAACTGTTGCCAGCCGCTGGCGCCGTCGATGCGGGCGGCCTCGTAGAGCGACAGCGGGATCGACTGCAGACCGGAGAGCAGGATGATGGCGTTGTAGCCGCTCCAGCGCCAGGTGATGGCGATCATGATGGTGGCCATCGCCGGCACGCTCTGATGGAACCAGTCGACCGAGGAGAGGCCGAGCACGCTCAGACCGTAGTTGAGCACGCCGAACTCGGTGTTGAAGATGAGCCGGAAGACGGCGGAGTAAGGCACCGCCCCCAGGACCAACGGGGCGAAGAAGGCGAAGCGGAAGAAGCCCTTGAGCCGCAGCAGGTCGCTGTTGAGGGCGATCGCCAGCGCCACCGCCAGCGCCAGCATGATCGGCACCTGGACCACGAGGATGGTCAGGGTGTGGCTGAGCGCCTTCCAGAAGAAGGGGTCGTGGATGAGCCGGTCCCAGTTGAAGGACCAGCTGAAGAGCCACGGGCGCCTGCGCGTGTTGACGAACGACAGATAGAACGAGTACGCGATGGGGTAGATCCAGAACAGCGCGAACAGGACGAAGAACGGGCTCAGGAACACATAGGGGGTGAGAGCGCTGCTGCGGCGCCGGGTCCGGCGGGACCGGCGAGGTGGAGCGCCTCCGGCGATGGGCGAGGTACCGACGCTCACGTGCGTGGTCGGTTGAACGGCCGGCCCTGCGCGCGAGCATCGTCGCGCGCAGGGCCACGAGCCGCGTTAGTCGGCGACCGGCAGGCCGGTGGCCTGCGAGATCTGCCGGGCGGCGGTATCCAGCGCCGCCTTGGCGTCGGGGTACTTGCCGTCGAGGTAGTCGTTGACGACGGCGATCATGACGTTCCGGGCTTCCTGGAAGAACTGCGTCCCCACCACCGGCGGGACGTCTCCGAGGGTGCCGAGGATCGTCTTCCAGATCGGCTGTCCGCCGAAGTACGACACCCCCTGGTCGAGCCGCGGATCACCCATCACCGATAGCAGAGAGGGCGTCAGGCCGTAGTTGAAGAGGATGTCGATCTGGTTGTCCTTGTTGGCCAGGGCGTTGGTGATGAAGTCGTAGGCGAGCTTCGGGTTCTTCGAGGAGCTGGGGATGGCGAGCGCCGAGCCGCCCAGGTTCGAGGCGCGAACGCCGCCGGGCGTCAGGGCGGGGGTCGTGTACACGCCCCACTTGCCGGCTTGCTCGGGTGCCTCGGACTCGATGGTCCCGGCGTACCAGGACCCGAAGAAGGCCGAGGCCTCCTTGCTCTGCTGGAAGAACTGGATCTGGTTGCCCCAGTCGCCGGCCCACAGCAGGCCCGCGTCCCAGATCTTCTTCATGGTGTCCATGGCGGTGACGCAGCCGGGCTGGTTGACGGTCACCTTGTCCCCGGCGTTGTCGAAGTAGAAGCAGCCGGCCTGGTTCGCCAGCATCCGGAACCACTCGTCATCGCTGCCCTTGGCGATGGTCCCCATCTTCACGTCGCCGGAGAAGTGAGTGACGAGCTTGGTGCCTTCCGTGACGAAGTCGTCCCACGTCAGGATGGAGGCCGGATCGATGCCCGCCTGCTGGTACAGGTCGGTGCGGTAGAACATCGTGGTCGGGCCGGAGTCGTAGGGGATGGCGTAGACGGCGCCGTCCTGCATGAGCTCGGCCCACTTGAACGCCGGGAACGCCGGCTTGAGGCCGTCCGCCCCGAGCGTGCGCAGGTCCGTGAAGCAGTCGGGGAATTGAGCCCAGAACACCTGAGCCTCGTTGTTCTCCACCAGGTAGACGTCGGGCATGTCGAGGCCGCCGGCGGCGCAGCCGGCCAGCCCGCGGTCGTAGACGTTCTGGTTGCCGAGGTCCTCGACGTTCACCTGGACGCCTGGATGCAGCTGCTGGAAGCTGGCGATGGTGCTCTCCAGCGCCGGCTTGTTGATGTCCCACACCCAGACGTCGAGCGTCTGCGCGGCGACGGTGCCCGCCAGCACGAGCACGGCTAGAGCGAGTACGAGGCGTTTCAACCGGGCCACCTCCCTCGGGGGGACGCGCCCCGGCCGCCCCGGCCCGCCGGCCGCCGGTGGCGGCGACGCTCGTGGAGGTCCCGAAGCGCGTACCCTCACCGGCAGCGCCACGACCCCCCTCCGGATGATCGCTCGGCCGGGGCTGGACGAAGGTCAGCAAGCCCGCCCAGGACGAACTCGGCGCCGCCTCCGCGGAATACGCGTTGCCTCGAAGGTAGCCCGGTCCCCGGGTGCCGTCAAAGCCGATTGTCCCGGTCAGGCTCGGGTCAGCTCGGGCAGCCAGCCGGCGTGCGCCTCGAGGAGCTGGTCGACGAGCTGGACGATCTGCTCCGGATCGAGCTCGGCCGCGGTATGCGGGTCGAGCATGGCCGCCTGGTACACGTGATCGCGCCGGCCGCTCAGGACCGCCTCGACGGTGAGCGCCTGAACGTTGACGTTGGTCTGGATGAGCGCCGCCAGCTGAGGTGGCAGCGCGCCGACGTGGACCGGCTGGACACCGTTGCCGTCGACCAGGCACGGCACCTCGACGCAGCACTCGGCGGGCAGGTTGTCGATCGAGCCGCTGTTGGGGACGTTGCCGTACACCACCCTGGGCGTCCCGGTCTCGAGGCTGTGGATGATCTGCGAGCCGAACTCGACGCTGCGCGCCACCTCCACGCCGCCGCTTCCCCCTTCGAGCTCGTCGCGGAGCCGCTCCCAGCCGCGGATCTGCTCCTCGCAGCGGCGCGGGTACTCGTCGAGCGGGATATCGAAGCGCTCGAGCACGTCCTCGCGGCCGGCCTTGATGTACCACGGCACGTATTCGGCGAGGTGCTCGCTCGACTCGGTCACGAAGTAGCCGAAGTGGCGGAGGAGGTCGTAGCGGACGGCGTCCGTCATCTGCACCCCTTCCGCACCGATGGGCCGTCGCGGTGCGGGCCTTTCGAGCTGCCGGCGCAACTGGGGGTAGAGGTCCTCGCCCTCCCGCTCGAACCTCAGGAAGAACGCCATATGGTTGATCCCCGCCACGAGGTAGTTGACCTCGGCCAAGGGCACGCCGATGTCGTGGCAGAGCTGCGCCGCGCTGTGCGGCACGCTGTGGCAGAGCCCGACGGTGCGCACGGAGCTCGCCCTGCGCAGCGCCCAGGTGTTGATCGCCATGGGGTTGACGTAGCTGAGGTGCACCACGTCCGGGCAGAGCCGCTCCATGTCGCGCACCATGTCCAGCAGTACGGGCACCGTCCGCAGGGCCCGCATGATCCCGCCGATGCCCAGCGTGTCCCCGATGGTCTGGCGCAGGCCGAAGCGCTTGGGGATCTCGAAGTCGAGCACGGTGGCGGGGCGGTAGCCGCCCACCTGGATCATGTTGACCGCGTAGTCGGCGCCGTCCAGCGCGGCGTGGCGGTCCGTGGTCGCCACGATGGCGGGGCGCGCCCCCAACGCCTCCGCCACCTTGTGGGCGACGACGCGGGAGGTCTCGAGCCGCTCCGGATCGATGTCGAAAAGGGCCAGCTCGATGTCCGCCAGCTCCGGGTAGCTCAGGATGTCACCCGCCAGGTTCCTGGCGAAGACCGTGCTGCCGGCACCCAGGAAGGTGATCTTGGGCATGGGCATCTCCTCTCCGACAGCTCGGGCGACGTCTTCCCCGCCCCGGGGCTCCCATCGTACGACCGGCCCCGGCAGTACGCCGGCGGTGGACACGCGCAGGTGGCGGATGCGCCGGTGGCGGATGCACCGGCGGTGGAGGCGCCGGCGGTGGACGCACCAGTGGCGGGCGCCTCTGCACACGACGCCCTCGCACCCGACGCGCCGGCGGTGGACGCGCGGGCACCGAGGCGCCGGCGCTCCCGAAACGGGGCGCCCTCCCGCCGCTTACCGCAGCTCCGCCGGCAGCAGCGCCTCCGGGAAGTTCTGATAGGCGACGAGGCGGGTGAAGCGTTCGATCGCCCGCGCCCCGACCGAGGTGGTGCGGCCGTCGGAGGTGGCCGGGTAGGGGCCGCCGTGGACCATGGCGCGGCACACCTCCACGCCGGTGGGGAACTGGTTGACGATGAGGCGGCCGGCCTTGCGCTCGAGCGCGGCCACCAGCGGGCCGTAACGCTCCCACTCGTCGGGCTCGCCGTGGAGCGTGGCGGTGAGCTGGCCCTCCATGGCCCCCGCGAACGCGAGCAGCTCGGCGTCGTCCCGGTAGCGGATCAGCAGCGTGCTGGGCCCGAAGACCTCCTGGGTGAGGCCGGGGTTGGCCAGCGCCGAGCTCACGTCCGTCTCCCATACCGCGGCGCTCGCCGCAGTCAGCGAGCCCGCCCGGCGTCCCTCCGCGAGCTTGCGGGCGCCTTCGCCGGCGAGCCGCTGGAGGCCGCTCGTGAACGCCCGGTGGATGCCGGCGGTGAGCATGGCGTGTGCCTCGGCATCCCGCGCGCCGTCCACCAGACGGTCGCGGAGCCGGTCGCCGGCCTCGCCCGCCTCGAGGAGCGCCACGCCGGGGTTGGTGCAGAACTGACCGACGCCGAGCGTGAAGGAGCCGAGCAGCCCGTCGGCGATCTCCTCGGGCCGGCGGCGGGTGGCGCCCGGCAGCACGAACACCGGGTTGACGCTGCTCATCTCGGCGTAGACGGGGATCGGCTGGGGGCGCTCGGCCGCCAGCCGCATGAGCGCCTGCCCCCCGGCGCGCGAGCCGGTGAAGCCCACCGCGCGGACGAGCGGGTGGCGGACGAGCGCCTGGCCGACGTCGTAGCCGTCGTCGTAGAGCAGCGCGAAGACGCCGTCCGGCATGCCCTGCCCCCGTGCGGCGGCCACGATGGCGCGCGCGACCAGCTCGGAGGCACCGGGATGCGCGGGGTGCGCCTTGAACACCACCGGGCAGCCCGCCGCCAGCGCCGAGGCGGTGTCCCCACCGGCCACGGAGAACGCCAGCGGGAAGTTGCTGGCGCCGAAGACGGCGACGGGGCCGAGCGCGCGCCGCATGGAGCGCACGTCCGGCTTGGGCCCGGCCTGCCGTTGCGGATCGCCCTCGTCGATCAGGGCGTCGACCCAGGTACCCTCTTCGAGCAGCCCGGCGAAGAGCCGGAGCTGGTTGGCGGTGCGGCTCAGCTCGCCGGCGAGACGCGGCGCGCCCAGGGCCGTCTCGCGGTCCGCGCGCGCCACGATGGCGTCGCCGTGCGCCTCCAGCTCGCCAGCGATGGCGCGCAGGAAGCCGGCGCGCGCCGCCGGGCCGGCGGCGGCGTACGCGGGGAAGGCGCCCTCGGCGGCCCGCACCGCGCGCTCCACGTCGCCCGTCGCGGCCGGGTGGAATGCCGGGTCGAGGCGCTCGCCCGTGCGGGCGTCCACCCCCTGGAAGGTCCTGCTGCCGGGCGCGACGGCCGCGCCGCCGATCAGGGACAGGCCCTCGAGCCGCGGTCCTAGACCAGCGGCCATCAGGCCGCCCCCTGCAGCGCGGGCCGGGACTCCAGGCAACCCGCGATGAGCGCCTCGACCTCGTCACGCTCCCCACCGGCCAGCTCCAGCCGCGGCGGCCTCACCCGCGCGCTGCCGCGCCCCACCCGCTCCTGCACCAGCTTGATGAGCTGCACGAACTTCGGCACGGTGTCGAGCCGCAGCAGCGGCAGGAACCACCGGTAAAGCGCCAGCGCCTCCTCCCTACGGCCCTCACGCGCCAGCCGGAACAATGCCACCGACTCCGCCGGCAAAGCGTTGACCAGACCCGCGACCCACCCCACCGCGCCGGCAGCCACCCCCTCCACGATGGCGTCGTCCACGCCCACCAGAACCTCCAGGCGATCGCCCACCAGCGAACCCAGCGCGGTCACCCGACGCACGTCCGTGCTGGACTCCTTGACCGCCACCAGGTTGGCGTGCGCCCCGGCCAACTCCGCGATCTGCTCGGGCAGGAAATCGGTGCCGTAAGCGACCGGGTTGTTGTACAGCATGCACGGCAGCGCGGTGCTCTCCAGCACCGCGACCACATGCGCCCGCATCTCCCGCCAATCGCTGCTATACACGTACGGCGGCAACACCATCAGGCCCCGCGCCCCCTCCGCCTCCACCGCCCGCGCGAAGCGCACGGCCTCCGCCGTCGCCAGCGCCGCCACCCCCGGGATCACCGGAACGCGCTCACCCACCGCCCCCACCAGAGTACGCACCACCGCCACCCTCTCATCGAACGCCAAGGTGGCGGCCTCACCCAGCGAACCCCCCGGCACCACCCCCACACACCCCGCATCCACCATCCACCGCGCATGCTCAGCCAGGAACGCGTGATCCACCCGCAGGTCCCCCCCAAAAGGCGTCGTGATAGCCGGGATCACACCCCGCCAATCGATGCCCCCCCGTGCCGGTGACGGTGTTGGCGTTCCCACCGTGGATGCTCGCATGTGTCTCCCTTCGGTGAACGACCCGCCCTGCTGCGAAGGGTGCCCCCTCCGGACCGTGGCCTGGCCGCGGGCCACCGACCCCGTCGGCGCTCCGCGGGGCGATGTCGGCACTATGTATACTAGGGGACGCGGTGAGGGACATCAAGGGGGCGCGCCCTGGGTGGAGGTGACGTGACGGAAGCAGCGAAAGGCGCACGATCCGGTGGCTCGGGTGCACGGCCACCGGCCGATCCCGCCGTCGGCCCCCGCCTCAGCGGCGTCGAGCGTGTCTACCGGGCCCTCCGGCGCGAGGTGCTGACCCTCGTCCTGGCGCCGAGCCAGCCCCTGGACGAGAAGACCCTGTCGGCGCGTTTCGGCGTGTCCAGGACGCCGGTCCGGGAGGCGCTGGTGCGCCTGGCCGCGGACGGCCTGGCCATCTCGCTGCCCAACCGCGGCACCATCGTCGCGCCGCTGGACCTCACCCGCGTCACGTCCTACTTCGACGCCCTCACGTTGATGCAACGGCTGGTCACGCGGCTCGCCGCCCGTCACCACCGCACCGACGAGCTGCCCCGCATCGAGACCCTGCAGGCCGCCTTCGCCGACGCGGTGGGCCGGAGCGACGTCCTGGCCATGATCGAGGTCAACCGCGAGTTCCACCTGGCGATCGCCGAGACGGCGCGCAACCCCTATTACAGCGAGTTCTATGGCCGCCTGCTCGACGAAGGCAGGCGCATGCTGCGCCTGTACTACGCCAGCTTCGACGATCGCCTGCCTGGGCGCTACGTCCACGAGCACGACGCCCTGCTCCAGGCGGTGCGGGCGCGCGACGAGGAGCTCGCCGAGCGCCTGGCGCGCCAGCACGCCGAGCAGGTGGCCGAGCAGATCCGCTCGCTGATCGGCGCGGACCTCGGGGCGGTCCTGGCACTGGTGGACCCATCCGAAGCCGGCGGGCGCGGGGCGGGCGGCGCCGGTGTCTGAGCTCCGCATCCGCGTGGTCGACTCGCACACGGCGGGCGAGCCGACCCGGGTCGTGGTGTCGGGGGCGCCGGACCTCGGCGACGGCTCGATGGCCGAGCGGGCGGCCCGCTTCCGCGGCGACTTCGACGGCTTCCGCTCGGCGGTGGTGAACGAGCCCCGCGGCTCGGACGTGCTGGTGGGCGCGCTGCTGCAGGACCCGGTGGATCCGTCGAGCGCGGCGGGCGTGATCTTCTTCAACAACGTCGGCCTGCTGGGGATGTGCGGCCACGGCACCATCGGGCTGGTGAGGACGCTGCAGTACCTGGAGCGCATCGGCGTCGGACGGCACCGCATCGAGACGCCCGTCGGCGCGGTGGACGCCGAGCTGCACGGCGATGGCAGGGTGAGCGTGCGCAACGTGCCCGCCTATCGCTACCGCCACGCCGTCAGCGTGGACCTTCCCGGTCACGGGCGCGTCACCGGCGACGTGGCCTGGGGCGGGAACTGGTTCTTCCTGAGCGAGGACCACGGCCAGGCCGTCGAGCCCGGACGCCTGGACGCGCTGACCGACTTCGCCTGGGCGGTGCGCCGCGGCCTGGAGGCAGCGGGCGTGACCGGCGCGGACGGCGCCGAGATCGACCACGTGGAGCTCTTCGCGGAGCCCCGGAGCCGGGCGGATGACAGCGGCACCGCCGGCGCGGACGGCCGCAGCTTCGTGCTCTGCCCCGGCGGGGCCTACGACCGCTCGCCCTGCGGCACCGGCACCAGCGCCAAGCTGGCCTGCCTGCAGGCGGACGGCCGCCTGGCGCCGGGCGAGACGTGGCGCCAGGAGAGCGTCATCGGCAGCCGCTTCGAGGCGCGGTACGAGCTGGACGAGCATGGCCGGGTGGTGCCAACGATCACCGGCGAGGCGTTCGTGACGGCCGATGCCACCCTCCTCCTGGACGAGCGCGACCCCTTCCGCTGGGGCATCGCCGGGGGCGGCCGGTGAGCCGTCGCGTGGTGGTCGTCGGCGCCGGCGTGGTGGGCCTCTTCAGCGCCCTGTACGCACGGCGCGCGGGCTTCGAGGTGACGGTCGTGGACCGGGAGGGCCCGGAGCGCGAGACCACGTCCTACGGCAACATCGGCCTGGTGGTGCCGAGCCATTTCGTGCCGCTGGCGGCGCCGGGTGCGGTGGCGCAAGGCCTGAAGTGGATGCTGCGGCCCGAGAGCCCGTTCTACGTCCGCCCGGCGCTCGATCCGGAGCTGCTCGCCTGGGGCTGGCGTTTCTGGCGCGCCTCCTCGGCGGCCCGGGCGCGGCGGGCGGGGCCGTTGCTGCGCGACCTGCACCGCGCCAGCAAGCAGGCGTACCTGGAGCTCTCCGAGCGGCTCGGCGAGCCCTTCGACTTCACGCAGACCGGGCTGGTGATGCTCTGCACCACGCCGGAGGGCCTCGAGGCCGAGGCGGCGGTGGCCGGGAAGGCGGCCCATCTGGGCATGCCCGTGCAGGTCCTCGGCCGGGACGAGGTGGCGGCGTTGGAGCCCGGGGTGACGCTCGACGTGGTCGGGGGCGTGTACTACCCGGAGGACGCTCGGCTCGACCCCGGTCGGCTGATGCGCAGCTTGCAGGCCGAGCTGATCGCGGCGGGCGTCCGCTTCCGGTGGCGCACCCGGGTCGAGGGGCTGCTCCACGGCGGAGGCGCCGTCCGCGGGGTCCGCGTGGCCCCGGTCGGGACGGCGGCCTCCCCGCCCGAGACGGGGGGGCCGGGGGACGCCGCCGAGGAGGACGCGATCGAAGCCGACGAGGTGGTGCTGGCCGCCGGCGTGTGGTCGGACGCCCTCGCGCGCTCGCTGGGCCTGCGCCTCCCCATGCGCGCCGGGAAGGGCTACAGCATGACCCTGGCCGACCCCCCGGAGAGGCCCTCCACGCCGGCCATCCTCGCCGAGGGGCACGTCGCGCTCTCGCCGCTGGGGAGCGGCGTTCGCATCGGCGGCACGATGGAGATCACGGGGATCCGCGAGGGCGTCAGTGCCGGCCGCTTGCGCGGCATCATGCGCTCCGTGCGCCGCGCGCTCCCCGCCTTCGGGGAGGATGCCTTCGCCGACGCGCCGCGCTGGTACGGCTTCCGCCCCTGCAGCCCGGACGGCCTCCCTTACCTCGGTCGCAGCGCGAAGCTCCGCAACCTGGTGGTGGCGACGGGCCACGCCATGATCGGGATCTCGCTGGGGGCCGTGACCGGGAAGCTCGTGGGCGAGCTGCTCGAAGGGCGGGCACCGAGCCTGCCGCTCGAGCCGCTCAGCCCCGACCGCTACGCCTGACGGCCGAGCCCGGGCCGAGCCCGCTCGCCGTTCGTATACGTAGTGCATGCACGAGCCGCGCGCTCGCTACGCCTGGTTGACGAGCGACGCCACGACCGAGGCGGGGAGGAACGCCCGCAGCGCCATGCCGCCGGCGGTCAGGTCCCCCTCGAGGACCAGCGCCGCCCCTTTGCGGAAGCTCACCGGCATCCCGTCGGCCCGGCCCGTCACGAGCAGCGAGCCGAACGCGCTGAGCTGGGGCTCGTGGCCGACCACCGCAGCGCATGCCGCCTCGGACCCGAGCTCGCTGCTCAGAGCCGACAGGAGCGCCACGGGATCGCCTCGGTCAACGCGCTCAGGTACTCCACGTGCCGGCCATGGCCCAGCGCGACGCGGAGCGGCTCGGCCGTCTCGGCGGCTCGTACCCACGGGCTCGAGAAGAGTCGGTCGAAGCGGACCTCCATGCGCTCCAGGAGCTTCG
>DATFNF010000004.1:0-68162 GCA_035266525.1 Trueperaceae bacterium | reverse complement strand
CGATCCGTGTCGGATGGAGCGATCGGGTCGCGGTCGTCATGATCTGCCCTCCTCACCTCGGTGTGGGGTCGGCTGGAAGGGTGAACGTCGACCGCACGCCAGGGTGCCGTCGCCTCCACTGTAGAGCTCGGGAGGGTGCGTCCGCCAGCGCCAGCGGACCCGCCCGCTCAGGCTTGCGCGAGAGCGTCCAGCGCGACGTCGAGCGCGCGCTCGACGTCGTCCGCGCGGGGTCCCGCCCCCTGAGCGCGGTCGGGCCGGCCGCCCCCTCGCCCGTCGACGACGGCGAGGGCGGCCCGCAAGGCGGGCCGGACGTCCGGGCCGGCGGCGGTCCCATGCCCGAACGCCAGCCGCACCTGCTCGCCCCGCCTGGCTGCCAGCAGAGCGACCACCTCGCCGCCCGCCACCAGGACGTCCAGGACCGGTTCGAGCAGGTCGTCGTCGACCACGGCGCGCACCACCCTGGCGCCCGCCCGCGCGGCGGCGTCCCGGGCCAGGGCGGACGCCACGTCGGCCGCCCGCAGCCGCTGCGCCTGGCTGCAGGCGGCCCTGGCGGCCGCCAGCTCCTCCTGGAGCCCCGCGATCCTGGCGGGGAGGTCCTCGAGGGGCGCGCTGAAGCGCTGCACCAGGCCGGCCGTGAGGTCGTGCCGGGCGCGGTAGTCCTCGAGGGCCTCCCAGCCGGCGCGGAAGGTCACGCGCCGCAGGCCCCCGCGCACCCGCTCGCTGCCGAGCAGCTTGATCGGCAGCGTCTCCGCCGTGTTCGCCACATGGGTGCCGCCGCAGGCGGCGACCTCCACGTCCCCCATGGCGACCAGGCGGATGCGCCCGCGCACCTTGGGCGGGCGCCGGAGCGGGTAGTCGCCCAGCTCGGCCTCGTCGACCTCGAAGCTGACGACGGGCATGGCGGCGTAAGCGAAGCCGTTGACCAGCGTCTCCGCCGCGTGAAGGGCGTCGTCCTCCGGCTCGCCCGCCAGGTCCACGGTGCAGTCGGGGCCCCGCAGGCTCACGCTCCGCGTCTCGAAGGCGGACGATACGCGCACGAACGCCTGGGACAGCAGGTGCTGGGCGCTGTGGCGCTGCATGTGGCGGTAGCGCCTGTCCCAGTCGATGACGCCCTCGACCTCCTCGCCGGGCTCGGGAGCCTGCCCGTTCACCCGGTGCCAGACCTCGCCCCCCGCCAGGGACACGTCGGTGACGGCCGCGGCCCCCAGCCGGCCGGTGTCGTGCGGCTGGCCGCCGGAGGTGGGGTAGAAGGCGCCGGCCTCCAGCGCCACCCAGGTGCCGTCCCCGAGCTCAGGGCGGGGGCCGCCGCCTTCCTGAAGGGCGCGCACGCGCGTGGTGAAGCGGCGCAGGTAGCTGTCTCGCTGCTCGAGGCGCACGGAGAGGAGTGTAGCTCGAGCCCTGCCGCGGCCGTTCCGGGCCCGGCAGGGCGCGACGGGCGCGCCCGCTGGGGCGCGTTAGGGTCGCGGCGGAGCACGCCCCGCCGGCGCCGCGTCCCTAGAATGGGGGGATGCGCCGCGGGCCCGAGCGGGCCGCCGGCGGCGCAGGCACGGAGGTCACCGTGAGGACGTCCCATCTCATCCATCCCGCCGAGGCCGAGTTCGACGAGGTCGGCGAGACCAAGCTCGACCACCTCGTCGCCGAGCTCCTCACCGCCCTCGGCGAGGACGTGACCCGCGAGGGCATGCAGCGCACCCCGCAGCGCGTCGAGCGCTCCCTCCGCTTCCTCATGAGCGGCTACGACGTGTCCGCCCGCGACGTGATCAACGGCGCGCTCTTCACCGCCGAGTCGTCGGACATGGTGGTGGTCAAGGGGATCGAGTTCTACTCGCTGTGCGAGCACCACATGCTGCCGTTCTTCGGCAAGGCGCACATCGCCTACATCCCGGGCAAGACCGTCCTCGGCCTGAGCAAGTTCGCGCGCGTCGTAGACGTCTTCGCCCGGCGCATGCAGATCCAGGAGCGCATGACCGCGCAGATCGCCGACGCCCTGGCCGAGGTGCTGGAGCCGGAGGGCCTCGCGGTGGTGACCGAGGCGAGCCACCTGTGCATGATGATGCGCGGCGTGGAGAAGCAGGGCTCCACCACCCGCACGGCCGCCATGCGGGGGGTGTTCAAGACCGACGCGCGCACGCGTCAGGAGTTCATCGAGTCGATCCTCTGAGGGCTCCCGCCGCGGCCGGCCGTGCCGGCTCGCGGCGCCGGGGTCGCGGCGCCGGCACGCGGCCGCTCACAGCAGGACGTTGGCCTCGAGCCAGGCGGCCACGCCGCCCTCCTCGGGCGCCCCGATGTGCTCGGCGGCGGCGGCGCGCAGCTGCGCCGGGGCGGCCGGGCCCACCGCCACGCCGTGGCCCGCCCACGACACCATGCTGAAGTCGTTGGGGCCGTCGCCGAAGGCGACCACCTCGCTCCTGGGTACCCCCAGCGTCTCCGCGATGAGGGCCAGGGCGGTGCCCTTGTCGGCCTGCGGCGGCAGGATCTCCAGGAAGCCGTCTCCCCACAGGTAGCGCAGCATGTCGGGGTGGCGCGTGGCCACCGCGGCGTCGAGCTCCGCGCTGCGGTCGGGCGAGTGGAACACCAGCTTGTCGGCGTCCAGCGCCATGCCGGCGTGGTAACGCTCGACCCGCCGGCTGCGGGTGTGCGCCCAGTCCCAGCGCCCGTCGCCGGGGTCGCGCACCCATAGGACGTCGTCGACGATGCAGCTGAACTCCACCCCGCCGTCCTGGAGGTAGCCGCCGAGGAGGCCGTCGACGTCGGCCGCCGCGATCCGCCGGCGCCGCAACTCGCGCCCGCCCTCTCCCATCACCTGGCCGCCATGGTTCACGCTGAACGGTCCGGTCACCGCGAGCTGGTCGAGGAACGGCCTGGCAGCCGCCAGCGGGCGGCCGGTGAGCACGGTGACCAGATGGCCCCGCTCGCGGGCCGCGCGGATGCTCCGCTCGATGCTGCCGGGCAGCTCGAATGCGTCGGTGACGAGGGTTCTGTCGAGGTCGAAGGCGAGCAGCACCACGCGAGCTTACACCATGCGCATGTGAGCGACCGTCGCGGTCAGGGCACGGGCGGCGAGCCGCCCGAGGACGCCTTCCACAGCGAGGCGTCGAGCGTGAAACGTTGCAGGCTGCCGTCCTTCTCGCCGGCGTAGAGGACCAGGCGGTCGCCCTGCCAGCGGGCGGCGAGGTTGCTGCTGAGGGGTGCATCGAGCGAGAGCGCCAGCTCCGGCGCGCAGCCGCCCGCCCGGCACGCCACCACCTGCACCCGTCGCAGGTCGGGGGTCGGCAGCGCCAGCACGTCGCCGGCGCCGCTGCCGGGAGGGGGTGGCAGCAGCACGCCCAGGTCGAGGTTGCGCGAGCCGAGCACGTGGTTGGTGACGTGGAGCGCGTAGCGCGACACCTGGAGGCTGTCGCCGGCGAGCACGTAGCGCTCGAGCGGGCCGCCGAGGTGCGGCGTACGCACGGCGTAGGCGCGCCGCCCCACCGTCGCGAAGAGGTTCAGCCAGCGGTCCCCGGTGCCGATCGGAGGCCCCGCCGCCACGACCGCCAGGCTCGTGCCCGACAGGGCCAGCGCGACGACGCCGGCGCCCTCCTGCGGGCTCGAGCGGGTGATGAGCAGGCCGTCCTTGCCGGCCGCCGGGAAGGCGGCCACGCGGCGCTGTTCGATCACGGCGGGGGCCGACACCTGGTAGCTCGCCACCACGGTCAGGTCGCGCTGCGACAGCAGCGTGACCGCGCCCGCCTCGATCTCGTCGCCCAGGACGCCGTGCCGGTAGCGCTGGGTGGGCTGCGACAGCAGCGCCACGGCGTCGCCCACCGGCACGGGGTCCCCGTCCGGCAGCGCGTCGACGGCCTGCCTGGCGATCACCTGGAGGTCGGGCGAGAGCAGCATGACGCTTCGGGCGTCGGAGCTGACCGCCACCAGGTTGCCGTCGGCCAGGCAGGCCGGGCGGCTGTGCAGGCTCACCGCCGGGCCCACCGCGCTCGCGGTGAGCGAGCGTAGGTTGCCGTTCTGGTCCACCGCCAGGAGCGCGGCGCCGCAGCGGCGCAGGCTGTCCCCGCGGACGCCGGTCGCCAGCGGCGTGACGACGCCCGCGTCGCTCACTTGCGCCACGCTGCCGTCCGAGGCCAGGGTGGCGGCGCCTCCCTGATCCGGCGTCACCCACAGCAGCGGGCCGCCGGCATGCGCGGCCGGGAGCCACGCCGCGGCCGTGGCCAGCAGCGCCGTCAGGGCCATCACGGCGGTCGCCCGCGGCCGGCCCGAGCGGACGCGCCGCTTCGGCGCGGGCGGCCGCGCGGCGCGATGCGGCCGCCCGGGAGGCGAGGGGAGGGAGCCTGCGGTCATCGCCTGACAGTAACAAGCGCCGTGTCCCGCGTCTGCGCCGTTCGCAACGGCGCGCCGGCGATCGGGCGCTCCGCCCGCGCCCGGTGCTGCGGTGACGCTGCGGTGCGGTGACGCTGCGAGGCGCTGTGGCGAGGCATTGCGCTCGTCCGCGCGCCGCGGCACGCCTCCGCGCGCCGGGCACCCTGCCCGGGGGCAGTGTCGAAAGTCCCTGTGGGCGCCGGCGGGCGCGCGAGCGGCCGGTGATACAATCCGTCGACATGGGTTGGGGCGGGCATCCGGCCCCAGGAGGTTTGTCATGTATCGAGGTAGAGAAGGGCAGTGGGCTTTCGTGCTCCACCGGATCACCGGTGTCGCGCTGGCGCTGTACCTGCTCCTGCACGTCTTCGACGTCGGCCTGGTCATGTACGGGCCGAAGGGACCGTTCAACGCCTTCCTGGCGTTCTATCACCAGTGGCCGTTCCGCATCGGGCTCATCCTGGTGATGGCCGCCGTGGTCTACCACGGCCTGAACGGCCTGCGCATCATCGTCATGGACTTCACCTCGTGGGGCATCAAGTACCAGCGCGGCATGTGGTACGGCGTGCTGGTGCTGACCACGGCCATCGGGATCCCCATCCTCATCAAGGTGGTGCCCGAGATCCTGGCGGGTAAGGCCTGATGGCGGCGCGGCCCAAGACGCTCGAGCAAGCGCGCGCCACCTACAACACCAACCGCGAGCTGGCCTGGTGGGTGTTCATGCGCATCAGCGGCTTCCTGCTGATCTTCCTGGTGTTCGCGCACATCTTCTTCAACAACATCCAGATCAACGTCGCCTCGGTCAACTACGCCTACGTGGCCAAGGAGCTGTCCAAGGCCTGGGTGAAGGTCTACGAGTCGTTCCTGCTGGGGCTCGCCATGCTCCACGGCGGCAACGGCCTGCGTTACTCGATCGAGGATTACTTCCGCAACCCCACCACCAGGTTCTGGCTCAAGGCCGTGGTGTTCACCCTAGCCGCAGGCCTCTTCGTGATCGGCGTGATGGCGCTGTGGGCTTTCAGCTACCAGCAGATGGGGAACGCCATCAACGCCGTGAGCCACGGCGGCTAGGAGGGTCGTAAAGCGACATGAAACGCGCACACAGGTACGACGTGATCGTCGTGGGAGCCGGCGGGGCCGGCCTCATGGCGGCGCGCTATGCGGCCCAGAACCCCAACGTCTCGGTCGCGGTGATCTCCAAGCTCTACCCCACGCGCTCGCATACCGGAGCGGCGCAGGGTGGCGTCGGGGCCGCGCTGGGGAACATCAGCGACGACAACCCCGAGTGGCACGCCTACGACACGGTCAAGGGCGGCGACTACCTCACCGACCAGGATGTGGCGATCACCTTCGCGCACGAGGTCATCGAGGCGGTCTACGACATGGAGCACATGGGCCTGCCGTTCAGCCGCACGCCCGAGGGCAAGATCGCCCAGCGCAAGTTCGGCGGGCACACCCGCGAGCACGGCAAGTCGGCGGTGGAGCGCGCCTGCTACGCGGCCGATCGCACCGGGCACATGATCCTGCAGACGCTCTACCAGCAGGCGATCAAGCAGGGCGTCACCTTCTTCAACGAGTTCCACGTGCTCGACGTGCTGGTCGAGGACGGGGAGGCGCGCGGGGTCGTCGCCTTCGAGCTCGCGACCGGCGAGCTGCACACCTTCCACGCCAAGTCGACCGTCATCGCCACCGGCGGCTTCGGGCGCATGTTCAAGGTCACCTCGAACGCCCACGCCCTCACCGGGGACCTCACCAGCATCGTCTACCGGCGCGGCATCCCCATCGAGGATCCGGAGTTCTTCCAGTTCCACCCCACCGGCCTGTACCGCATCGGCGTCCTCCTCACCGAGGGCGCGCGCGGGGAGGGCGGCATCCTGCGCAACAGCGAGGGCGAGCGCTTCATGGAGCGCTACGCGCCCACCATCAAGGACCTGGCGCCGCGCGACATGGTGAGCCGCGCCATGTACCTGGAGGTGCGCGAGGGGCGGGGCATGGGCGAGAACAAGGACCACCTCGTCCTCGACCTCACCCATATCGACGCCCACATCATCGAGGAGCGTCTTCCCGACATCACCGAGTTCGCGCGCATCTACCTCGGCGTCGACCCGATCAAGGAGCCCGTGCCGGTGCAGCCGACCGCCCACTACGCCATGGGCGGCATCCCCACCACCATCGACACCAACGTCATCATCGACGGCGCCAGCACGGTGGTGCCGGGCCTGTACGCGGCCGGCGAGGTGGCATGCGCCAGCCTCCACGGCGCCAACCGACTGGGCACCAACTCGCTCGGCGACCTGCTGGTGTTCGGCCGCCGCGCCGGCACGAACGCCGCCGATTACGCCGCGAAAGCGGCCTTCCCGGAGCTGCCGAAGGACGCCGAGGAGCGAGCCCGGGAGCTCATCGCCACCGCCCGCGCCGGCTCCGGCAAGGAGAAGGTGGGGAACCTGCGCAAGGAGCTGCAGGCCAGCATGATGGACCAGGCGTCGGTGTTCCGCACGGCCCAGACGCTGGAGGCGCAGGTCGCCAAGGTCGACGAGCTCAAGGCTCGCTACTGCGAGACGGGTGTGCAGGACACCGGCTC
The DNA here is from genome assembly GCA_035266525.1 of Trueperaceae bacterium. Lineage (GTDB taxonomy): Bacteria > Deinococcota > Deinococci > Deinococcales > Trueperaceae > JASBRS01. Next base: position 61,234 of record DATFNF010000004.1, on the reverse strand, counting down.
GCAGTACAACACCGAGCTGATGGAGGCGCTCGAGCTCGGCTTCCTGCTCGACAACGCCGAGCAGCTCGCCAACGCCGCGCTGAACCGCACCGAGTCGCGCGGGGCGCACTCGCGCGAGGACTTCAAGGAGCGCGACGACGAGAACTGGCTCAAGCACACGCTCGTCTACAAGGACGAAGGCGGCGTGCGCATCGACTACAAGCCGGTGACGCTCGGCACCTACGAGCCGAAGCCCCGGGTCTACTAGAGGACTCCTGCATGGACGTCACCTTCCGAATCAAGCGCTACGACCCGGAGAAGGACAGCCGGCCGCACTGGCAGGAGTTCCACATCGAGGCGGGTGCCATGGACCGCGTGCTCGACGTGCTAAACGAGCTCAAGTGGGGGCAGGACGGCAGCATCAGCTACCGCCGCAGCTGCGCCCACGGCATCTGCGGCTCCGACGCCATGGTCATCAACGGCGTCAACCGGCTGGCCTGCAAGGTGCTGGTCAAGGACCTCGGTCCGGAGATCGCGGTGGAGCCCTTGCGCGGGCTGCCCGTGCTCAAGGACCTGATCGTCGACATGGAGCCCTTCTTCGACGCCTACAAGGCGGTGCTTCCGTACTTCATCAACGACGACGCGCCGCCGACCACCGAGCGTTATCAGAGCGTGGAGGACCGCGAGCGCTTCGACGCCACCACCAAGTGCATCCTGTGCGCGGCCTGCACCACCAGCTGCCCGGTGTTCTGGACCAACGGCCGCTACATCGGTCCCGCGGCCATCGTCAACGCCCACCGCTTCATCTTCGACTCGCGCGACCAGGGCGCGGAGCAGCGGCTGCAGGCGCTCAACCAGGTCAACGGCCTGTGGCGCTGCCGGACCGCCTACAACTGCACCGAGGCCTGCCCCCGCGGCATCCCGGTGACGCAGGCCATCGAGGAGGTCAAGCGCGAGGTGCTCTGGCGCCGGAGCTGATCGTGCCGCAAGGCGCGGCAGCCCAGCGCGAGGTGCCGGTGCCGTGCGCTGCGGCGCGGCGGCCCCGGCCGCGCCCCGCCGCCCGGTCGCCGGCGGCGGCCCCCGGGGCGGGGCGCTGACGGGCGCGGGCCCCCTCCTGCAAGCGTTCGCACGGCTCGTCCACGCTGGGCGGGCCGTGCGTTCCACGCCGGCCCCGAGGAGCCTCGAGTGAACGTCGTGCTGGTCTTGGTCGGAGTGGTGCTGCTCTACTTCGGCGGCGAGGTGCTGGTGCGCTCCGCGAGCGGCCTGGCCTCGCGCCTGGGGGTGCGCCCCCTGGTCGTGGGCCTGACGGTCGTGGCCTTCGGCACCAGCGCGCCGGAGCTGGCGGCGAGCCTCACCGCGGCGCTCTCGGGCACCAGCGAGATCGCCGTCGCCAACGTGGTGGGGTCCAACATCGCCAACGTCGGCCTGATCCTGGGGCTGACCGCCCTGATCTACCCCCTGCTGACCGGCTCCCGCTTCGTGCGCCGCGAGGTGCCGCTGATGCTCCTGGTGACGGCCGCGCTGGCGCCGGTGCTGTGGGGCGGCCGCATCAGCCGTTGGGAAGGCGTGTTGCTGCTGGCGCTGCTGGGAGGCTTCCTGTGGCTCGTCACACGCTCCGGCTCGGGTCTGCTGGACGAGGCGGAGTCCGTCGGCCGGGGCGGCCGGACGCCGGTGTGGCGGGGCGTGCTCGGCACGGCCGTGGGGGTGGCGGTGCTGTGGCTCGGCGCCCGCGAGCTGGTGGGCGGGGCGATCGCCATCGCCACCACGCTGGGCGTGCCGCAGCGCGTCATCGGTCTGACGGTCGTCGCCCTCGGCACCAGTCTGCCCGAGCTGGCGAGCAGCCTGGTGGCGGCGATCCGCAAGGAGGCCGACATCATCCTCGGCAACATCGTGGGCTCCAACGTCTTCAACCTGCTGGCGGTGCTCGGCACGACGGCGGTGGCGCACCCCATCACCTTCGACGGCCGCGCGTCCACGCCGGACATCCTGGTGATGGCGGCGTTCAGCCTGGCGCTGCTGCCGCTCATGTGGCGCGGCCAGCGCCTGGGGCGCGCCGCCGGTGGCCTGCTGCTGGCCGGCTACCTGGCCTACATCCTGTTGCTGGTCGCTTAGGCAGCCGGCCTCAGGTGCGTCTCGAAGTACGCCAGGATGCGCTCCCAGGCGTCCCGCGAGGCCGCCGGGTCGTGCCGGGCGGGGTTGCCGTCGTTGAAGAAGGAGTGGCGGGCGCCCGGGTAGACCTTGATGTCGTGCGGCACGCCGGCGGCGTCCAGCTCGCCGTCCAGCCGCCGGCCCATGCCCGCCGTGAAGTCGTTCCCGGGGTAGGAGCCCACCACCGGGCACAGCCGCCTCACCGCCTGCAGGGGGCGCGGGTTCTGGGCGTAGAACGGCGCGATCGCCTTCAGCCGCGGGTCGCCCGCCGCCCAGGCGATCGCGAGGGAGCCGCCGAGACAGAAGCCGACGGCGCCCACCTGCTCCGCGATGACGTCGTCGCGGGCCGAGAGCCAGTCGAGCGTCCGCCTCAGGTCCCGGATGCCCTGATGGTCGAGCGAATCGAAGAGCAGACCGGTCATGAAGCGCGCCATGCAGAGCGCGCGGTTGCGGCCGGAGAAGAGGTCGACGGCGAGCGCCAGGTAGCCTTCGCCGGCGAAGCGCCCGGCCACCTGGCGGATGTTGTCGTTCAGCCCGAAGATCTCGTGGATGACCACCACCGCGGGCCAGGGTCCGGTGCCGGCCGGCCGCGCCAGGTGCGCCTGCAAGCCGGCGCCGTGGCCGGGCAGCGTGACGCCGGCGGCGTCGATGGCGTCCGGGTGCGTGTCTGCCATGGGGGCGCGGGGCGGGCCCGCGGGTCAGGCCACCTCGGCGATGGCCTCGATCTCGATGGCGACGTCCTTGGGGAGGCGCGCCACCTGGAACGCGCTGCGCGCCGGCGGATCGCTGGGGAAGTAGCTGCCGTACACCTCGTTCATGGCGGCGAAGTCGTTCATGTCCGCAAGGTAGCAGGTGCACTTGACGACCCGCTGGAGGCTCGAGCCCCCGGCGGCCAGCACGGCCTCGAGGTTCTCCATCACCTGCCGCGTCTGCGCCCGCACGTCGCCTCCGACGAGCTCCCCGTCGGGCGTCAGCGGGATCTGGCCGGCGGTGAAGAGCAGGTCGCCGACCCGCACGGCCTGGGAGTACGGCCCCACGGCGGCGGGGGCGGTGTCCGTCTGCACGATGCGTCTCATGCGCCAAGCCTAGCAGGGACGAGGCGCCCGCGCCGGCGGCTGCGCGCCAGGCGGGGGCGCCTCAGCCGCGCCACAGGCTGAACAGCAGGAACAGCAGCAGCAGGTAGAGCGAGCCCAGGAGCCAGATGCGGTAGGGGTACCAGGGGTGCTTCCGCAGCTTGCTCAGGGGGCCGTTGGCGGGGAACTCGTCCTCGATCTTGCGGATGCCGCTCATGGTGTCGCTGATGTCGACCGAACCCGGCCCGTCCGCTTCGGCGGGCAGGGCGTAGCGCTTGGGCCGTGCCTCCACCTCGCGCACCTCCACCACCACCGCCGTGACGTTGTCGGGCGCGCCCCGGTCGTTGGCCTCCGACACCAGCCTGGCGGACGCCTCCTCGGGCGGCGCGGAGGAGACGATCTCGGTCATCATCGCCTCGGAGAGCAGCATGCTGATGCCGTCGCTGCAGAGGAGCAGCCGGTCGCCGGGCTTGACCTCGAAGTGCGTGACGTCGAGTCGGAAGCTGGCCGTGGCCCCGAGCGCGTTGGTGATGACGTTGCGCCAGCGGTGGTGGCGCGCCTCGTCGGCGGTGAGCAGCCCCTGGCGCACGCGGTCGGCTACCCAGCTGTGGTCCTTGGTGAGCTGGCGGATGCCGCCGTCGCGCACCAGGTACGCCCGCGAGTCGCCGACGTGACCGACCAGCCCCACCTGGTCGTCGAGGTACACGGCGGTGAGGGTGGTGCCCATGCCGTGCACCTCGGGGTGGTCGACGGCGTAGTCGTAGACCTCGAAGTTGGCCACCTGGGCGGCGCGGGCGAGCGCCACCGGCGGCAGCAGGCGGCTGCGCTCGAGCTCTCGCTTGAGCACCTCCACGGCCTTGCGGCTGGCGATCTCGCCGGCGCGATGGCCCCCCATCCCGTCCGCGACCACCGCCACGTACCCCGCCCCGAGGATGCGCCCGACGTGGAAGCTGTCCTGGTTCACAGCCCGGACCCGGCCCTCCTCCGAACGGCCGGCCCCCAGGATGCGCGTGTCGGACCCCGGCGCCGCGGAGCTGCGTGCAGCCATCTCGAGCCATTGTAGCCGCACCGGCTTGCCGGGTCGCTCGGGGGAGGGGTGTGGCGGCGGCCGTGACGCGTTCGCGCCGGCCGGCGCTCTGTTAGAATCGCCCGCATGACTTCGGCCTGGCGCACGGCGCGCGACGTCCGGGGCGGAGCCCTCCGCGCCGTCGAGGTGGTGCGCGCCGCGCTGGGCAGGGCCGAGGCCGCCCGCGAGCTGAACGCCCTGGTGACGGTGACCGCGGAGCGCGCCCTGGCGTGCGCCGAGCGCATCGACGCGGCCGTGTCCCGGGGCGAGGACCCCGGTCCCCTGGCGGGCGTGCCGGTGGTGCTGAAGGACAACCTGTGCCTGGAGGGGGTGCCGGCCACCGCCGGCTCGAAGGCGCTCGAGGGGTTCGTCCCCCCCTACACCGCTACCGTCGTGGCCAGGCTGGAGGCGGCCGGCGCGGTGGTCATCGCCAAGAGCAACCTGGACGAGTTCGGCATGGGCTCGACCAACGAGACCTCGAGCTTCGGGCCGGTCCTCAACCCCTGGGACCGCGCGCGGGTGCCGGGCGGCTCGTCCGGCGGCTCGGCCGCGGCGGTGGCGGCGGGGGTCGTGCCGCTGGCGCTCGGCACCGATACCGGCGGGTCGGTGCGGCTGCCGGCGTCGTTCTGCGGGGTGCTCGGCATCAAGCCCACCTACGGCCGTCTGTCGCGTTACGGCGTCATCGCCTACGCCAGCTCCCTCGAGCAGGTGGGCGTGCTGTCCCGCAGCAGCCGCGACGCCGCGCTCGCGCTCGGCGTCATGGCGGGAGCGGACCCGCGCGACGGCACGAGCCTGGACGCCGATGCCGAGGCGCTGCGGGCGCTCGGCACGGACGGCGGCGCCGGCACGGGCGACCTGTCCGGCCTGCGGGTGGCGGTGGTGCGCGAGCTGAGCGAGGACGGCAACGATCGCGGCGTGCTCGACGCGCTCGAGCGGACGCGCGCGGCACTGCGCGAGCTGGGTGCGGAGGTCCGCGAGGTCGGCGTGCCCAGCGTGCGCTTCGCCGTCGCCGCGTACTACCTGGTCGCCACCGCCGAGGCGAGCAGCAACCTCGCCCGCTACGACGGCATGCTCTACAGCACGCGCGTAGGCGAGGACGCGGACGGGCAGGAGGCGGTCATGCGCCGCTCGCGCGGCGCCGGCCTCGGGCGCGAGGTGCGCCGGCGCGTGCTGATGGGCAGCTTCGCCCTCTCCGCCGGATACTACGACGCCTACTACGGCAAGGCCCTGAAGGTCCGGCGCGTGATCGCCGACGACCTGGCGCGGGCGTTCGAGGGTGCCGACCTGCTCCTCACGCCGACCGCGCCCAGCCCGGCCTACCGCCTGGGCGAGAAGCTGGACGACCCGCTGGCGATGTACGTCGGTGACGTGTGCACCTGCCTCGCCAACCTCTCGGGGCTGCCGGCCGTGAGCGTCCCGGCCGGGTTCACCGCCGAAGGCCTGCCGGCGGGCGTGCAGTTGCTGGCGCCGGCGCTGCAGGAGGCGCGGCTGCTGCGGGCGGCCGCTGCGTTGGAGGCACGCGCCGGCGACGCCTTCGCGCCGACCGCGCCGGGTTTCCAGTCCGGTTAGGCCTCGAACAGCTCCCGCGGGAAGTCCGTCAGGCGCTCGCAGCCGTTGGCGGTGACGCGGATGGTCTCGGTGCAGCCCACGCCGCCCTTGCCGGGGAACTGCACCCACGGGATCAGGTGGAAGGTCATGTTCTCCTGCAGCGGACGCCCCTCGCCGGGCTTCATGCTGAGGATCTGCCCCTCGCCCCAGTCCGGGGGGACCGCGATGCCGATGGAGTACGCGGTGCGCGATGCCTGGTTCTCGCCGAACCCGGCGTCGGCGATGACGGCGCGGCTGACGCGGTCGACCTCGCCTGCCGGCACCCCGGGCTTGACCGTGTCCATGGCGGCATCGATGGCGTGCAGCACCACCTCGAAGGCGGTCTTGAGCTCGGGATCGGCCTTGCCGACCACGACCGTGCGCATCATGGCGGCGTGGTAGCGGTTGCGGCAGCCGCCCACTTCCAGGAAGACGCTGTCGTGGGGCCGGATGGTACGTCCCTTCCAGGTGGCGTGGCCGATGGCCCCGCGCTCGCCGGAGGCGATGAAGGGCATGATGCTAGGCCAGTGGCTGCCCCCGCGGATGAGCGCGGCGGTCAGCTCTGCCGCCACCTCGTCCTCGGTGCGGCCCTCGGCGACCGCGTCCACCCCCGCGCGCATGCCGACCGCGGCGGCCTGGGCGGCGCGGCGCATCAGCGCCACCTCCGGTTCCGACTTCACCAGCCTGAGCTCCTCGATCAGCCCGGAGACGTCGACGAACTCCGTGGTGGGCAGCGAGTAGACCAGGCTGTGCTGCTGCGAGGCGGTGAAGAACCAGCAGTCCTGCTCGAAGCCGACGCGCGCTTCGGCGAGGCCGTGGTCGAGCAGGCGGGCCGCCAGGGAGGACATGATGTCGTCGCTGTCGTGGTAGCCGTAGTTGAGCTCCACCCAGGTGTCGGCCTCCACGCCGCTGGTCTCCAGCAGGCGCGAGAAGGTGAAGGGCTCGCCGTGCATGGGCACGACCATCGCCTGGAACCAGTAGTGGCCGGGGGAGTCGAAGCCGGTGAGGTAGCAGATGTTCTCGGGGGTGGTGGTGAGCATGGCGTCGAGCTCGTGCTCCGCCATCACGCCGCGGAGGGCGTCCAGCCGGCGCTGGTACTCCCGCATGGGAAAGACGAGGTCCTCACGCTGCCGCATCCATGGTCCCTTCCGCCCGCGGCCGAGAGGTTGACAACCTCCCGGCGGGACGCGTACACTCTCGTTGTCTACAACTTGTATACAACCTCTCCGCAGGTTCATTCTAGGTCTCAAGTCGCCAGCCGGTCAACCATCTCCGCGCCCATTCGGCATCGCGCTGGCACCTCGTAAGGAAGAAGGCGGCTGGAAGAGTATGCAGCAGCGCTCCACAACGCTGGGCTCGCGCGGCGTGGCGGCCATCTACACCGAGCTCCGCGACCGCATCTGCCTCCTGCGCTACCCGCCGGGCGCCATGCTCAGCGAGAACGCGCTCGCCGAGGAGTTCGGCGTCAGCCGCACGCCGATCCGCCAGGCGCTGCAGCGGCTCGAGTTCGACGGGCTGGTCGTCAGCCAACGCGGCGTCGGCACGATGGTCAAGACCGTCGACCTGCAGTACCTCAAGGAGGTCTACGCCCTCCGGCTGAAGCTTATCGACCTGATCGGGGAGATGTCGCCGGCGCGCATCACCGACGACGACCTCGAGCTGCTGGCGGCGCTCGCCGGCGGGGCCCGGGAGCTGCGCGAGACACGCGATCCCGAGGGCCTGGCGCGGGTGTACCACCGCTTCAACGAGGAGCTCTCCCGGGCGATCGGCAACCAGCCGCTGCGGGAGATCGCCGACCGGCTCTTCTACCAGACCGCGCGGGTGTGGCTGCAGCTGCTACCCGAGATGACCTGGGAGGACGAGGTCGACTACGTGGTGGACGAGATCGAGAGCGTGCTGCAGGGGCTGCGGCGCGAAGACATGCAGTCGGTCGCGGGCGTGCGCCGCAAGCACATGGTGCTGTGCCTGGGCCGCATCAACAGCTATCTGGAAGGACCGATCCTGGCCCTGCCGTGAGGCGGGGCCAGGCCGAGCCGAGATACGAGGAGGTCGGACGATGACGAAGCGCGAAGGACCGGCGCTGGAGACGCTCGCCGTGTGGGCGGGGGAGGACGGGCCCACCATGCAGGGTGCCACCCAGGTGCCCGTGGTGCACAGCGTGTCGTTCGGGTACGACGACGTCGACGTGTGGCGCGAGGTGGCGCTGGGGCGGCGCGAGGGGCATATCTACGGTCGCAACACCAACCCCACCGTGCAGGCCTTCGAGGAGAAGGTCCGTCAGCTCGAGGCCGCTGAAGCCTGCACCAGCTTCGCCACCGGCATGGCCGCCATCAGCAACACGCTGTTCACGCTGCTGTCCCCGGGCGAGCGCGTGGTCTCCGTGAAGGACACCTACGGGGGCACCAACAAGGTGTTCACGGAGTTCCTGCCGCGCTTCGGGATCGACGTCACGCTGTGCGAGACCACCGATTTCGCCCAGATCGAGGCGGAGGTCGCCAAGGGCTGCCAGGTGCTGTACCTGGAGAGCCCGACGAACCCGACCTGCAAGATCATGGACATCGCGCGGCTGGCCGCCGCCGCGCACGACGTGGGCGCGACCGTGGTGGTCGACAACACCTTCGCCACGCCCATCAACCAGAACCCGCTCACGCTGGGCGCGGACCTGGTCATCCACAGCGCCACCAAGTACCTCGGCGGACACGCCGACGCCCTGGGCGGGGCGGTGGTCGGGCCCCGCGAAGCGGTGGAGCGCATCTACCACTTCCGCGAGATCAACGGCGCCACCCTCCATCCCGAGGCGGCGTATCTGTTGCTGCGCGGCATGAAGACGCTCGGCCTCCGCGTCGCGCGCCAGAACCAGAGCGCCCTCGCCATCGCCCGTCACCTTCAGCAGCACCCCTTCGTCACCGCGGTGTTCTACCCGGGCCTGGAGGGCCATCCCAACCACGACGTGGCCGCACGGCAGATGCGCGGTTTCGGCGGCATGCTGTCGTTCCAGCTCGAGGGCGGCTTCGACAGCGTGCGGAGCTTCCTGCCGCGGTTGCGCTACGCCCACCGCGCCGCCAACCTGGGCGCGGTGGAGACGGTGGTGGCGCCGCCGGCGACGGGCAGCCACGTCGAGCTCAGCGCCGAGGAGCGCGCGGCCATGGGCATCCCCGAGAGCCTGGTGCGCTACTCCGTGGGCATCGAGGACCCGGACGACCTGATCGCCGACCTGGATCAGGCGCTGGCCTACGCCCGGCAGCAGCGGAGCGCCTCGGAGACGAGATGACGAGCCCACGGCGGACCACGAGGCTGGCACTGATCGGCTTCGGAACGGTGGGCCAGGGCCTGGCCCAGATCCTCGCCGAGCGCGGCGACACGCTGGCCCGGCGCCACGGCCTCGAGGTGAGCATCACCGCCGTCAGCGACTTCAAGCGGGGCAGCGTGTTCCGCCGGGACGGCTTCACGCCCGAGGAGCTGCTCGGCGCCGCCGACGGCCTGGAGGCGCTGGAGGCCGATGCCCGGGGCTGGGACGCGCTGACCACCATCCGGGAGTCGGGCGCCGACGCCGTCGCCGAGCTCAGCTTCACCGATCTGAAGACCGGAGAGCCGGCGCTCACGCACGTACGCGAGGCGTTGTCGCGCGGCATGGACGTGGTCACCACCAACAAGGGCCCCATCGCGCTGGCGTTCGCCGAGCTGCGGCGCATCGCCTCCGAGCATGGCGCCGGCCTCGGCGTGGAGGGCACGGTCATGAGCGGCACCCCGACCCTCGCGCTCGGCGCCGGCATGCTGGCCGCCGCCGGCGTCAGCCGCATCCAGGGCATCCTGAACGGCACCACCAACTACATCCTCACCCGCATGGAGGCCGGTCTCGACTTCGCCGACGCGCTGGCCGAGGCGCAGCGCGAGGGCTACGCCGAGGCCGACCCCAGCGGCGACGTCGACGGCATCGACGCCGCGGGCAAGGTGGTCATCCTCGCCAACCTGGTGATGGACGCGCCTCTGACCATGGCCGACGTCGCGCGGCAGGGCATCCGGGACGTGAGCGCGGGCGACATCGCGGCTGCAGCGGCGGCGGGGGAGCGCTGGAAGCTCATCGGCAGCGCCCTGAGGCGCGCGGACGGCGGCGTGAGCGCGTCGGTCGGCCCCGTGCGGCTGCCGCTGTCGCACCCTCTCGCGGGCGTGGCAGGCGCGGTCAACGCCTGCACCTTCACGACCGACCTGCTGGGAGACGTGACCATCCAGGGGCCCGGCGCCGGCCGGCTGGCCACCGGGTACGCCCTGGTGGAGGATCTCATCGCCCTGCGCGGGCGCGCCCCGGAAGGGCGAGGGAGGCGGTAACCATGGAGATGTTGCTGGCGGATTCCTGGGTCGAGCGCGACGCCGTCATCGAGGTGATGGATCCCGACGACGAGCGTCTCATCGACACGGTGCCGCAGGCGACGACGGACGACATGGTGCGCGCGCTGGAGGCTGCGGAGCGCGGCGCCGTGGTGGCGCGGGCCATGGCCACGCACGAGCGCATGGCGGTGCTGTACCGGGCTGCGGCGCGGCTGGAGGCGGAGCAGGAGGACTTCGCCCGCCTCATCGCGCGGGAGGGTGTCAAGACCATCCGCGAGGCGCGCAAGGAGGCGAGCCGCGCGGCGGACACGCTGCGCCTCAGCGCCGAGGAGGCGAGGCGCATCCACGGCGAGACGCTGGCCTTCGATCAGCGTCCCGGCAGCGAGCGGCGCTTCGGGTACTTCGTCCCCGAGCCGGTGGGCATCGTGGCGGCCATCACGCCCTTCAACGACCCCTTGAACCTCGTCGCCCACAAGGTGGGACCGGCCCTCGCCGCGGGCAACGCGGTGGTGCTCAAGCCGGACTCCAAGACGCCGCTGTCGGCCCTGAAGCTGGCCCGCCTGCTGCTCGAGAGCGGGCTCCCTCCCGGGGTGCTGCAGGTGGTGACCGGCCGCGGCTCGGTGGTGGGCGACGCGCTGGTGCGCGACCCGCGGGTGCGGGTGGTGTCGTTCACGGGCGGCAAGGAGACCGGGGAGGCCATCGTCCGGGCGGGCGGGCTGAAGCGCTACAGCATGGAGCTCGGCAGCAACGCGCCCACCATCGTCATGGACGACGCCGACCTACGCGCGGCGGTACCGGCGATCCTGTCGGGCGCTTTCTGGGCCGCCGGCCAGAACTGCCTCCACGTGCAACGCCTGTTGGTGCAAGACGGCGTCTACGACGCGGTCCGGGACGCCATGGTCGAGGGCGCCGAAGGGCTCGACCTGGGCCCCAAGCTCGACGAGGCGACCGACATGGGGCCGCTGATCGACGCGCCGAACGCGCAGCGCGTGAAGGGTATGGTAGAAGAGGCACGGACCGCTGGAGCCCACCTGCTCACGGGTGGTGGTTTCGAAGGCACCCATTTCGAGCCGACGTTGCTCGAAGGGGTGCCTCGCGAGAGCCGCCTGGCTCGTGACGAGGTGTACGGGCCGGTCACCATCCTCGAACGGGTGCGTGATCTGGATGAGGCCGTTGCCGTCGCCAACGACGTCGACTACGGTCTCCAAGCGGCCGTCTTCACGCGCGACCTGGGCACCGCCCATCGTGCGGTCTCCGCCCTCCATTACGGCGGGGTCATGGTCAACGACAGCACCGATTACCGCATCGACGCCATGCCCTTCGGGGGCGTCAAGGGATCGGGGCTCGGACGGGAAGGCGTCAGGTTCGCGGTTCAGGAGATGACGGAGCTGAAGCTTGCCAGCTTCCAGCTCGGATGACGCCAGCGATGAGGAGGGACCCGTGGCAGTGACGACCGGCAGCGACGCAACCCCGCACGACGAAGCCGCCAGGGCCGAGGCCCTGGAGCGAGCCGAGCCCATGGTCCGCTTCGAGAAGGTGCACAAGTCCTTCGGCTCGCTCACGGTCCTGCGGGATCTCGACTTCACCGTCAAGGCGGGGGAGAAGGTCGCCATCATCGGCCCGAGCGGCTCCGGCAAGACCACCATCCTGCGCGTGCTGATGACGCTGGTGAAGCCCGACGGCGGCAAGGTCTTCGTCGGCGGTGAGCCGCTCTGGCACCGCGACGAGGGCGGCAAGCAGCTGCCCGCGACCGAGAGCCAGCTTCGGCGGGTCCGCAACCGCATCGGCATGGTGTTCCAGCACTTCAACCTGTTCCCCAACATGAGCGTGCTGCGCAACGTCACCGAGGCGCCCATCCACGTCAAGGGCGTGAAGCGCGCCGACGCCGAGAAGCGCGGCAGGGAGCTGCTCGACATGGTCGGGCTGGCCGAGAAGGCGGGCGCCTTCCCGTCGCAACTCTCCGGCGGCCAGAAACAGCGCGTGGCCATCGCCCGGGCGCTGGCGATGGACCCCGACCTCATGCTCTTCGACGAGGTCACCTCGGCGCTCGACCCCGAGCTGGTGGGCGAGGTGCTGGGCATCCTGCGGCGGCTCGCCCTCGAAACGAACATGACGATGCTCATCGTCACCCACGAGATGGGGTTCGCCCGCGACGTGTCCGACCGGGTGGTGTTCTTCGACGCCGGCCAGGTCGCGGAGGAGGGACCGCCCTCGAAGATCTTCACCGAACCCGAGAACCCGCGCACCCAGAGCTTCCTGCAGGCGGTGCTGCAGCACTGATCCGTGACGGACGGCGCTCGACCGCGGGTCGGTGCGCCGCACGCCCAGAACGCCGGAGCAGCCGGCGACACGCGAAGCAACGCGAACGGGAAGGATGTGAACGCATGCCGGAGGAGCCGCTGTCATCGGTCGACCACCCGCGCCCGCGCGCGGCCGGCGACCCACGGACCGGCACCGGCCTGGCGCCACCCTAGCGCCGGCCGGAGCACGCCGCGTGGGCGCGCGCGAATGGCCAGGATGCGCGCCCAGAGACACGACGTTCGAAACACGAGGAGGAACCATGGCCAACCGTACGCTGAAAGCTCTGACGCTCACCTTGCTGACCGTGCTGATCGGCGCGCTGGCGTTCGCCCAGAGCGGCCTGTTGAACACCGTCAAGCAGCGGGGCTACATCCGCGTCGCCGTCGCCAACGAGATCCCGTATGGCTACGTGGACGCCAACGGGGACGCCCACGGCATCGCCCCCGACGTGGCGACCGCGGTGCTGAAGCAGATGGGCATCACCGACATCCAGTGGATCGTCACCGAGTTCGGCTCGCTCATCCCCGGCCTGAAGGCCAACCGCTTCGACATGGTGGCGGCCGGCCAGAACATCCTGCCGGCCCGGTGCCAGCAGGTGCTGTTCTCGAAGCCCAACTCGAGCTACGGCGAGGGCCTGATGGTCAAGGCCGGGAACCCTGACAACATCCACGGTTACGAGGCCTTCGTCAAGAACCACAACCTCAAGATGGGTATCGTGTCCGGCGCGGACGAGCTCAAGTTCGCCCAGGCCATGGGCATCCCGCAGAACCAGCTCGTGATGCTGCCCGCCAACGCCGACGCCCTGTCGGCCGTCGAGACCGGGCGCATCGCAGCCTACGCCGCGACCGGCCTGACGGCCGAGCGCCTCGCCAAGAAGTCGGACAAGGTCGAGACCGCCACCCCCTTCACCCAGCCCGTGGTGAACGGCAAGTCGGTGCGTAGCTACGGCGGCTTCAGCTTCAACAAGGACCACGCGGCCTTCGTCAAGCAGTTCGACGCCGCCCTCGCGGCGTTCCAGAAGACCCCGGCCTGGACCAAGATCCTTACCGGGTACGGCCTCACCGAACAGGACGCCCAGGCGGCCCTGTCGAAGACGACCCAGGAGCTGTGCACGGCGCAGTGACGACCGCTTCCGAGGGGGGGAGCCGCAGCGCGGCTCCCCCCCTCCGTTCTATCTTGCTCGCGGGCGCATGGCCCGCTCGCCCCGCGGCCGGCCCGGTCGTGTGGCCTGCCGATACAGCGGTGTCGCGGAAGGCCGGCACTCCTCGCTGCGACGCCGAGCTGCGGCCCCCATGGCGCCCGCCGGGGGCCGGGATCGCGAAGCCCAAGGGAGGTCCGGCATGGAGACGTTGAGTTCGCTGTTGCCGCCATTGCTCAAAGGCGCCCGGTTGACGGCCGAGCTGGCGCTGGTGTCGACGGGCGTGGGGGCGGTGATGGCGTTCCTGTCCGGCATCGGCAAGCTCTCGCGCATCTGGCCCGCGCGCATGCTGTCGATCGTGTATATCGAGGTGTTCCGCGGCACCAGCCTGCTGGTGCAGATGTTCTGGCTGTATTACGCCCTGCCGCTCCTGGGGGTGAGCCTGGGTGCCACCCTGGCCGGCATCCTGGCGCTCGGCCTCAATATCGGCGCCTACGGCGCCGAGGTGGTTCGCGGGGCCATCCTGGCCGTGCCCACCGGGCAGTACGAGGCGGCGGTGGCGCTCAACTTCAGCAAGCGCTACACGCTCTGGAACGTGGTCCTTCCGCAGGCGCTGGTGGAGATGATGCCTCCCTTCGGCAACCTGGCGGTGCAGAACCTGAAGGACACCGCCCTGGTCTCGCTCATCACCCTGAGCGACCTGACCTTCCGGGCGCAGAACCTGCGCAACCTCACGCTCGACACGGTGCCGATCTACAGCCTCACGCTGGTGCTCTATTTCGTGATGGCGCTGATCCTGATGGCGCTCATGCGGTTGCTCGAGCGCGTCATCGCCAACCGGGTCGGCGTGACCGCCGCGAGGGCGCGCTCGTGATCTTCGGCATCCACTGGAACCTCACGTCGGACTGGGCGTTCGCGGCGTCCATCATCCCGATCCTGCTGCGGGGCATGATCGTGACGGTCGAGGCGACCGTGCTCGGCTTCCTGATCGCTCTGATCCTCGGGCTCATCTTCGCGCTGCTGCGGGCCGTGCCGCTCAAGATCGTCTCCTGGCCGATCGCGGTCATCGTGGAGTTCCTGCGCGACACGCCGCTGCTCGTGCAGCTGTACTTCCTCTACTTCGTGCTGCCGAACTACGGGGTGGTGCTCCCGGCGTTCCTCACGGGCGCCATCGCGCTCGGCCTGCAGTACAGCGCCTACACCTCGGAGGTGTACCGGGCCGGCCTCGAGGCCGTGCCGCGGGGGCAGTGGGAGGCCTCGATGGCGCTCAACATGCCGATGGTGCTCGTCTACCGCGACGTGGTGGTGCCGCAGGCCATCCCGCGCGTCGTCCCGGCGCTCGGCAACTATCTCGTGTCCATCATCAAGGACACCCCCATCCTGTCCGCCGTCACGGTCCTGGAGATGCTGAACCTGGCCACCATCATCGGCGACCGCACCTACCGCTACCTGGTGCCGCTCTCCGAGGTCGGGGGCCTGTTCCTGATCCTCACCATCTTCAGCTCGTGGCTGGTGAGGGTGCTGGAGCGGCGGCTGCCCAACGACGGCATCCCGCTGAGGTAACGCCATGGAGCCAGAGACAGCCGCGTCCCCGGCGCCGGACGGCGCCCCGAGCCTGCGCGACGTCTACCGCGCCCGCCGCGCCGTGGCCGGCGTGGTGCGCCGCACCCCGCTGGTCGAGAGCCGCGCGCTGTCGCGCATCGCCGGCGGCCCCGTGCACCTGAAGCTGGAGAACCTCCAGGTCACCGGCGCGTTCAAGGCCCGCGGGGCCGCCAACGCGCTCGCCGCGCTGGACGCCGCCGCCCGCCGGCGGGGCGTCATCGCGGTGTCGACCGGCAACCACGGCCGCGCCGTCGCCACGGCCGCGGGGCGCCTCGGCGTGAACGCGGTGGTGTGCGTGTCCGAGCGCGTGCCCGAGGACAAGCTCGCCGCGCTGCGGGCCACCGGGTGCGAGCTGCTGGTCGGCGGCGACAGCCAGGACGAGGCCGAGGCCCGCGCCCGCGAGCTGATGGCCGAACGCGGCCTGACGCTGGTGCACCCGTTCGACGACGCACGCGTCATCGCCGGGCAGGGCACCATCGGGCTCGAGATCCTGGAGGAGCTGCCGGACGTGGACACGGTGATCGTGCCGCTCTCGGGCGGCGGGCTCATCGCCGGCGTGGCGCTGGCGCTGAAGTCCGCCGAGCGCGCCATCCGCGTGGTGGGGGTGTCGATGCAGGCGGGTGCCGCCATGGCCCGCAGCCTGCAGGCCGGCCGGCCGGTGCCCACGCCGGAAGAGCCGACGCTGGCGGACAGCCTGCAAGGCGGCATCGGCGAGCGCAACCGCTTCACCTTCGCCATGGTGCGCCGTCTCGTCGACGAGGTGGTACTGGTGGACGAGGCTGCGATCGCGCAGGCCATGCGCTTCGCCTTCGAAGAGGAGAAGCAGGTGCTCGAGGGCGCCGCCGCCGTGGGCATCGCCGCCCTGCTCCAGAGCCGCGTGGCCGTCGGCCCCGGTTCCAGCGCGGTGGTGTGCTCCGGCGGCAACATCGCCACCGAGCGGTTCCTCAGGGTCGTGGCGGACGCCGTGCCGTTTCGGCGAGAGGAGGAGGATTGAATGGCGCCACAGGACGTTGCCGTCCTGTACGAAGATGCCATCCGCGAGCTGGTGACGCTCGATGCGGACGGTCTCGATGCCGTCCGTGAGGCCTTCCGGAGGCTGTCCGCGGGGGACGCGGTGCAGCCCCCCGTGATGCGCATCGACGTCCCCGAGCACCGCGGCGAGGTGGACGTCAAGGGCGCGTACGTGCGCGGCCTCGACAGCTTCGCCGTGAAGCTCTCGTCCGGCTTCTTCGACAACCCGCAGCGCGGGTTGCCCACCGCCAGCGGCTTGATGGTGCTCATCGATGCCGGGACGGGCGTGCCTCGCTGCGTGCTGCTCGACAACGGGTACCTCACCGACGTGCGTACCGCGCTGGCCGGCGCCGTTGCCGCGGATGCGCTGGCCCGCCCCGAGGTGGACACGGTGGCGGTGCTCGGAGCGGGCGCACAGGCACGCTGGCAGCTCCGCGCCATGATGCTGGTGCGCTGGCCGCGGCGGGCGCTGGTGTGGGCGCGGCGCCCGGCCGAGGCCCGGCGCTGCGCCGAGGACATGGGGGCCGTGCTGGGCATCGAGGTGGAGGCCGTGACCGATGCCGAGGAGGCGGTGACCCGCGCCGACGTGGTCGTGACCACCACGCCCGCCACCGAGCCCATCCTGCGGGCGGAGTGGCTGCATCCCGGGCTTCACGTCACCGCCATGGGCTCGGACGCCGAGCACAAGCAGGAGCTCGAGCCGGGGGTGCTGCGGCGGGCGGACGTGCTCGTCAGCGACCGGCGCGAACAGGGGCTGGTCATCGGCGAGCTGCGCGCAGCCCGTGCGGCCGGCGTGGACGTGGGCGAGGCGCGCGTGGCCGAGCTCGGCGAGGTGCTCGCCGGCACCCGTCCGGGCCGCACCAGCAGCGACCAGATCACCGTCTGCGACCTCACCGGCACCGGTGTGCAGGACACCGCCATCGCGCGGCTCGCGGCGGCGCGCGCGGCCGCGACCGGCTGAGCGGCGGCGGGCGCCGGCGGTCGGCGCCTCCGATACGGGTCGCGCGCCCGCCAACCCGTACCCTGGTTGGCGGCGGCCGCGACGTGTGTGATATGCTCTTACGGCTTGGCTGCGACCGGCCTGCGCCTGCGGCCCGAGCCCGCCGCCACGTCGCCATGGGCGTGCGTGGCGACGCCGGCTGCGCCGCCACACGCTGGCCCGTTCCATCCTGACCGGTCGGCGTGCGTGCGCCGGAAGGCGGGCACCCAGAAGGAGAACGTGAATGAAGCGCACGTACCAACCGAACAAGCGCAAGCGCGCCAAGACGCACGGATTCCGCACCCGCATGAAGACGAGCGGCGGGCGCGCCATCCTGAGCCGACGGCGCGCGAAGGGGCGCAAACGCCTGTCGGTATCGGATCGCTGACGCGGGTTCCGGTCCTCCGCTCCCTGAAGGGGGACCGAGCCTTCCAGCGCTTACGCAAGGGACGTTCCGGTGGCGCGAAGCATCTCAGCCTTCGTTGGCGCCCCGCCCCGCATGAAGGACAGGTGCGGGTGGGGATCGTGGTGAGCGGCAAGGTCGGCAAGGCCGTGGTGCGCAACCGTGTCCGCAGGCGGCTGCGGGCGGCTCTGTCCGAGCTGCTCGGCGAGGGCGTGCAGCGGGAAGCGTGCCGCGCCGGCCAGCCGGCGTTCGACCTGGTGGTGATCGCCCGGCCGTCCGCGGCCGAGACGGGCTACTGGGAGCTGCGCGACAGCCTGAGCCGCGCGCTCTCGCGGGCGGGGCTCCGATGAGCCGGCTCCTCGGGCAGGCGCTGATCCTGCCGATCCGGCTCTACCGCCGTTTCCTGTCACCGCTCAAGGCCACCCCCAGCTGCCGTTTCTACCCCACGTGCAGCTCCTACGCGATCCAGGCCATCGAGGTCCACGGCCCGCTCAAGGGCCTCTATCTGGCCGTCCGGCGGGTGCTCAAGTGCCACCCCCTGCATCCGGGCGGCTTCGACCCGGTGCCGCCGCGCGCGGATCGTGCGGGCGCGGTCCGCGAGGCGGCCGCCCATCCCCACGGCGACGCCCAGCCGCACGGCCACGCCCATGGCCATCCCCACAGCCATACGGAGGCATCTTGAGGATCCCGCGCTCTCTCGCCCTGCTGACGCTGCTCTTCGCCCTGCTGGCGGGGGGCCTCGCCCAGGCGCGCGTCGTCTTCGCCACCAACACCTTCAAGGTGTCGGACTTCAAGAACCTCGACAAGGCGCTGGCGACCTGCGATTCCTCGTCGCCCTCCTTCTTCTGCCGCATCCAGCACGGCACCGTCACGCGCATCCCCACCAAGGGCGTGGACCTCTTCTTCGACGATGCCGGCGAGCTGGTGGCGGCCTACGCCAAGGCCCAGAAGGGCCAGACCTACAACGACTACCCCATCGACCGGCGCCAGAACCTGATCCCGTACCAGTCGGCGATCCCGGGCGCGGCCGTGCTGATCGACGGAGCGTACCAGGCCCCGCAGGACGCCAGCGGCAGCTGGCAACGCACCAGCAGGATCGAGTTCACCGGCACCTTCCACTACCGGGAGGGCAACTACGACGTCAAGCGCGTGGTGACCGTCACGGCCATCCGGGAGCACATCGATGTCGCGGTGACCGTGACGCCGGCGGCGGGAGGCGCCGCGGCTGCCGGCGGCAAGGCCGCGGCATCGGGCGGTGCGGCCGCGGGCGGAACGGCACAGGGCGGCGGCTCGCCCACGGTGGCCCTGGCCACGCCCGGTATCGCCGGCACCGCGCAGCCCGTGGTGAAGATCGGCCACGGCTCGGACTTCACCCTCGGCCCGCCCGCCGGCAAGAGCTACGCCGACCCCAGCTACGCCGCCCTCCAGAACAACAACAACAACACCGGCGACGCCATCGTGCTGCGTCCCGCCAAGGGCGTCACGAACGTGCAGGCCGAGTTCCTCGAGCCCGACCGCGTGGCGCTCACCACGGCCCTGGCGAGCAGCGGGTCGACGTCGCTGTCGGCGCAGTTGTACACCGGCCGCAACGAGCTGGTGCGGTACTACCAGGAAGGGTACCTGTCCCTGCCGGGCCTGTTCCGGCCCAACATCCTGGGCCGCCTGTCGCTGTACATCGTGGAGCTGCTGGTCCTCATCCATCAGTACGTCGGCAGCTGGGGCGTGTCGATCATCGTGCTGACGATGCTGTTCCGCGTCCTCATCTGGCCGCTCATCGCCACCCAGACCAAGTCCATGTTCGGCATGCAGAAGCTGCAGCCCAAGATCCAGGAGCTGCAGAAGAAGTACAAGGACGACCGCGAGAAGCTCACCCAGGAGACGATGAAGCTCTACCAGGAAGCGGGCGTGAACCCTGCCGGCGGCTGCCTGCCGATCCTGCTGCAGATGCCGCTGTTCATCATCCTGTGGCGCGTGTTCATCAACTTCGAGTTCAACCAGGGCTTCCTGTGGCTGCCCGACCTGGGGCAGTCCGACCCCTACTACATCCTCCCCGTCCTGTACGTGCTGGTGATGCTGGCGACCTCGTACTTCTCGGCCCGCGGCAACCCGCAGACCCTGCGCCAGTCGATGTTCATCAACCTGATCTTCGTCTTCATCATCATCAACTTCCCGGCCGGTGTGCTGCTGTACTATGTGGTATCCATGCTGGTGCAGGTCTTCCAGTACTGGCTGGTGAGCCGCGGCCAACCGGTCCCGGCGGTGCCCGCCAAACGGGCGAAGTGAGGCGAGGACTGCATGGATGATCGCGATCTCGACAGGTACCTTGAGGACCTCGGCATCAACATGGACGAGGAGGACGAGCAGGAGGCGCTCCTCCCCGACGCCGAGGAGGAGGAGTCCTTCGATGCGCCCGTCGTCGTGCCCGCCGCGCCTCTGGAGGGCGATGCGCGGGAGCGGTGTGAGGCCTTCCTGGTGGATCTGTTGCTGAACTTCGACCCCAGCTACGCGGTCGAGGTGGACGAGCAGGGCGAGAACGAGATCCGCGCCGAGATCTACGGCGGCGACCCCGGGAAGATCATCGGGCGCGCGGGCCGAACCCTGGCCGCTCTGGAGTTCATCACCAACGCCGTGATCAACCGTGACGAGGAGGACCGCGTACGGGTCTCCATCGACGTCGGCGGGTACAAGCGGCGCCGCGACGAGCGCCTCCGCGGCGAGGCGCGCAAGGCGGCCGCGCGGGTGCGCAAGACCGGCCATCCGGTGGAGATGGACGCGATGAGCGCGGCGGAACGCCGGGTGGTGCACATGGCGCTGGCGGACGACCCGGACATCATCAGCGAGTCCTCGGGTGAGGGCAAGGACCGCCACGTGGTGGTGAAGCCGACCTCCTGACCGGACGTACAATCGGATCATGCTGCAACGCATCCGCGACGCCTGCTCGCGGGTGGCGGAGCGGGCGCGCTACGTGCGCATCGCGGGGGACGTCGAGGACTACCTGGCGACCTTCGACGCGAGGAGCCTGGCGCGGCCCGGCTACGACACCGAGTGTCACTACCTGGGGGACCCCGAGGCGACGCTCGCCTACGTGCTGGTGCTCGACGCCGTCAACTTCGGCTCGGGGTACTTCCCCGAGCTGCTGCCGGCCCGCGGCGAGCGCGGGTACCGCATGCTCGCCAAGGGCCTGACGGCATGGTTTCAGGCGGATCCGCCCAGCGCCGAGACCCTGGCCGGCCTCGACGCGCCCGCCGTGGCCGAGGTGCTGGGGCAGGACCTCGAGACGCCGCTGCGGCTGGAGCTGATGCGGCTCTACGCCGAGGCGCTGCGGGAGCTGGGGGGCTACGTGCTGTCGCGCTTCCGGGGCAGCTTCACGGCGCTGGTGTCGGCCGCGGGGCACAAGGCCGAGCGGCTGGCGGTGCTGCTGGCCGAGATGCCCTTCTTCCGGGACGTGTGGCGCTACGACGGCTTCGAGGTGCCGCTCTACAAGCGGGCGCAGATCGTGGCGTCGGACCTGGCGCTGGCGTTCGACGAGACCGGCCATGGCGCCTTCACGGACCTGGGCCGTCTCACCATGTTCGCGGACAACCTGGTGCCCCACGTGCTGCGCTGCGACGGGGTGCTCGAGGTGGCCCCCGCCCTGTCCCGGCGTATCGACCAGGGCGTCCGGCTGCGCGCCGGCTCCCCCGAGGAGATCGAGCTGCGCGCCGTGGCCCTTGTCGCGGTCGAGCGCCTCGCCGCCGCGGCGCGCGAACGCGGCCTGGCCGTGCGGCCGCGGGACCTGGACGTGGCGCTGTGGGAGCGCGGGCAAGCGGCGCCGTACGCCGCGCGCCCGCCGCACCGGACCCTGACCACGGCGTACTGAGCGCGCCCGGAGGGTGCCCGCCGGCCGGCGGGCGCGCGGTGGGCGGCGTACACTACCGGGCGCGATGAGCGGACACGGAAGACACCCGCGGGGCGGCCACGGGGCCGCCGGCGGAGCGGCGACGGCCGGGGAGCGGCCGGGCCGGACGGTCCCCCGGTGACGGTCGGGCAGGCCCGCGCCCTGGCCGTGCGGCGGCTGCGCGCCGCCGGCGTGGCCACGCCCGAGCCGGAGGCGGTGGCGCTGCTCGAGGCCGTTACCGGGCTCGCCCGCGACGCGCTGTTGCTGCAGCCGGAGCGTCCGCTCGAGGCCGGGGAGCGCCTGCGGCTCCTCGATGCGCTGCGCCGCCGGGCGGCGCGCGAGCCACTGCAGCACATCCTCGGGCGCGCGCCGTTCTACGGGCTGGACCTGGAGGTCGACGCCAGCGTGCTGGTGCCCCGGCCCGAGACCGAGCGGCTGGTGGAGCTGGTGTTGGAGCGCATGCGCGGCCGCGAGGCGCCACGGCTCCTCGACGTCGGTACCGGCAGCGGCGCCATCGCGCTGGCGCTCAAGGCCGAGCGCCCGGACGCCGAGGTGATGGCGGCGGATGTGTCGGCGGCGGCCGTACGCATCGCGAGGCGCAACGCCGAGCGGCTGGGGCTGGCGATCAGGCTGCGACGCTCGGACCTGCTCGCCGACGCCGCGGTGGCCGCCTTCGCGGCGGGCTGCCACGCGGTGGTGGCGAACCTGCCCTACCTGCCGGCGGGTGACGCGGCCGCCCTGCAGCCCGAGGCGCGGCACGACCCGCCTGGGGCTCTCTTCGCCGGCGAGGACGGGCTCGAGCTGGCGCGGCGCCTGCTGGGTCAGGCCGACCGGCTGCTGCCGGGCGGCGCCCTGCTCGCGCTGGAGCTGGACCCCCGCAACGTGCGCCCGGCGTCGGCGGCCGCCCACGCCTGGCGCGCCACGACCGTCGAGGCGGACCTCGCGGGGCGGGAGCGCTACCTCATGGCCGTTCGTTGAGGCCGTCGGCCCCGGACGCGACCGCGTCGGCGCGGTCCTGACGCAGCGGCGGCAGCTCCGGGAAGTCGACGGCGAAGGCGTCCGAGCGGTCGCCCGGGCGGCCCCTGTCGTCTCGCTGAAGGGAGCCGTCGCCGGCGTCGTCGCCCGCGCCGGCGTCCCGCGCCGGGCGCCCCGTGGCGAACAGGCTGGCCAGCAGCAGCAACGCCGCGCCGATGACGATGCACGCGTCGGCGATGTTGAAGACGGGGAAGTCGAAGCCGGGCACGTGGAAGTGGATGAAGTCGACGACGTACCCCAGCCGGAAGCGGTCGATCATGTTGCCCCAGGCGCCGGCCAGCACCAGGGCCAGCGACACCCGCGTGATGGCCGAGAGGCGCCTTCCCGAGCCGAGCAGGGTGAGCAGGATGGCCAGGCCCACCAGCGCGGACAGCACGCCGAGCAGGAAGGTGCCGTCGATGACGAGGCCGCCCAGGCGCAGATGGACGTTGCGGAGGATGCCGAAGGCGGCGCCGTTGTTGCGGGTGTGCAGGATGTAGAACCCCAGTCCCAGAGGCAACTCGCGGCTGCCGATGGAGAGCGTGCTCACGACCCAGGCCTTGCTGATCTGGTCCGCGGCGATGAGCAGAGCCGCCAGCAGGAGCGCCATGCCCGGCAGTATACCGGCGCCCCGGCCCGCTCCGGGCCGCGGGCGGCACGCCGGCGGGGCCGGCGACGGCGCGCCCCGCCCGGGCCCGAGGGGCGCGCGGCCGGCCCCGCCGGCCGGCGCCGCGCGCCGCGCGTCCGGCGGTGTCTCGGACGGTGGCGAGGGCCGCCGGACGCCGCCGGGCGCATGGGTATAGTGAGGCGCATACGCGCAAGCTCCGGCCGGCGCGGCGATCGCAGCCGTGGCGGCCGCCTGGAGGCGGCAGAACATGCCAGCAACCCTGGAACAGGTCAGGAAACGGATCGAGCGCGCCGGCGGCGCGGACGGCGCGGTGCTGACGCGCTTCGCCGACATCCTCTACGACAAGGCGGACGACGCCTTCCTGGAGGAGTTCGACCCCGACAGCCTATACGCCATGGCCGTGGACGGCGTGCGCTTCCTCGAGGGCGGCCTCGAGGACGGCCCCCGCGTGCAGGTGTTCAACCCACGCTTCGAAGCGGACGGCTGGGAGGCGCCGTACACCGTGATACGGCTGCTCCTCGCCGACCGTCCCTTCATCGTCGACTCCGTCCGCGCCGAGCTGGGGCGCCACCAGGTGGAGGTGTTCCACCTGCTCCACCCCATCGTCACACCCGTACGGGACGCCGGAGGCGCCGTGACGGCGCTGGACGGCAGGGCGGCGGCGGGCGCCGCGGGCGGCGCCAACGGCAAGGCGGGTGCCGGAGACCGGGCGGGTGCCGGCCGCGGCGGTCGCGAGGCCTTCGAGATGTTCTTCGTCGAGCGCATCGAGGACGCCGAGCGCCGAGACGCGCTCCAGGCGGCCGTCACGCGCGTGCTGGAGGACGTCCTCCTGGCCACCGGCGACTACCGGGCGCTGCGCGAGCGTGCGCTCGCCACCGGCGGCTACCTGCAGGAGCTCAAGGGGCGGGCGTCCGCGGCCGGGGCCGACGGGCGGCGCGAGGAGCTCGACGAGTACGCCGCCTTCATGGAGTGGCTCGACGACGACAACTTCGTCTTCCTCGGCTACCGCGAGTACGACATCGCGCCGGTGAAGGGCGTGCCCTCGCTCCAGGTCACGCCGGACAGCGGCCTGGGCATCCTGCGCAAGGAGGGGCAGAGCGCCTACAGCGAGGCCGTGCCCATCGAGGAGCTGCCCGACGGCCTGCGCGAGCGCGTCACCGGCGGCCGCGTCTTCGTGGTGACCAAGACCAACGCCGAGGCCACCGTGCACCGGCCGGCGCGCATGGACTACATCGGGGTCAAGAAGCTGGGAGACGACTGGCAGGTGGTCGGGGAGCGGCGCTTCCTGGGCCTGTTCACCTCCAAGGCGCACTCCACGCCGGTCGAGGACATCCCCATCCTGCGCCGCAAGCTCCGCCAGGTGCTGGACCTGGACGACGCCCTGCCCGGCTCCCACGACTACAAGGGCATCGTGTCCGTGTTCAACTCGATGCCGCGCGAAGAGCTGTTCTGGTCCGACGCCGAGCAGCTCCACCGCGACATCCGCACCATCCTGGGCCTGGAGCAGGAGCGGGGCGTGCGCGTCACGCTGCGGCCCGATCCGCTGGGCCGCGGCATCGGCGTGATGGTGATCATGCCCCGCGAGAGCTTCAACGCCGGCGTGCGGCGCAGCGTGCAGGGCTACCTCACCGAGAAGCTCGACGCCGACCATGTCGACTACACGCTGGCGATGGGCGAGGACCAGGCGCAGGTGCGCTTCCACTTCTTCTTCACCACCGACGTGCGGCCGGAGAGCGTGGACGGCAAGGAGCTCGAGCGCGCCGTCGCCGAGATGGCGCGGACCTGGCGCGACGAGCTGCGCGAGCGCCTGGTGGCCGCGCACGGCGCACGCGAGGGACGCGCCCTGGCCGAGCGCTACGCCGACGCCTTCGATCCCCGCTACCGCGCCGACACCGGCGCGGGCCTGGCGGTGAAGGACATCGCCAACCTCGAGCGCATGGCAGACGCGCCCGTGCTCGCCGACGTGCTGAACCCGCTCGACGAGCGGGGCGAGGACGCGGCCACGCTGGTGCGCATCTACCACCACGGCCACGGGATGGCCCTCTCCGACGTGCTGCCGGTGCTGGAGAACGTGGGCTTCCGGGTGCTCGAGCAGATCCCCTACATGCTCACCCCGCAAGGGGGCAAGCGCGGCATCGAGGTGTTCCGCGTGCGCGACCACCAGGGCAACGCCCTCGACGTGCGCCGCCACCGGGAGCGCCTGGTCGACGCGTTGGAGCGGTTGCTCAGGGGCCGCGCCGAGAACGACCGCCTCAACCGGCTGGTGCTCTACGCCGAGCTGTCGGTGCGGCAGGTGGCGCTGCTGCGGGCGTACCAGATGGACTTCTCGCAGCTCAACGCGGTGACCAGCCGACGCTTCATCAACGACACCCTGCTCGCCCATCCGCAGGCCGCCGCCGACCTGGTGACCTTCTTCGAGGACCGGTTCGACCCGGGCATCGGCGAGGACCGCGTGCAGCGCATGTACCGCGCGCGCGAGGCGGTGCTGGCGGACCTCGCCGAGGTGCGCTCCCTGCCGGAGGACCGCACCTTGCGGGGCCTGCTGGACCTGATGGAGGCGACCGTCCGAACCAACTACTTCCTCGGCAAGGACCACATCAGCTTCAAGCTCGCCTCGGGCAAGGTGGCGAGCATGCCCGATCCGCGGCCGCTCTTTGAAATCGCCGTGGCCGGCATGGGCGTCGAGGGCGTGCACCTGCGCGGCGGCAAGGTGGCGCGCGGGGGCATCCGTTGGTCCGACCGGCCGGACGACTTCCGGACCGAGATCCTCGGGCTGATGAAGACGCAGATGACCAAGAACGCCGTCATCGTGCCCGTGGGTTCCAAGGGCGGCTTCGTGCTCAAGCGCGCGCCCGACGGGCGCGACGCCCTGCGCGGCTACGTGCGCGAGCAGTACCAGGAGTTCATCCGCGGGCTCCTGGACCTGACCGACAACCGCGTCGACGGACGCGTGGTCCACCCCGAGGGGCTGGTCATCTACGACGACGAGGACCCCTACCTGGTGGTCGCGGCGGACAAGGGCACGGCCACCTTCTCCGACCTCGCCAACGAGACCGCCGCGGCGTACGGGTACTGGCTCGGCGACGCCTTCGCCTCGGGCGGCTCGCAGGGCTACGACCACAAGGAGCTCGGCATCACCGCGCGCGGCGCCTGGGAGTGCGTCTCGCGCCACTTCCACGAGCTCGGCGTGGACGTCTTCCGGGACGCCTTCAGCGCCGTGGGCGTCGGCGACATGTCGGGCGACGTCTTCGGCAACGGCATGCTCTACACCGACAAGCTGCTGCTGAAGGCCGCCTTCAATCACCAGCACATCTTCCTCGACCCCGATCCCGACGGCCCGGCCAGCTTCGCGGAGCGCAAGCGCCTGTTCGAGCTGCCGCGCTCGTCCTGGAGCGACTACGACACCGGCGTCATCAGCCGGGGCGGCGGCATCTTCGAGCGCGGCGCCAAGAGCATCCCCTTGAGCCGCGAGATGCGCGCCATGCTCGAGGTGGAGGCCGAGGCCATGAGCGGCCAGGACCTGGTGCGCGCCATCCTGAAGATGCCCGTCGACCTGTTGTGGAACGGTGGTATCGGTACCTACGTGCGCGCCAGCAGCGAGCGCGATGCCGACGTCGGCGACGCCGCCAACGACCCGGTGCGCATCACCGCCCCGGAGCTGCGTTGCAGGGTCGTCGGCGAGGGCGGCAACCTGGGCTTCACCCAGCTCGCCCGCATCGAGTACGCGCGCGGCGGCGGCCGCATCAACACCGACGCCATCGACAACTCCGCAGGCGTGGACACCTCCGACCACGAGGTCAACATCAAGATCCTGCTGCAGCCGCTGGTGGCCTCCGGAGACCTCACCGACAAGCAGCGCAACGACCTGCTCCGGGAGATGGCGGAGGAGGTCGCCTCGCTGGTGCTCCGGGACAACGACCAGCAGTCGCTGGCGCTGAGCCTGGCCGAGCGCCGCAGCATCGAGGACCTGTCGCTGTTCGAGTCGCTGCTGGACGATCTGGCCGACCACGGCGGCCTCAACCCCCGCGTGGAGTTCCTGCCCACGCGCCGGCAGCTCCAGGAACGTCAGCGGTCCGGCGAGGGGCTGACGCGCCCCGAGCTGGCGGTGACGATGGCGTACGTGAAGATGGGCCTGTACCGCGTCCTGCTCGACACCGACCTGCCCGACGAGCCGCATTTCCGCCACTACCTGTTCGAGTACTTCCCCAAGCCGTTGCGGAAGCGTTACGAGAGAGCCATCCTCGAGCACACCCTGCGGCGCGAGATCACCGCCACGCAGCTCACCAACACCGTCGTCGACCTGCTGGGCCCCAGCTTCGTGCACCGGGCCGTTCGGGACAGCGGTGCCGGCGACGTCGACGTCATCAAGTCCGCCTTGATGGCGCTGGAGGTGCTCGACGCGCGAGGCGTGGCCGGCCGGCTCGAGCGCCACGACCCGGGGCTGCCCGCCGACGCCCACTACGAGGCGCTCCACCAGCTCGTGCGCGCGGTGGAGGGCGTGGTGAGCTGGATGCTCTTCAACGACCTCACGCGACGCGACGTCGGCGACTTCGTGGACACCTACCGCGGCCCGCTGCAGACGCTGCGCAGCGGCATCGAAGGCATGCTCCCCACCTCGGAGCGCCGGCGCTTCAGGCGTCGCACCAAGCAGCTCGGGGGCCTCGGCCTGGAGGACGACCTCGCCTCCGAGATCGCCAGCCTCGACTACCTGCCCACGAGCGTCGGCATCATCGAGGTCGGGCGTCAGACCGGCGTCGAGCTCGAGGTGGCGGCCAAGCGCTTCTACGCCCTCGGCGAGCGCCTGGCGCTGGGGTGGGTGCGCGACGGGCTCGGCGCCCTGCCCACGGAGGGGAGCTGGGAGAAGATCGCGGCGGTGGGCCTGGTGATGGACCTGCGCGAGGCGCAGCGGCTCCTGGCGACGGCGTTCATCGAGGCGCTCAAGGGCGACGAGAGCCTGTCGGCCGAGGGGTTCCTCAAGCGGCACCCGCATCTGCTGGAGCGCTTCGACCAGGCGCTCGAGGAGCTGAAGCAGCCGGGGGCGCTCACGCTGGCGGGCGGCGCGGTGCTGGTGCGGCTGCTGGCGCAGGCGCAGCGAACGGGGATGGTGGGTTAGGAAGATGGCCGGCTAGGGGCCCGGCCGCGACGCCCGCCGGGGCCCCCGCCAGGCGTTGGGGCCGGGTCGCGCGGGCCGCCCTAGGCGGCCGCGCGCACGAACGCCCGCATGAGCGCGTCGAGGCGCGCGATGCCCGCCTCGCTCGCCCGCAGCCGCGTGCCGTCCCGGACGAGGAGCCCGTGATGGGTGGCGTCGTGGAGCCAGCGCGGCGCCACCGCCTGAAGGCGCAGGCCGGTGGCCGCCTCCAGCTCCGCCAGGTCCACCCCCTCACGGGTCCTCAAGCCCGTCAGCAGGCGCTCGAGCAGCACGTCGCGGGCGCCGAGCGGGTCGCCTTCCGGCGGCTCGCCGTGCAGCCAGGCGCGGATGGGCGGGTTCTTCAGGCGCGTGCCGTGGCGGCCGCCCTCGGGCAGGTAGGAGGACGCCGACGGGCCCAGGCCCAGGTAGCCCTGCCCGCGCCATACCGCCAGGTTGTGCCGGGACTCGCGGCCCGGCCGCGCGTAGTTCGACACCTCGTAACGTTCCAGCCCGTACTCGGCCAGGACCCGCGTGGCCGCCTCGAAGTCGTCCGCCTCCTGCTCCGGGTCGACGCGCACGCCGCGGCGGCCGAAGGGGGTGTCCGGTTCCACGGTGAGGGTGTAGACGCTCATGTGCGTCACGCCGGTGCCGGCCACCGCGCGCAGGTCCGCCTCCGCGTCCTGCCCCGGCACCGCGGTGATGACGTCGGCGTTGACGGCCAGCCCGCTCGCCAGCGCCCAGGCCAGCGCCTCGAGCCCCTGGCCGCCGTCGTGCCGCCGTCCCAGGAAGCGAAGCACGGCGTCCTGTGTGGACTGCAGGCCGATCGACAGGCGCGAGAAGCCGAGCGCCGCGAAGCGCCGCAAGCGCTCCGGCGTGAACGTCAGCGGGTCGGCCTCGAGGGTGGTTTCGACGCCTGCCGGGAAGCCCCAGTGCCGGTCCAGCATGGCCACCACGCGCTCGAGCTCGCCGTCCGTGAGGTGAGACGGGGTGCCGCCGCCGAGGTAGACGGTGTCCAGCGGTCCCGGGTAGCGGGCCGCGAGCTCGGCGGCCTCCGCCTCGAGCCGGTCCAGGTAGCGCGCCACCAGCCCCTCGTCGCGGCGCATCTTGTGGAAGTCGCAGTAGGGACAGACCTTCGGGCAGAAGGGCACGTGCAGGTAGAGGGCGCGGACCACTGCCTAGAGGGTAGTCGACCGCCGGGGACCCGGACGGCCGGCGCGCGACGGCACGGGCCGTGAGGCGCGCCGCCCCGCATGACGACGGCAACCGCGTGAGGGGGCTCCGAGGTGCCCCCTCACGCGATCAGCCTGCCGCCGCGCTAGCGATTCGGCAGGTTCTTGAGCTGGTCCGCCAGGATGGCGTTGGCGGCGGCGTTGGCGGTCTTCAGGGTGTCCGCGACGGACGCGCCGTCCATGATGGCGGCCATGTCGCTGGCGATCTCGTCGCGCACGTAGTCGTAGCCGGGCACCGGCGGCTCTGCCTTGCCGTACTGCAGCAGGTCGAAGGTCTGCTTGTAGGTGGGGTGCGCGTCGAAGTAGTCGGTCATCTCGCTGGCGACGCTCTTGCGCACCGGGAAGTAGTTGGTCGCCTCGGCCCACTTCGCCTGCGCCGAGGGGCTGGTGTAGTACTTGATGAACAGCCACGAGGCCAGGTCGGCCGCCTTGGAGTGGCCGCTGGGCAGGCTCACGCTCGCGCCGTAGATGTTGACGGCCGGATCGGGCGTGGTGTGCGGCAGGGCGGTCGCGCTCCAGGCGAACTTGGCGCCCGCGTCGACGGCGCTCTTGTAGTAGGGGATGCCCACCGAGGAGCCGACCGTGAACAGGGTGCGCCCGGCGCCGAAGTCGGTCTGGTCGCCGTAGTTCTCGGTGACGATGCTGGCGCAGCCCTTGTCGAACAGGCCCTGCAGGAAGGTCATCGCCTTCTGCGCGCCGGGGCTGTCGTAGGTGAAGCGGTTCGCGCTGTCGTCGAAGATGTCGCCACCGAACGCGAAGGTCCAGCTGGCGAAGCGGCTGGCGTCCACCGAGAGCTCGTACCCCATGGGGCCGCTCGAGGTTGCCTTGCTGAAGGGCGTCTTGGCGGCGGCGCAGGCGGCCTGCTGGAACTGCGCGGGGGTGGTGGGCGGGCCGTCGAAATCGATCTTCCCGGCCTGCTTCAGCTCCTTCAACCAGTCGCTGTTGTAGTACATCACCTCGGCCGAGCGGCTGGGCGGGAAGCCGTAGCGCGCGCCGCCGAAGCTGGCGAACACGTCCGAGGCGTAGAAGCCGGGGAAGAAGTCGGCCTTGTCCGCGGCGGATAGACCCCACTTGGCGGAGTCGACCAGGGGCCGCATGTCCACCACGCCGTTCCCCAGGGCGTAGGTGGCGGCCTGGTTCTGGTAGGCGACCACCACGTTGGGCGCGTCGGAGGTGCCGAGCACCGCCAGCATCTTGCGGAAGAGGTCGGCGTAGTTGCCTTGATACTCCGCCTTCACGGTGATGTGGTAGGGGTTGCTGGCGTTGAACGCCTTGACGATGTCCTCGATGGCTCCCTTGTTGGGCTGGGTGTAGACGTGCCAGAAGGTGATGGTCTGACCGCTGGGGTCGACGTTCTCGTAGGCGCCGCTCTGAGCCAGCGCCACGCCGGCGAACGCCAGCGCGACCAGCAGGGCCGTGCCCGGCATCCGGATCCTGATCCCTCGCTTCATACCTGCTCCCTTCCCTCCTCGCGTGACCGCGCCGTGGCGCACGCGCACGCGTTCACCCCTTCAGCCCCGAGGTGGCGATGCCTTCGGTGAACTGCTTCTGGGTGAAGAAGTAGACGACCATGATCGGCAGGATGGTGATCACCGCCCCTGCCATGAGGAGCTGCGTCTCCGGCCCTGCCTCGGTGATGAAGGTGTACAGGCCGATCCCGAGCGGTCGCCACGTCGGCGTGGTGGTGACCAGCAGCGGCCACAGGAACTCGTTCCAGGTGTGCACGAAGGTGAGCAGCGCCGCGGTCATGATCACCGGGCGGCTCATGGGGATCACCACCGCGGTGAGGAAGCGCAGGTGGCCGGCGCCGTCGATGCGGGCGGCGTCCCACAGCTCGTCCGGGATGCCGGCGAAGAACTGCCGGAACAGGAAGATGATGAACGCGGTGGACAGGAACGGCACGGTCAGGGCGGGCAGCTTGTTGATCCAGGAGCCCCAGGGGATGACGTCGCCGCGCACCATCAGGAAGTTGGGGATGAAGATGACGGTGCCCGGGATCATCAGCGTGGCCAGTAGGATCATGAAGATCGCCTCGCGGCCCGGGAACTCGATGCGGGCGAAGGCGTACCCCGCCAGCGTGCAGGTGACGAGCACCCCGAGGATCACCAGCGCCGTGATGATGACGCTGTTCCGGAAGTAGAGCGCGAAGTCCGCCTCCGTCCAGGCCCGCTGGTAGTTGACCCACTGCGGGCTGGCGGGGAGCAGGCGGCGGTTGATGGTCTCTCCGAGCGTCATCAGCGAGGTGGAGATCATGTAGAAGAACGGCGTGAACGACACCACTGCCCCCACCAGCAGCAGGAAGTAGACGGGGAGCTGGGAGAGCCGGAACTCGAAGGGCGCGGCGCTGCCGCGGGGGGCCGCCGCGGCGGTGGCGGCACGCTCCCTGGCGGGCAGGGCGGCGCCTTCGCGCAGGCTAGCCACGGAGGGCGGTCCGGCCGTAGAAGCGGCTCTGGCAGAGGGTGAGGATGAGGATGATGGCGAACAGCACCACCGACTGCGCCGCTGCCAGGCTCCAGTCGTTGCGCTTGTAGAAGGTGTCGAAGATGACCACGCTGGCGGTGTCGACGGCGTCGCGGACCGCCACCTGGCGCATGACGTAGATCTGCGTGAACGCCTGGAAGGTGCCGATGAACCCCAGCACCGTCAGGTAGAAGGTCACGGGGGAGAGCAGCGGCACGGTGATGTGGCGGAACTGCTGTACGCCGTCGGCCCCGTCGATGGCGGCCGCCTCGTAGAGCTCCCGCGGGATGTTGCCGAGGCCCGCCAGGAAGATCACCGCGTTGTAGCCGACGTAGGTCCAGATGCCGAAGAGGATGATGGTGACCAGGGCCAGGCTCGGCCCGGCCCAGAAGCCCGTGAAGGGCCCGTGGACGCCCAGGTGCGCCAGGAGCCCGCCGAACAGGATCTCCGTGACCGGCTTCGTCTCGAAGAGCCAACGCTGGGGCGGGATGTGCAGCCACGACAACACGGTGTTGGCGAGGAAGTCCCGGCGCGGGCTGAAGATGGCGCGGAAGACGGCCGCGCCGGCGACCGCCGGCGTGACGTACGGCAGGAAGAAGAGCATGCGGAAGAACTCGCGTCCGCGGATCTTCTGGAACAACAGGCTGGCCAGCACCAGCGCCAGCGCGATCTGGATGGGGACGCTCCCGAAGCCGTAGTAGACGGTGCGGACCAGCCCCTGCAGGAAGGCGCGGTCGCCGCGCAGCGTCATCAGCCGCCAGCCCAGCGCCACCGACACGCCCGCGCCGAGGAGCACCAGCGCCCCCGCTGCGCGCAGCGCGCGCCTGGCGCCCTCGTGACCGCCGCGGAAGGCGTCGGTCCACAGCCAGTGCGCGACCAGCACCAACAACAACCCGCCGAAGAAAGCGATCGCGCCGCGGACGTCGCCCACGGTGCGGAGGTAGTTCTCCAGGCCGATGAAGGCGCCCTTGCGGACGCGCCAGCTGTAGACGCTCATGTACAGCGCGTAGACGATCGGGAACAGGCCGAAGATGCCGATGATGACGGCGGCGGGGGCGACGAAGGCGTAGCCGGTCAGCCACTCGCCCCAGGTGCGCCGCGAGACGCGCCGACGGCTCTGGGCGGGTGCGTTCACCGCTGCGCTCCGCCGGACCTGTCGAGGGCTGCTCGTTGCCGCACCGATCGCACCTTACGGGCCGCCGGTCAGCGAGACGTCAAGACGGCCGCAGCCGCTGCGGCCCCCGCGACGCTCCCCCGAACGAGATCGGCCCCTCATCGCTGGCACCAGTATAGGTCCGGCCGGCCCGGCGCCCTCGCCGGAGCGCGGCGGCGGGGACGGTCACGCCGGCCCTGGCGCGGCGGTGAAGGCGTGGTCCGCGGGCGGGTAGAGTGCGGCGTGGCCGCCCAGCCTCCCCCCCCACGCGAGTTCGAGGTCGAGGTGTTGGAGGGCCTGGCGGCGCTGGCGCGGTCCGAGCTGGAGGCGATGGGCGCGCGCGTGCTGCGAACCGGTCCGGACGGCCTGCGTGTCGTTGCGCCGGGCGCGCCCGCCCGGCTGCTGCAGCTGCGCCTGGCGAGCGCCGTCTACCGCCGCTTGAGCTTCGACGTGCCCCGTCCCAAGGCCCTCCTCGGCGACAGCCACTTCCGCCGCCTGGCCGCGGCGGTTAGCGAGGTGGCGGGCTCCGGCCCGGTCTTCCGCGGCTTCAGGTTCGCCGCTGCCGGCGCCGACTCCCCGGTGTTCCTGCGGTTGGGCCGTGCGCTGGCCGAAGCCTGCGGCGTGCCCTTCGACCCGCAGGCGGGGGAGCTGCTGCTGCGCGTTCGCAAGGCGGACCCCGACGGCGGCTGGGAGGTGCTGGTCCGGCTCACGCCGCGACCGCTGTCGGCACGGCCCTGGCGCGTGTGCAACCGCCCGGGCGGCCTCAACGCCACCCTGGCGGTGGCGATGAACCGGCTGGCGGGCAGTGGCGCCCGCGACCGCTACCTGAACCTCATGTGCGGCTCGGGGACGCTCCTGGTCGAGCGTTCCCTGGACGGCCCGGCGAAGGAGCTGGTGGGTCTCGATGAGGATGCCGGGGCCGTGGCGTGCGCCGAGGCCAACCTGGCAGCCGCGGGCGCGTCCGCGGCGTGCCGCTTGCTCCGCGCCGATGCCCTGGCCGCGCCGCTGCCCGAGGCGGCGTTCGACGTCATCACGGCGGACCTGCCGTGGGGGGACGCGGTGGGCAGCCACCAGGACAACCGCGCCCTGCACCCGGCCGTGCTGGACGCCGCCGCCCGCCTGGCGGCGCCCGGCGCACGGCTGGTACTCCTCACGCACGAGCTCCGGCTGTTCCAGGCGGTGCTGCGCCAGCAGCATCGCTGGCGCCTGGAGCGGGAGCTGAAGGTCGCGCACGGCGGCCACTTCCCCCACGTGTACCTGCTCCGTCCCGGCTGATCGGCCGGGCGCGCCGGCCCGCCCCCGGCGCCGCCTCCGGGCCGCGCGGTCCGGGGTGCGTTCATGGCCCCGTGATAGACTTCGTGCGTGAGCGCTGAGCGTCGTCTGGCTCGGACTTCCCCCCGTTCCCGGGCCCCGCTTCGCGAGCGGCCGCCACGCCGATGCGCGCGGCGCCGGGAACGGCCGCGGTCGTGAGACGCCTGGCGAGCATCCGCCCGGGTTGGTACCTGCTCCTTGCCTTGATCGTGTACGCCGTGGTGGTGACCGTCATGCTGCGCGCGAGCCAGCTGCGGGTGGACGAGTTGCGCGCGGCGCCGGCCGCCGCCGCCGCCGCGACGGGAGCCGTTCCCGCCGGGAGCGCCGCGTCACCGCCGCCGGTGGCGCCCGCCGCCGGGACCGGCACGGTGAAGGGCGTGGCGAGCGGCATGCAGGCACCGGCGGGCCTGTGGTTCCCGTTGCCCGGCGCGCAGGTTCCCAAGAACTCCGCGGACCTTCCCGGCGCCTCCCGTTCCTACCGGCACGGCGTCAGCCAGGGCTTCGACTTCACCGACGGCGATGCCGGCATCCCGGTCGCCTACGGCCAGCCGGTGATCGCCGCGGCCGCCGGTGAGATCGTCCGGGCGGACACCAACTACGTGGAGATGGGCAAGGACACCTGGACGCAGCTGCTCAGCGCGGTGGGCCAGGGCGGCGCCGACGCCAGCCAGCTCGACAGGCTCCGCGGCCGCCAGATCTGGGAGCGTCTGCCGGACGGCCGGGTGCTCCGGTACTGCTTCCTGTCGGGCGTCCGGGACGGCATCACGAAGGGCATCCAGGTGTACCGGGGCGAGGTCATCGGCTACGTAGGCAACTCGGGAACGGGCGACGGCGTCGCCCAGACCACGCTGAATCCCCGTCTGCACTTCGAGGTCTGGCAGGGGGACACCTTCTTCGGAGAGGGGCTCAGCCCCAACGAGGTGCGCATGAAGGCCGCCTCGCTGTTCGCGGGCCCCTAGCGCCATGACCGACGAACGGGGCGCGCCCGAGGCGGCGCAGCGTCGGACTACCGCCGTCGAGGTGGTGTGGCGCAATGTCTGGGTGCGCGCCGTCAGCTACGCGGCGCTCGCGGCGTTCGTCGCGTACGTGCTGTGGCGGCTGCGGGGCGGTTACGCCTTCGCGCTCCAGGTAGGCGTGATCGGATTCATCATCGCCTACATCCTCAACCCGGTGGTGGAGGCTCTGCAGCGGCTCCGCATCCGCCGCGCGGTGGCCGTCGTGATCGTCTACTTCCTGCTCCTCAACGTGCTGGTGCTGGGCTCGGTGCTGGTGAGCCAGGTGGTGACGGAGATGGGGCGCTTCGTCAAGCTCCTCCCGCGAGCCATCGACAACCTCACCTCGGTCTCCGCGACGGTCACCAGCTGGTGGAGCAACGTGCTCACCAACCTGCCCGAGGCGCTCTCCAGCCACCTGGCACTGCCGGGCAACCAGACGCAGCTCAACCAGCAGATCCATCAGGCCCTGGTCAACTTCGCCACGCAGCTGGCGCAGAGCTTGAACAACCTGCTCCAGCACATCATCGCGGGCGGCCCGAGCCTGCTCGTTAGCGGTGCCACGGCGGTCATCTCCACGACCTTCCAGGTCATCCTCATCTTCGTCGCCAGCGCCTACTTCCTCTACGACTACCCGCGCTTCACGGCCAACTTCCGGCGTTTCGTGCCGGTGCGCTGGCGCCCGCTCTACGAGGACCTGACCGACAAGGCGGATCGGGCGATCGGCGGCTACCTGCGCGGCCAGCTGCTGATCACCATCACGCTGGGCATCCTCATCTGGATCGGGCTCACCATCGTGGGGGTGCCGTTGGCCACCGCCATCAGCTTCCTGGCGGCGATCTTCAACCTGGTTCCCTACCTGGGGCCCATCATCGGCGTGCTGCCGGCCGTGCTGCTGGGGCTTACCGTGGGCCCGTGGACGGCGGTTCTGGCGGCCGTGGTGTTCCTGCTCGCCAACCAGCTCGAGGCGCACGTGCTGTCGCCGATCATCCTGTCGCGCTCCACGAACCTGCATCCGGTGACGGTGCTGCTGGCGATCATGGCGGGCCTGGGGCTCTTCGGCCTGGCCGGCGCCTTGCTCGCGGTGCCGGTGGTGGCCCTGGTCAAGGTGGTCCTGGAGGAGTACCTGCTGGCGAGCGGCGCCTACGCCACGGTGCCCCCGCCGCTCTCCGACGAGGGATCCGGCTCGGAGGACGACGGGTAGCCGGCGGCGGTCGCATCGTCGGCCGCCCCGGGCGGCGGCGCGTCGCGGCGTGGCGTGGGCTTGCGGTGGTACATCAGCTCGTCGGCCCGCCGCATGAGCGCGCCGCGGTCCGCCCCGTCCTCCGGATAGCGAGCGACACCGACGCTGGCCGTCAGCCGCAGGCCCTGCACCTCGACGCTCGCGACCGCGTCGACGAGCCGCTGGGCGGCGGCGTCGGCCTCTCGCGGGCCGATCTCGGGCAGCAGGATCACGAACTCGTCGCCGCCCCATCGGAAGGCGGCGTCGGAGCTACGCTGAGCGGCCGCCAGGGCGCGGGCCACCTGGACGAGCGCCTCGTCGCCGGCGTGATGGCCGAAGCGGTCGTTGACCTGCTTGAAGGTGTCCAGATCGAGCATCACGATGCTGAGCGCATGCCCGTAGCGGTTGGCGCGGGCCAGCTCCTGGTCCAGGCGGCGATGGAGCCCTTCACGGTTGCCGAGGCCCGTGAGCGGGTCGGTCACCACCGAGCGCCGGAGGTGGCCGAGCGCCTCGGCCTGGCGCTTGATCACCGCCACCTGCTGGGCGAACGCCTCGGCGAGGCGTCGCGCCGAGGCGCCGAAGGCGGCCTCGTTCGAGAAGCTGTCCACGTTGAGCAACGCGACCACCTCACCGCTGTCGGTGATGGGGACGCACACGTTGGCCACGATCTCGGAGACGCGGGCGGCCGCGGACCGCGCGGTGGAGCGCTCGCCGCCGGAGGCGGCGCTGAAGGTGCGGACGTCGGCGCCGCGCGCCACCCGCGGCAGGCCGCGGCGGAAGCCGTCGGCGCCGGCGTGGTACCACGCCAGCTCGTCGCGGTCGTCGAAGGGCCCCGTGCGGCGGAGCGCCGCCAGGTCGTAGCCGACGGCCGCTTCGAAGTAGAAGCCGCCCTCGCCGCGCACCAGGATGGTGGCCGCCTCGGCGCCCGGGATGAGGCGCACCGCCGACTCGGCCGCGCGCCGGTAGAGCTCGTGCGGCTCCTCGGCGCGCGCCAGGCCCGCGATCACGTCGAGCATGGCCATCAGCTGGCGGTTGACGGTGGCGCGGTCGAGCACCACGCCTAGCGAGGTCGCCACGATGTCGAGCATCCGGCGATCGCCGTCGCTCCACGCGCGCGGCCTGTGCTGATCGGAGAGCAGGAGCAGCGCCTGCATCTCGCGACGCGCGTTGGTGATGGGCTGGATGGCGACCGCCCGCGCCTCGGCCAGGCGCGCGAGCTCCCCGGCGGCCTCGGAGCGGATGTCGTCGATCAGCACGGGCCGGTGCGTCTCCCACACCTCGCGCAGGCGTCCTGCCAGGGGCAGCCCGTCGGTCAACATCGCCCGCAGCGGCTGCGGGATGGCGCCCTGCACGGTCAGCGAGTGCAGAGCCCCGCGACGCAACACGGCGACCGTCCCGGCGTCCAGCCCCAGCGCCGGGAGGACCTCGGTCAGGGCGGCGGCGGTGGCCTCGCGCGCGCCTTCCGCCAGCAGCAGACGCTGCCCGAGCCGCGCGACGAGGGCCTGTTCGGCGCCGTGACGGGCCAGCCCGGCGAGGGCGCCGAGGCGTGCCAGGACCTCCTCGGCGATGCGCGCGAAGGCCTCCAGAGTGCGCTGGTCGGCTTCGGTGAAGGCCCCGTGCGCCGGGTGCTCCAGGTTGAGCACGGCCTCGGCGCGGCCCGATACCGTGAGCGGCAGCGCGAGCTCGCTGCCGCTCACGGGACCGCCGGGGTGGCCCAGGTAGGCGCCGTCCCGCGAGGTGTCGGGCACGTACTGGGGCTGGCCCGTGCGCAGCGCGCGCCCCATCACCGAGGCGGCGGGCACCCGGAAGGCGGCGGGGAGCGGGGTGCCATGCGACGCCTGCAGCCGCAGGCCCTCCCCGTCGGGCACGAAGACCTCGGCATGACCGACGTCGAAGATGTCGGCGAGGAGGCGTGGCATGGCCTCGAAGAGGGCGTCGCGGTCCTCCGCTTGCTGCATGGCGAGGGCGGACTCGCTGAGCAGGCGGGCGCGGCGCTCGTTGTCGCCTGCCGCGCGGGCGGTGCGGTGCCACAGGCGGAACAGGTCGTTGCCCGCGAGGATCGCCAGCAGCAGGGCGGCCGCCAGCCCCGCCAGCTCGAGCGGCCGCAGCGGGGGCCCGCCGGCGCGGTCCCGCAGCCAGCCCAGCAGCAGCCCGAGCGGCAGCAATGGCAGGGCGACGGCCCAGCCCAGACCGGTGCTGGTGATCATCACCGGCACTGCCAGAATCACGCCGAGCCATAGCTCCGGCCATCCCAGCGCCACGCCTGCGATGAACAGCGCCAGGCTCACACCGCACCAGATGGCCGGGCGCAGGCGCACGCGCCGCCACCGGCCCCACCACGGGGCGGCGGCGCGCGCGGTGGTCGTGCGGGGGGTCGGGAGGGACGTGGTGCGCTGGCGTGCCATGGTTCCCCTGTTCGGGCGGGCTCATCCGACCCGTCGCGGTGAACGACGTGCAGGACGCATCATGTTACCTCACCGCGATGTCCCGATTTTCGCGTGCGGCGTCTGCGAGCCGCGATAAACTACCTCACGTGGCCGGTAGACGCAAGGGGAAACGCGCTTCGAGACGCGTCCAGCTCGACCTGGAAGCGATCGGACTGGTGGTGCTCGCCGCCGGCATCTTCCTGCTCGGGGTGGTGCTGCCCTCGCTGCCGACCGGGCAGGTCGGGCGGGCGGTGCGCAGCGCCGTCGTGGGGCGCCTGGGGTGGGGCGCCTACGCCCTGCCCGTCCCGCTGCTGGTGCTGGGCGGGTTGTTCCTGCTGAGACGCAGCCCCCGCTGGTGGCCCCGGCTGCTGCTCGGCTACCTGCTCTTCGTCGCCGGCGTCTGGGGCGTGGTGGTGATGGTGGCGTTGCCGCGTACCGGCAGCTACGGCCAGGCGTTGCGGGCGAACCTGAGCGGCGCCTGGGGCGCGCTGGCGGTGGTGCCGGCCGCCATCGTGGCGTCCGTGGGCCTGGACCTGCTCTTCGGCCTCACGCCCACCCGTTTGCTGCGGGGCGCGCTGCTGGCGCTCGTCCAGCTGGTGCGCACGGTCCTCAGGGCGGTCATCGAAGCCCGGCGTCGCGCGCGCGTGCGGGCGGCCTTCCGCGCGGACGTGGCGCTGGTCCGGCGCGCCCTGCTGGCGCTCGACCGCGACCTGCAGGCCCTCAGCAGCCTCTACCCCGGCAGCGGTGAGCTCGAGCGCTGGCGCGGCGAGGTGCGGGCCTCGGCCCGGCGGCTCGCCTCCGGGCCCAGCCCAGAACAGCTGGCCGACACCCAGGCGGACCTGAAGGCCTGGCAGGGTGCGGTCAAGGACTTCGCCCGCGACCGCGCGACCGAGATGGTGGAGCAGCTCAAGGCGGAGGGCGCGCGCCCTCCGCAGGAGCCGCCCGCAGAGCTCGGGGGCGCGGCGCAGCAGGCGGGCCCCTGGCGCCGTGCGGAGACCTTCGACGCGTGGTGGCGCGCCCTCAAGAACGGCCTCGACGATGCCGTCCCCGGCCGGTCGCAGGCGGCCCGAGCGCTCGACAAGCTGCGCAAGACGCTCGCCCTCGACCTGACCGGACTGCTGGAACGTCACCGCAAGCTCACCCGGGAGCGCGACCTCGACCAGCGCGCCCTCAAGGGCATGGCGCCCCAGCAGCTGGCCCGCGCCTCGGCGGATCACGGCCGGCGCCTGACCGCTTACGTGCGCATCGAGGCGGACGCCGCCCGGCTGTCGGCCGACTACGAGGCGCTGGAGCCGTGGCGCGCGCTCATCCGGGAGCTCGACGAGGCCCGCGGGGCCTACCCGGACGCTGCAGAGCTAGGCGAGCTCGACGCCACCCTGGCCGCTGAGCTGACCGCCAGCGGGGTCGAGGCGCTCGCCGCCCTGGCAGGCTGGCGGGAGGCGCTGGGCGCAGTGCTGGCCCGGGCCGAGGCCGAGAGCCGCGCGGCGGCTGCCGACGCGGACGCGGCCAGCGCCGAGGCGGTCCTGGCCGGCACGGTCGAGCCCCCTGCCGGAGCGCCGGACGGCCTCGACGATCTTCCGCCGTGGGCGCTGGACGACGAGCCCGTGGTCCCGGAGTGGGCGCCGGCTGCCGCCGGCGGGGCGGCGGGGAGCGCCTCCGCCGGGCGCGCCGCTGCCGGCCAGTCCGCCGCCCGCCACGACCCCGATCTGGAAGCTGCGTTGCTCGACGAGCACGTGCTGGACGGCAAGACGTCGGGTCGGGGCGGTGCCCGGGAGCGAGATGCGGACGCCATCCCCGAGATCGGCGGGATCCCCATCCAGGTGCCGCCTCTGGGCTTGCTGGACGAGCCGGAGGCGATCTCCGAGGACCGTAACGCGCTGGTGCGGGAGCATCGCGAGCGGGTGCGCAAGATCGACGCCACGCTCAACAGCTTCAACCTGCAGGGGCGGGTGGTGGCGGCGGTGCGCGGGCCGACGGTGACGCGCTTCGAGGTGGAGCCGGCGCCGGGGGAGAAGATCGCGCGCTTCGCCAACCTGTCCGACGACCTGGCGCTGGCGATGGCGGTGGGCAGCGTGCGCATCGAGGCGCCCATCCCGGGCAAGAGCGTGATCGGCCTGGAGGTGCCCAACGCCAACCGGGAGCTGGTCAGGTTCCGGGAAGCGGCGGAGTCGGCGAGCTTCCGGCGCGCCAAGGCACGCCTTCCCATCATCCTGGGCAAGTCGATCGACGGCGAGATGGTGGTGGGGGATCTGGCGAAGATGCCGCACCTGCTGATCGCCGGCTCGACGGGCTCGGGCAAGTCGGTGGCGGTGAACACGCTGATCGGGAGCCTGCTGTACCGTTTCCTGCCGACCGAGCTGCGGCTGTTGATGATCGACCCCAAGATGGTGGAGCTCACGCCCTTCGACGGGGTGCCGCACCTGCTGCGGAACGTGGTGACGAACCCGACGGATGCGGCGGGGGTGCTGTTGGGGGCGGTGGCGCACATGGAGCGGCGCTACAAGATGATGTCCAAGGTGGGCGCCAAGAACCTCGATCAGTACAACGAGAAGGCGCGCAACCTGGACCTGCCGGAGCTGCCGTTCATCGTGATCGTGATCGACGAGCTGGCGGACCTGATGATCACCAGCCCGAAGGAGGTGGAGTCGGCGATCATGCGCCTGGCGCAGATGGCGCGCGCCACCGGCATGCACCTGATCCTGGCGACGCAGCGGCCGAGCGTGGACATCCTGACGAGCCTGATCAAGGTGAACGTGCCGGCGCGCATGGCGTTCGCGGTGTCGAGCAGCCATGACTCGCGCACCATCCTGGACAGCATGGGGGCGGAGCGGCTGATCGGGCTGGGGGACATGCTCTTCTACCAGCCGGGGCTGGTGAAGGCGGTGCGCCTGCAGGGGCCGTTCGTGAGCGAGCGCGAGATCGCGATCCTCAGCGACTTCCTGCGCCGGCAGTTCTTCGAGGACGACTTCGTGGAGGCGTACGGCGCGGACTTCGACCCGCCCAGTTCGTTCGAGTCGGACGCCAGCGGGTTGATCGACTGGAACGACGACAAGCTGCGCACTGCGGCCGAGCTGGTGGTCAACGAGGGGCAGGCCAGCGTGTCGCGGCTACAGCGCCGCCTGCAGGTGGGGCACG
The DNA here is from genome assembly GCA_035266525.1 of Trueperaceae bacterium. Classification (GTDB taxonomy): domain Bacteria; phylum Deinococcota; class Deinococci; order Deinococcales; family Trueperaceae; genus JASBRS01. Next base: position 19,046 of record DATFNF010000004.1, on the reverse strand, counting down.
CCCGCGCGGGCAAGCTGATGGACTCCCTCGAAGCCCTCGGCGTGGTGGGCCCCCATCAGGGCAGCAAGCCGCGCGACGTGCTCGTTGCGTTCGAGGAGCTGCCCAACGTGTTCGGGAAGTAGCCGACGCGGCCCGCTCCGCAGCTGCTGGAGAATGGAGGACGTCAGAGTTATCTGGACTGGCAGCCAGGCCATGTGTTCGTCCAAGGCGCACTAAGTGAGTTGGAATCTAGCGTACCGGAATGGGTGTGGGTTGCGCGGAGAAGAGAATCTCAACCTGTTCGCGCGGGTAGTAGTGACGCTCGTCGTATGGCAATCGGATTGGGGCCAAGGGGCTTGCTTTCAGTGCACGTTGGACCCTTCGCCGCGGGAGTCCGAACCGCGCTTGGATTTCGACGCGGGTCATGCTTTGCATACGCCATTCGACGAGCGCTCGTTTGTGAAGGAGGGTGGTCCGGTGCGGCTTGCGCCTGCCGTGGATGACCACAGATGGCGGAAGCTTGTCAGTATCGATGAGCTCGGTGATGGTCTTGCTCTTCATCTGAACGAGTGGCGCAACGACGCATATTGGCACCATGTTCTCGTCCAAGTCTTGCACCGAAGCTGCGGTGAAGAAGAGTTGGCCCTTGACCCGGACTGATTCGAGGGCTCCGCTTCTGGCGATCACGCGCGTCAGCTCCTCGGTGATGCCGAGAACGCGGCTTGCCCTTCTGAGTGACATCGCTCCGAACCGCGCTGTAGTTGTGACAGAAGGATTACGCGCCCTGGAAACGAAAGTAGGGCATAATCGCTCACCAGGCAATCCCGAACTTCTGCTTCATGCTTCGGGTCTTCGCCCATTCATCGCCCGGAAGCCGGTCGATGAGGGTTGTGAACACGTGACGAAACGATTCTGCGGTTGATGCCTCAGTCAGAGTCTCGGCTTGAGCCGCCGGAAGCAGAGGCCGCATGTCGACCAGAAAGCGTGGCTTGGCCAGCTTAGCGAACATGCGCTCTTGGGCCTGCGCTCGCGAGATTGCCTGGCTGGAAGACGCAAGATAGCGCGCGTGCAGCTCAATGACGCGGTCAACGGAAATATCGTCGAAGACCTCAAGCGCATGTGCCAGGTCATATAGATCGCGTCCCTTGTCGCGCTGTAGTAGTGCCCGCAGTTTCGTTGCCAGCATCTCCTCGCGGGAGAAGGTTGGGATCGCGGTTTTGCCGGAGAACCAGGGGTTTGCGACGTCGAATTGCAGCGCCGTGGCTCCGTCAAAGGCTTCAATCTCGCGCGTGTTGATCTCGATCTTCAGGCGTATGGGTACTGCGCTGCCGTCCTCCGCGTCGACGCGGAACTGAAACTTCGGGGCAATGGAGCTTTGTTCGAACCGTGCCTTCCCGAGCCATGGTTCAAGTTCCACGCGTAACTCGTCGAGGATTGGACCGATTGGTCCGGATGAGGTGCGAACTAGGTCGATGTCCTCCGAGTAGCGCAGCGGTTCTGGGAAGTGCAACTTGTTCAGCGCGGTGCCACCGCGAAATCTCAAGGAGTCGCGGAGCGTGTTGTTTGAGAAGATCTCGATGAGGGCGCGGCTGATTATTAGATCCTGCTCGACCTGGCGCTGGTCAGCCCATGGAACAACGTTTCCCCATGCGACGATGTTTTGGGAGGGGATCATTCGTCGGGCTCCGGAATGTGTCGCACGATGACGTGCCAACGGGAATCGCGCTCCTGCGGCTCTCGGGCGAACTCGGGAACCCGCGCTTCCTGCCGGTCCAGTTCGGTCCAGCGCAACGATCCGCGCGCTTGCAGCGCCGCCAGCATCGGCTTTGCTCTGACATCGTGCCCAAGGTGATCCAGTAGGTGCCCAAGGCGCTGCACGACCGACCTCTCAAACTTCGCCGAAAGCGTAGCGAGTTCCTTGGGGTCGATCTCCTCTCCGAGGTCGGAGAGGACCGTTGCAAGATTGTCGATTCCGCCCGACGCCTGCGGATAACGCACGAGATCGAGAGCCGTGAGCGCCGGCGACGATAGCATCATGCTTCCGGTGTCGGTCTTGCGCCCCACGATTCCCGCTGCCACTGCTTTCATATCCTTGCGGAAGTAGAAGACAATCAGGCTGCGGCCGCCCCGAATCTTCGGAAGGCGTTTGGCGGTGAGGACCTGGAACTCCATCACGGCCTGATGCGCCGAGCCATGTAGTTCCGCGGCCTTTAGGAGCCCGACATAGTAGGTCTGGCCCTCATGGCGCATGAGGGCATCGATGTACCAAGACGGTGGCGGCGCCCCCCACGACGCGTATTGTGGTGAGACTACGACGTAGAACCCTTGTCTTGGATTGATGAGGACCTTTTGCCGCTGGAGCCGTTCGGCGGCGTCTAGGAAAGCGCCGCGTCCGACGCCTAGCGCTTGAATGGCCTCCTCGGCGGTGAAGACCACCCGGCCTTCCGACAACAGGTCGCGGACGTAGCGGGCCAATGCTGATCGCTCGTCGCGAACCATGCGTCATTATCCGCGCAAAGCGCGGAGATATCTGCATGATATGCGACAAGCGCAAGGCATTCACGAAAATCCGCATAATGTGCGGATATCGCGACATGATTGGCGCGGCTGCGATGCAATCAAAGCCTCTGCTCTGAACCGCAACCGGTGGCGCGCAAGTAGGATCTCGGTCGCTAAGGTTCCGTACCTTGGAAGACCTGTTCGGTAACGGCCCATTCATTCGAAGCGCTGCGTGGCTGGCTGAAGCACGCAGCCATGTAGGACGTCAGGTAGGCCAGTCCAGATAACTCTGACGAATCGGGCCGCCAGTCCAGATAACTGTGAACAATCGGGAGACCGCCGGCTGTGAGCGACGCATGCTGGTGCTTGGGTGGTCCAGGTATCTCCGACGTCCTACAGCAGCTGCGAAGCGGGCCGCGTCGGCTGGGGGGCGGCGCGCCAGACGCGCCGCCGTGTCTCAGCGGTGCCGGCGGAACAGGGTACGGAGGGTGAAGGCCGGCCGCACGGCGGCGGGTCGAGGGGCTTCGGGGCGGCGGTCGCTGCCGTCGTCGAAGCCGGGACGCGGCGCCGTGGCGCCGATGTGGAGGTGGTGTTGGATGGACAGGTTGCGGAGCGCGCGTTCGTGGTTCATCGCGGGATCCTTAGGTGATGGACTAGCCTCCCGCAGGAGGCCGCGGGCGCCCGCCGTTCCAGGCGCCGTCGGGGAGTGTACTCCATTCCCCGGCCCCTTGTGAAGTGACGCACGTCATTCCAGGAAAACCAAGCCGGGGACGGCGCTCCGGCCTGCGCTGGGCTCACGGGAACGGCGCGCTCGCGGTCCAGCGCACGGCGCCATCATCCACGCGGCCGCGGATCAGCATCCAGCCGTCCGTCAACGGCGGGGGAGGGGGCCGAAGGCCCGGCGCGAGCGCCAGCCAGCTGCCGTTCGAGGCCCGCACCAGCGCCAGCGTCTCGGCGCCGGGCGCCACCCGGCGAACCTCGAAGACGCTCACGGCCTGGCCGGCTCCCGGCGCCGCGAACCACGCCTCTATCCAGCCGTCGCCCAGGTCGAGCGCGCCCGCCGGGCCCCGGTAGTAGCTGAAGAGCGCCGGCCGGGTGACCACCAGGGCGCTGGCCACGAACACGTCGCCGTCCCACTCGCCATCCACCCGGAGCCACATGCCCGGCGCGAGGAAGCGCGGCCACGGCGTGGCAGCCTCGACCCGGCCGCCGTCGATCACCAGCGTGCCCTCGGAGGCGAATCGGAGCAGCGCGACGAGCACGTGCTCTCGTGCCGGGTCGGGGCCGGCGCCTGCCGAGCGGGAGCCCCCGCCGGCCGCGGGCGGCGGGCCGCCCTGTCCGTGGCCCGCCCCCTGGGCCGCCGCGGAGGCCCACAGGGCCGCCACGGCCAGGATCACCACCCACCGGATCGGGTTGCGAGCCGGTTTCATGTCCGCACTCCTTTCGGCAACACCATGGCCGCTTCCAGACCGCCGCCGGCCCGGTTGCGGAGCTCCAGCCGCCCGCCCAGCCCCTCCGCGACCTGGCGGGCGAACGCCAGCCCCACGCCGAGACCGCGCCCGTCGTGGCGAAGGCGGTGGAACGGCGTGCCCAGCGCCGTCAGCGCCTCCTCCGGCACCCCCGGCCCGGCATCGCACACGCTGATGCGGACCTCCGGCCCGTCCCGGCAGGCAACGCCGACCGGCCCCTCGGTGTAGCGCAGTGCGTTGTCGACGAGGTTCCGGACGGCGGCTTCGAGGGCCACGCGCGGCGCGGCCAGGGTGGCCGGCTCCGGCTCCAGCCTCAGGCGTTCGCAGGCGCCGTCGCCGAACGACCCGGCGACGCTGGCGAGCAGCGCGTCGACGGCCACCGGCTCGCTGGGGCCGTGCGCGCGCGCCAGGGCCAGCAGCCCGTCCAGGGTGCGCTCGAGCCGCTCCGCGTTGCGGCGCACCACGGGCTCGAGCTCGCCGGTCGGGAGCGCGCCCAGCCGCACCGCCTCGGCGGTGGCCTTGAGGTTGGCCACGGGCGTGCGCAGCTCGTGGGAGGCGTAGCGCGTGAAGCTGCGCTCGCGGTCCAGCGCGCGGCGGACGCTGCCGACCATGACGTTGAAGCTGCGGGCCAGAGGGCCGAAAGCGTCCTCATTGCGCGCGTCAAGGGGGGCCGGGAAGCGCTCGTTCGCCACCGCCTCGGTGGCCGCCTCGAGGCGGCGCAACGGCCGCAGCAGCTTGTCGTGCAGGAGCACGGCGAGCAGCAGCCCCAGGACGACGACCGCCGCGAGCGCGACGCCCGTGGAGCGCAGGTACTCGCGCACGGCCAGCCCCAGCTCCTGCCGGTCGAGGGCCACCTCCAGGAGGTAGCCTCCCGGTCGCGGCAGCGTGGCGCGCATCCAGGGCGCCCCCTCGGCCGGGAAGCGCCCGCCGCCCTCCACGAGCAGGGCGCCGTCCCTGAACAGCCGGAAGCGGCCCTCCTCCTCGGTGAGCATCGGCAGGCGCTCGGGGATCGGCACGGGCACCGCACCGCGCAGGTCGAAGGCGTCGGTCACCAGGCTGGCGAAGCGCTGCAGGTCCGCGGCACGGTCGCGCTCCAGGGCGGCGCGGAAGCTGATGTATCCCAGCACCGCCTGCACCCCGGCGGCGGTGACCGCCAGGGCGACCAGCGCGAGGAGCAGACGCCTACGGAACGCCAAGGCGGTAGCCTCCCGGGAGCGTGGCGATGACCTCGGGCGCGAGCTTGGTCCGCAACCGGAACACGTAGGTCCGCACCGCGTAGCTGCCCGAGGCCGCGGTGGGGAAGTGGCTGTCGGCGAGCTCGGCGACGCTGTAGGCCCGCTCCGGGTGCAGCGCCAGATGTTCCAGCAGGCAGAACTCGCGGTCGCTGAGGGAGACCGGCTCACGGTCCCAGCTCACCGAGCGGGCGCGGAAGTCGATCGTCAGCGGACCCCGTTGCAGGGTGGCGGTGCGTTGCTCGCTGCCACGCCGCAGCAGGGCGCGGACGCGCGCCAGCAGCTCGGCGGCGTCGAAGGGCTTGGTCAGGTAGTCGTCCCCCCCGAGATCCAGGCCCGCGACGCGGTCGTCGGGGGCGTCGCGCGCGGTGAGGAACAGGATGGGGGCCAGGCAGCCGGCCGTGCGCAGCTCGCGCGCCAGCCTGAAGCCGCCGTCCTCGTCTTCCGGGAACATCACGTCCAGGACGATGACGTCCGGCTCGCTCTCGGCGAGCGCCGCGTACGCCTCGTCGCTGCTGGCGGCGGTGGCCACCTGGTAGCGTTCCGCGCCCAGCAGGGCGGCCAGGGCCCGTGTGAGGTCCGGCTCATCGTCGACGACCAGGATGCGCATGCCTTCGCGTCCCCTTCCCGCGCGGTGACGCGCACCGGAAGGGCACGCGTCACCCACCCTTCCATGGTCCATCCGCCGTATATACGGCGGCTATCGGGCGCCCGGCGGCGAAGCCGGGGCGCCCCCGGGGTCACGGCGGGAGCCCCCGCCGGCCGGGCTCGTCACAGCGGCCCGCTCCTGCCCGCGCTCCACAAGGTCGTGTCGGGCGACTCGGGACCTTCGCCCCTGAGCACCGAGGGGAGGTCGAGGCTGCCGCCGGCCGCGTCCATGCCGAGCAGGGCGTCGAGCTCCCAGGTGCCCGCCGCCTCCTCAAGGAGCCATCCGCTTCCCGCCACCGCGGCCAGGTCGGGGTTGCGGTACTGGAACGACTCCGTGGCGCCGCCGACCGCGAGCCAGCCGGGCGTGATGGCCGCGCGCCAGACCAGCGTCGGAGCGGCCGCCGGCCCGACCGTGGTGGTGAGCTGATAGGCCTGCGCCGCGCCGAGTTGGGCGTCGCGGTAGGCGGACCAGCGGACGGTCCCGTCCGGCAGACGGTCGGTGGCGGCCATCGGCGTGGTCGGGAGGGCCAGGGTCTCGTCCGCGGCCGCGCCGAGCGGGAGCGCCTTCCGGACCACGCGGATCGGCCTGGCTCCGGTCGCGTCGGGCGCGCCGACCGCGGTGGCCGAGAGCATGGTGGTCGCCTCGTCGCTCTCGGCACTCAGCGTCGCCGGAACGAGGTGGTAGGTGAGCGTGTCGCTCCCGGCGTTGCCGAGCGGCACCCGCACCGCGTGCGGGAGCTTGAGCGTGGCCTTGGCGGCGACCGCGTCGCCGTATGCGCCCAGCACCGTGGCCGTGCCGTGTTCGGGGACGGCGACGTTGCCGCCGATACCACCGGCGATCACGTGGACCGCCGGCTGTCCGCTGGACGCTGTCGACCAGCTCCACGCCGTCACCGCGTTGGCCGCGGGCGCGCCGGACCCCACCGCGGTCTCCGGCGCGATGAGGGTGAAGAACAGGACGTTGTCGCGTCCCAGGGACACGTAGACCGGGCCCATGGCCTCGTCGAGCGCCAGGGGGTCGCCGTGGAAGTAGGTGAAGGCTCGCTCCCCCGGCGGCAGGCCGGCCACGTCGATGGTGTAGAGCAGCGCGCCCGCCAGCGGCGTGAGCGTTCCGCCCGGTGCCGGGCCCCGCAGCTCCACAGGGCTCGCCTGCGGCGTCGAGGCCGGCAGGGCCATGGCATCGGCGCAGCCTTCGTCGTCCTCCGCCTCGCACTTCGCGGTGAGCGTCAACGCCTCGTCGATGGTGCCGTGGAAGACCGTCACGCTCGGCGGGTCGGAGGCGCAGCCGAGCGCGATCGAGTAGCGTCCCAGCCTGTCGGGACGGACCTGGTAGGTGCCGGGCCACGAGGAGCTCAGCGGGTGCCACACGCCGGTCCCGTCCGCGACCGCCACCCAGCTGGCGTCGGTGGGCGCGTTGCGCTTGCCCAGCACCTGCAGCGTGACCAGCGTGGGCGCGCTCTGCTGGCTGCATGCCGCCAGACCGGCGAGGCCGGCGGCGGCCAGGACGGCCAGCAGCAGCGCGTTGCCTGGATGTCGTCTCATCATCGCTCCCCCGTCGCGGGCGGGCGGCTCCGTGCCGCCCGCCCGCGGCCCACGGCCCGGGCTAGAGCGCCTCGGGCGGCAGGTAGTTGTGGACGTACTCGAGCACCGTCAGGTCGTCGTCGGCGGCGTCCGCGAAGCCCACGGCGTCCTGCGCGTCCCTCGCCCGCGCGCCGAAGATGCGGTCGAAGAGGTTGATGGTGGTGACCCGGTACAGCGTCGGGTCACCCTCCACGGGCTGCAGGACGGTCGCCTCCTCGTCGCCGAAGTGGTCGGCGCGGACGTGGCCGTAGCCCATCAGGTCGAAGTAGTCGGGCTCGGCGAGGCCGTTGATGCCGAGGAAGGTGTTGATGGTGATGGCCACGTCCACGTCGATGTCGCCGGTCTTGTCGGCGGCGGCCGCGAGCATGGCGGCCGCGTAGTCGAGGCTGACGTGGCGCGGGTCGGTGGGGTCGGCCGGGTTGCGCGCGTCGGCGGGCCGCAGGTGGGTGTCCAGCAGCGTGCCGCCGTCGGAGCCCACGATCACCAGGCCGCCCGTGTCGTCGGCCTCGAGGGCCAGCATGAGGGCCCGGTACAGCGCCAGGTTCTCGAGCGGCGAGTCGATGGCGACCGGCGTGACGTCATCGGTCCAGTACTCCAGGCGCCCCATCGGGTCCTGGGTGATGGGCTTGACGCTGCTGGCCAGGTTCGCCATGGCCTCGTCGTAGGCGCGGTCGAGCACGTTGTCCGGTGCGCGCACCTCGTTCAGGCGGCCGAGGTCGATCTCCTTGGGCACGACCAGGGCGCCCGTGTCCGGCGGGTAGTACTGCGGGCTGATGATCTCGCCCTCGAAGTCCGTGCCTTCCGCGCCGAGGGCGAGGGGTACGGGATCGCCGGCGAGGTCCGTGACCGGCTCGGCCGGCTCGCCGTTGGCGTCGGCGTAGAAGGCCAGCGGCTGCACGTAATCGACGCCCGCGATGGTGATGGTGATGGGCTCACCGTTGGCGTTCCTCAGCAGCACGTAGAGGTCGCCGAAGAGGTCGCCCTGGCGGGTGTCGCTGCCCTGCATGCCGCCGCCGGGCGTCTGCTCGTGATCGCCGTTGCGGCCGGCCCACACCGGCTGGTCGGAGTCGTCCTCCTGCGTGACATGGGCGTCGACGCGGGTGCTGCCGCCCGGCGCCACGCTCACGGTGACGCTCTTGCTGCGCTCCCCGCGCGCTTCGAGCACGAGGTAGCTCCCGGACTTCAGGCCGCTGAGGGTCACGTCCCCGTAGCCGGCGTGCACCGTGGTGGTGCCGTCCAGTACGGCGATGTACGTGCTCTCCGGACGGGCGTCGATGGTGAGCGTGCCCACGGGAGGGGCGGTGGTGCAGCCCGCGACCCAGACGATCACGATCGCGACGGCTGCGAGGATGGGTGCTCTGGCTCGCATGGCCTCTCCTAAGCTGTCCTCTTCGGAAGGTGCGCCGTACCCCGGCGCCGGGCCCCGGCAGCGCTGTCAGGAGCGGCGCGGCGGGTCGCGTCCGCCCAGGCGGCAGCGGCCGTGCGCCGGGCAGCGTGTCCGGTGCGGCGCCGGAGATGCGGTCCGAGGGCGCGGGGCCCCCTTCGTGAGGCACGACTCGTCCACCTGCGTCCCCCCTTCCCTCGGAACGCGAGACCGTGTGTCCGTACTGGCGTCTCCCCCCTTTATGCACCGGGGGAAGCCTTTGCCAAAGAGCCGTTTGTCCCGTTGGGGATGGATGAAACCAGATCTGACCTGCCGGCGTCCCGGCGGCTACAGCGTCTCGACCACGATCTGGGGCAGCAGCGCTTCGATGTCGGCGCTCCGGCACAGCTCGGTGCCCGGCGTCATGGCGGTGGCCGTGCCGCACGCCACGCCCAGACGCAGCAGCGTCTCCCAGGGCGCTCCGTCCACGGCGGCCGAGAGCGCGCCCGCCAGCATGGCGTCGCCGGCGCCGACCGCCGAGTCGATCTCCACGTGCGGCGCGTAGGCGTGCAGCGCGCAATCCGAGCTCACGAGCACGGCGCCCTGGGCGCCCAGGCTGGTGAGCACCACCTGGATGCCCTGCTTGAGCAGCGGCCGGGAGGCGGCCACCGCGTCCTCGCGGGTGCCCACCTGGCGGCCCGTCAGGCGCTCCAGCTCGTAGCGGTTGGGCTTGACGAGGTAGACGCCGGCCTCGAGCGCCGACTCCAGCTGCCGCCCGTCGGCGTCGATGGCCACGCGGATGCCGTCGGCCTCGGCGCGGCGGGCGACGGTGGTGTAGAAGTCGGGGGGCATGGCGGGGACGAGGCTGCCGCAGAGCGCCAGCATGTCGGGCGCCCGCAGGTCGAAGAGGCTCTCCACCAGGCGGTCGACGTCGTCGGGGGTGACCTCCGCCCCCGGCCCGGAGACCCGGATCTGATGGCCGGCGCCGTCCTGGACGATGGCGTTGGTACGGGTGGCGCCGGCCACGTGGGTGAACCAGGTACGCACGTCCTCGGCTTCGAGGCGCTCCCGGAGCTCCTCGCCCGCACGGCCGCCGACGAAGCCCATGGCCACCGTGGGCTGGCCCAGCCGGGCGGCCACGCGGCTGACGTTGATGCCCTTGCCGCCGGGCGCGCGCAGGACGTCCTCGGCGCGGACGGTGTCGTCGAAGACGATCTCCTCCACCCGGTAGGTGATGTCCAGCGCGGGGTTGACCGTGACCGTATGGATCACGTCACGAGCATATCGCCGGCCAGGAAGCGCTCCCAGGGACGTTCGCCCGGGCCTGGGACGGCGTTCGCCGCGCTTGGCGGCCGCGAGGGGGGCGCGCAGCCGCCCCTGGCCGGGGCTAGCCCTCGCCCATCACCACCACGCCCGCCTCGCGGGCGAGACGCGCCTCGCCGCCACGCGGCCAGCGCCAGCCCTGCGCCATGCTGGCACTGTTGAAGGCGAGACCGAAGCGGCCCGACGCGGTCACCGCGATCAGGCCGCCGTCGCCGCCGAAGCGACGGATGCCTGCCAGGGCGTCCTGCAACGCGGCCTCCAGGTCGTCGCCGGCCCGCAGCGCGTCGGATAGGGCCTTGGCCGTCACCGCCCGCATGAACGCCTCGCCGCGGCCGGTGCACGACACCGCCACCCGCTCGTCGGCGTAGGTGCCCGCGCCCACGATGGGCGTGTCGCCGACCCGCCCCGCCCACTTGCCGACCATGCCGCCGGTGCTGGTGACCGCCGCCAGCCTTCCGTCGTCGCCCAGCGCCACCGCGCCCACCGTGCCGGACCCGGAGGGCGAGGCGTGGCTGGCGCGCCAGCGCTCCAGCGAGGCGAGGCTGCGAGGCGTCAGCAGCCGCGCGTTGGGGACCGGATCGTCCACCAGGGCCTCCGCTCCGTGCGCGGCGAGGAGGGCGTGGGGCGTCTGGGTGCGGACCTTGTCCGCCAGCCGCGCCGCGAAGGGGGTGTTCCGAACGACGGTGACCGCGCCGCTGGTGCCGTCGGACAGCATCACCGCGGCGTCGAGCTCGACCGTACCCTCGCGCGTGGGCGAGCCGCCGATGCCGGCGTTGAACGCCAGCTCGTTGGCCTCCATGGCGGTGACCGCAGCCAATGCTGCCGCCAGCGCGCCGCCGTCCGGAAAGCCGCCGTACCCCGCCTCGCAGGCGCTCTCCAGCCCTTGGATGGTGTCGCTCTCGGCGTCTTCCGGGTGGGAGCCGGCGCCGCCATGGATGAGGAGGATAGCCATGAGCACCAATGTAAACCGCCGCACGCCGCGCCTGCGGGGTGCGGCGTGTCCTCAGCCGACCGACCGCCCCCTGACGGTACACTTGGGCACATGCGGTTGCTGCTGTTCTACCTGGTCCTGGTGATCGTACAAGGCTTCCTGGCAGCCCTGATGAACCCCTTCCCGACACCGGACCTGTTCATGATCGCGGTCTTGACCCTGTTGTGGCGCATCCAGCCCTGGCAGCTCGTGCTGCTGGCCTACGGCGTGGGCCTGCTGCAGGACGTGATGGGTGCCGGCGTGCTGGGCGTGCACGCGTTCGCGCTGGCCGGCGCGGCCCTGGCGGCCAGCATCGTGCGGGCGCAGCTCACGCAGTCGGGCGTGTTCGAGCGCGCGCTGGTGATCCTCGCCGCCGAGGCCGGCAAATGGCTGGTGATGGCGCCGCTGCTGCTGTGGCTGACGGGCTCGGCGGAGTCGCTGGTGCGGATGGGCGCCGTCGCCGCCGTCGAGAGCGTGCTCACGGTGGCCGCCGGGTTGCTGCTGCTGCCATGGGGGGCGGCGCTGCTGCAGCGTAGTCGGCTGTTGCGCAAGGAGCTGCTGTGAACGGACGCTCCAGGCTGGTGCTGGCGCTCGTGCTGACGGTGCTGGTGGCCTACACCGCGCGGCTGATGTACCTGCAGCTGGCCATGGCGGAGGAGTTCACCGCCCGGAGCGAGCAGAACGCCACCCAGCAGAAGCCCATCACGCCCCTCCGCGGACGCATCCTGGCGAGCGACGGCACCGTCCTGGCCGACGATCGCATCGCCTACGACCTCATGTACCGCGGCGGCAAGATCCCCGACTGGTCGCGGCTCAAGCGCCTGCTCGGGCTCGAGGGCGAGCCGCGGCCGCCGGACCCCAACAACCCCGACGAGGTACGTAACGGCGCCGTGCTGGCCTGGAACATCCCCGACAAGCTCGTGCCCGCCATCGAGGAACGCGTGGCCGGTCACCCGAACCTGTACCTGCGCCAGCGCGTGGAGCGCACCTACCCGACCAACCTGGCGGCGCAGACGGTCGGCTACACCACCCAGGCCGATCCCGAGCGCTACCCCGGCTACACCGTCAACGACCTCGTCGGCGTGATGGGGATCGAGAAGAGCTACGAGAAGGCGCTCCACGGGACCGCCGGCGCCCGGCTGGTCGAGGTCGACAACGTCGGCAACGTGGTGCGGTCCACCCTGCTGTGGCCGGCGCAACCCGGGCAGGACGTCACGCTCACCATCGACCCACAGGTCCAGCGGCTGGCCGAGGACACTCTGAAGTCGGCCCTGAAGTACGTGAACCAGGACCGCAAGCGGACCCATATGCCGCTCGCCAAGGAGGTGCACGGCGCGCTCCTGGCCGTGGATCCGAAGAACGGCGACATCCTGGCGATGGCCAGTGCGCCCACCTTCGACGAGAACCTGTTCACCCACCTGCCGGTCAACGCCAAGGCCGTGAACGCCATCCTGCAGGACAGCACCAACCGGCCCCTCGAGAACCGTGCCATCCAGGCCTACCCGCCGGCCTCCACCTTCAAGATCATCACCTCCTACACCATGCTGCAGGACGGGTTCGTCACCCCCCAGAGCAAGTTCGACTGTGCCGCCGACATCCGTTACGGGGGCGTCACGTTCCACAACTGGGCCACCTTCGACAAGGGTCCCTACGACATCGCCCAGGGCATCGCCGACAGCTGCAACACGTTCTTCTGGAACGCCGCGCTGACCACCCCCGGCTTCTCCAGCGGCTGGAACGGCTTCATGCAGGACGAGGTCGACAACGCCTACAAGCTCGGCTACGGCAAGCCGGTGGGGGTGGGCCTCCCCGCCGAGGAGAGCGGGCGCGTGCCGGACCTGCAGTGGGTGCACTCGCAGCCCCAGTACAAGCACGGCTGGCTTCCGGGCTACACCCTCAACACCATCATCGGTCAGGGCGACACGCTCGCCACCCCGGTCCAGCTCGCCCAGCTCATCAGCACCGTGGCCGAGCACGGTATGGAGGCGAAGCCGCACCTGGTGGAGAAGGTGGGCGACACCCCCGTCAAGCCGCAGATCCGGCACATCGACGGCAGCTATTGGGACACGCTCATCCACGGCATGCGGCTGGCTTTCACGGCGTTCCCGGAGAAGTGGTTCCTGGGGCCGTCGGTGTTCCCGGACAACGTGAGCGTGGCCGGCAAGACGGGCACCGCCCAGACGAGCCGCGGCGACGGCTGGACGCACGCCTGGTTCATGGGCTTCAGCCCGGTGAAGGACCCGAAGATCGCCATCGTGGTATTCCTCGAGTACGGCGGCGCCAGCTCCTACGTGTCGGTCCCGGTCGCGCGGGACTTCCTCGCGGGGTACTGGAAGCTGCACGGCGTGGAGGTGCACATTCCCTGATGAAGGCGCGAGGAACGCGGGGCGGCATCCTGCTGAGTCTCGAGGAGAGCGACACGCCGGAGGCGGTCGACGCCAGCCTCAAGGCCCACGCTCAGCTGCTGCAGGGCAAGGTGGCGATCGAGGTGGCCGGGAAGGTGCCGTTCGGGCTGGCCCTGCGCGTCAAGGAGGCGGTCGAGTCCGCCGGTGGCAGCCTCAGCGAGCTCCGTCCGCCCACGACGGTGCCCCAGGCGCGCGGCGAGACCGTCATCGTGGCGCGCACCGTGCGCAGTGGTGGCCGCATCGAGTCGACCGGCTCGGTGGTCGTCCTCGGTGACGTCAACGCGGGCGCCGAGATCATCGCCAACGACGACATCATCGTGGTCGGGACGCTGCGCGGCCTGGCACACGCCGGCGCCGGCGGCAACGAGAAGGCGGTGGTGTGGGCCGAGCGCATCCAGAGCCCCCAGCTCCGCATCGGTAGCGCCGTGGCCCAGGCCGGTGACGACGGCACGTCCGGCAGCGGTCCGGAGGTCGCGCACCTCAAAGAAGGGGTCATCCGGCTCCGGCCCTGGAACAGTTGACGCGCCCGTTGCCGAGAACGGCTCTCCCGCCTCGCGGCGCACGCTGCGGCGGCACCGGCGCGGAAGGGAACGACCAGATGGGACACGAGATGGAGCAGCATGCGTGAGGTCGTGATCACCGCCGCCATCCGCACGCCGGTCGGCCGGGCCCACAAGGGCCTGCTCAAGGACACGCGGCCCGATGACCTGGCGGGACTCGTGTTGAAGGAAGCTCTGGCGCGGAGCCCCGGGCTGGATCCCGGGGACATCGACGACGTGCTGGTTGGCAACGCCCATCCCGAAGGCGAGGCAGGCTACAACATGGCGCGCATCGCCGCGCAGATCGCCGGGTTCCCCGACAGCGTGGCCGGCGCGACCATCAACCGCTTCTGCGCCAGCGGGCTGCAGGTCATCGTGCAGGGCGTGCATTCCATCGCTGCCGGCATGAACGACGTGGTGTTCGCCGGCGGCAGCGACTGTACCAGCAGGGTTCCCATCGGCGGCCGCGAGCCGGCCTTCAACCGCGCGCTCGCCCGGCGCAAGCCCGGCGCTTACCACAGCATGGGGCAGACCGCCGAGGAGGTGGCGCGCCGCTTCGGCATCGGCCGCCGGGAGCAGGACGCCTTCGCCCTCGCCAGCCACCGCAAGGCGATCGCCGCGCGCCAGGCGGGGAAGCTGGAGGGCCACCTGGTCGCCGTGCCGACCAGGGTGCAGGACGAGTCCGGCGCCTGGCACGAGGTGGTGTTGCGCCACGACGAGGGGCCGCGGGAGGGCACCAGCATGGAGGCTCTCGCCGGCCTCGCGACGGTCTTCGCCGACGACGCTGCCGCCACCGTCACCGCCGGCAACTCCAGCCCGCTCAACGACGGCGCCGCCATGACGGTGGCCATGCCGCGTGACCGCGCCGAGGCGCTCGGGCTCGAGCCGCTGGCGGTGTTCGTGCAGGCGGCCGTCGCGGGCGTGCCACCGGAGATCATGGGTATCGGCCCGGTGCCCGCCGTCCGCAAGCTGCTCGCGAAGACCGGGATGACCGTCGACGATGTCGACCTCTTCGAGATCAACGAGGCCTTCGCCAGCCAGTGCCGCTACAGCCAGCTGGAGCTCGGCATCCCCGACGACAGGCTCAACGTCAACGGCGGCGCCATCGCCATCGGGCACCCGCTCGGCGCGACCGGCTCGCGGATCGCCGCCGACCTCTTCGCGGAGATGCGGCGCACCGGCAAGGAGCACGGCATCATCTCGATGTGCGTGGGGGGCGGCCAGGGGATGGCGGCGCTGTTCCGGCTGCCCGGCTGAGCGCACGCTCGCCGGGCCCGCCCCGGCGGGCGGCGTGACGCCTCGCTGCGCCCCGCTGCGGCCCCGTTGCGCGCCCCGCTCAGCCGCCGATGGCGACCATGGTGCGCGGCCGCTCCGTCGGCGCGGTGATCCCGGAAGCCACCTTGCGTCCGGCCCCGAGCAGGAAACGGTCGATCACCGCGGCTACCGGGTCGGCCTCGGCGAGGGCGCTGCGCAGCTCGAACTCGCGGTCGGTCAGGAGGCAGGGGCGGAGCATGCCGTCGGAGGTGACGCGCATGCGGCTGCAGGCGCCGCAGAACGGTTCCGTCACCGGGTTGATGAAGCCGATGGCGCCACGCCAGCCCGGCACCCGGAACAGCCGCGCCGGTGCGGACGGGTCGGTCTCGACCGGCTCCAGGGCGCCGAAGGCGGCCTCGATGCGGGCGCGGATGTCGGCGCCCGCCATGAAGCGCACCCGGTAGTCGGCCACGGCCGCGTTGTTGAGGTGCATGTACTCGATGAAGCGGACGTGGAGCTCGCCCTCCTCGGCGAGACGCGCCAGGGGCACGATCTCGCCGTCATTGAGACCGCGCATGACGACGGTGTTGAGCTTCACGGGCGTGAGCCCGGCGTCGGTCGCCGCCTCGATCCCGCGCCACACGCGGGCGAAGTCGCCGCCCTGGGTGATGGCGCGGAACACCTCGGGGTCGAGTGCGTCGAGCGAGATGTTGAGGCGGTCGAGGCCGGCGTCGAGGAGCTCGGGGAGGCGCCGCTCCAGGGCGCTGGCGTTGGTGGTGACGGCGACGTCCGGCAGCTCCAGCTCCCCCTTGGCGATGCGGATCATCGCGGGAAGCTCCTTGCGCAGCAGCGGCTCGCCGCCGGTGAAGCGCACCGAGCTCATGCCCAGGGCCGCTGCGGCGCGCAGCACCGTGCCCACCTGCTCGACGCCGAGCGTGCCCGGAGGCTCGTGCCCCCCGGCGCCCAGCGGGTCGCAGTAGTGACAGCGGAAGTTGCAGCGCGGGGTCACGCTCACGCGCAGATCCCGCACCACCCGCCCGAAGCGGTCCACGAGGCCCCCCGGCTGGCCGTGCATGCGGCCAGGATAGCGCACAGTCCGGGGCGGCGCGTGTCCGCCCGCTGCCCGGCGCCGGCGGCGCGCGGGAGCCCGCCGCGCCTCCGGGTCAACGAACGCTCAAGGACATCTCACAGAACTCGCGCGGCGCGTCGCCTACCATGGCACCGCCCGGGCAGGTGGGTTCCGAGACCGCGGCGCCTGCCGGCACGCGCCCGGCGCCTCCAACGCCGATGCGGATGGGAGGTAGTACGGATATGCGAAGAACGCGCACCATTCCAGCCAGGCCGGCCCTGCTGTCGGTGGCGCTGGCGCTGCTCCTCGCCGGCTGCACCGCGGTGGTGCGGCCCGGCAACCCCGCCACCGCGCCGTCGCAGGGCGTCATCGTGTGGGCCCACCTGGGGCTGCAGTTCGAGTTCCCCGGGGTGGTGGTGGAGCAGCGCCAGGCCGGCCCGCACCACTTCGACACCGTCTTCCGCTCCGATGCCTCGCTCTACGGCGTGTACGGCGATGTCGACAGCCGCATGCGGGCGCACGGCTGGCACCGCATCCGGTACCAGGAGCATCGCGACCGCATCACCGCCGAGTACGCCCGCGGGGGCCAGCGGGCGCGGGTGGACGTGAGGCAGGAGGGTCGTAGCGGCCGCTACCGGCTGACGATCGACGACTGAGCTCCGGCGTGCGGCCCGGTCCGTCGCGCCGCGCCGCACGCTCACGGAGCCGGCGGTCGGCGCGGCAGCGGTCCGGCCGCGGCGCCGCGTGGAGGACCGCCCCGGCCGCGAGGTCAGGGCCGGTCGGGCGGGCCGGGCCGCCAGCCGCCGCGCTCCCCGCCCGCCCAGTGGACGGCGCCGTGCGGGCGCCGCGCGAGCGCCGCGAGCAGCGCCTCGAACGGCACGCGGTAGGCGAACCGCGTCTTCAGGTACCACACCTCGAGCGCGCGTCGGCGGCCGGCCTCATCGCCGGCGGCCAGGCGCGCCGCCACCTCGCCGGCACGGTTCACGGCCAGGTCGAAGAGGGTGTCCCGGCTGGAGGGCACGCTAGCCTCCGTTGCGGCTGCGCGCCTCGTAACCGGCGTCCTCCAGAGCGCGGCGCGCGCGCGCGAGCGCCTCGTCCGACTCGACGGCGATGCGCACCGCGCCGCCCGCCTCGCGGATGCCCAGGACCTCCAGGTCCTTGATGTTCACCGCCGCCTCGCCCAGCGCCCTGGTGATCTTGGCGAACTCGCCGGGACGGTCGGGTACCGCGATGACGAGCTCGTGCCGCGCCGGCAGGAGGCTGCGGCGCACGATGGGGATGCCGTCGCGCACGCGCTTGGCGGCCTCGGCCCGGGCGAGCAGGGCAGCGTCGTCGTCGAGGAGGGCCTCCAGGCCCTCCAGCTCGGCGCGGAAGGCGCGCAGCGCACCGCGCACCGCCTCGCGGTTGCCGGCCACCATGTCGCGGCTCATGAGCGGGCTTCCGGACGCGACCCGCGTCAGGTCGCGGAAGCCGCCGGCCGCGAGCAGCATCGTCAGCTCGCGCTCCTCGCCGCGGTCGACCAGCGCGGTCAGCGCGACCGCCGCCAGGTAGGGGAGATGGCTGACGGTCGCCACCAGGCGATCGTGGCGCTCCGGGGCCACCCGCAGCGGCCTGGCCCCGAGCGCCGTCACGAAGGCGTCCACGCGCTGCAGCGCCCCGGCGTCCGTGCGTTCGTCGGGGGTGAGCACCCACACGGCGTTCTCCAGCAGCGCGGCGTCGGCATGCAGGACGCCCGCCTTGTCGCTGCCGGCCATGGGGTGGCCGCCCACGAAGCGCAGATCGCGGAGCTCCGCCACGATGCCGGCCTTGACGCTGCCCACGTCGGTCACGATGGCGTCCGGCCCGAGGTGAGGCGCCATCGCGCGGGCCAGCGGCGCGATGGCGCGGGCGGGTGTGGCCAGCACCACCAGGTCGGCCTCGCCGAGCCACTCGCCGACCGCCAGCCGAGTCGCGTCGATGATGCCCAGGCCGCGCGCGGCGTCGAGCGCGGCGGGGTCCTGATCGAGACCGATGGTGCGGTGCGCCAGGAAGCGCTGGCGGATGCCGAGGCCCACCGACCCGCCGATCAGGCCGACGCCGGCGATGACGATGGTGCCGAACAGCGGCGCCGGCCGCATCTCAGAGCGCCTTCCCGAGGGCGCTCACCACGGCCCTGAGCCGCGTCATGAGGGCGCCGAACTCGGCGTCGTCGAGCTGCTGCGCCGCGTCGGAGCGGGCCTCCTCGGGCCGGGCATGGACCTCCACGATGAGGCCGTCGGCGCCGGCGGCGGCCGCGGCGAGCGCCAGCGGGCCGACCAGGCTGCGCCGGCCCGCCGCGTGGCTGGGGTCGACCCAAACCGGGAGGTGCGTCTCCTCCTTGAGCACCGGCACCGCGCTGACGTCCAGGGTGAAGCGCGTGGCGGTCTCGAAGGTGCGGATGCCGCGCTCGCACAGCACGACGTTGGGGTTCCCCTGGCTGAGGATGTACTCGGCGGCCTGCAGGTACTCGGCGATGGAGGTGGACATGCCGCGCTTGAACAGCACCGGCCTGGCGCTGCGCCCGACCTCCGCCAGCAAGGCGAAGTTCTGGGTGTTGCGGGCGCCGATCTGCAGCATGTCGGCCCTGCACGCCACCGTCTCGACCAGCTCGGGTGACGTCACCTCGGTCACCACCGGCATCCCCGTGGCCTGCCCGGCCTCGGCGAGCAGCTCGAGCCCCTCCTCGCCGAGGCCCTG
>DATFNF010000003.1:0-50751 GCA_035266525.1 Trueperaceae bacterium | reverse complement strand
GCCCTGGCGGGACTCGACCGTTGCCACGAAGTTGGCCGCCTGCAGAAGACTCTTATGGGTGCCGGTGTCAAGCCAGGCCATCCCGCGCCCGAGCACCTCGATGTGGAGCTCCCCGTCCTGCAGGTAGCGCCGGTTCAGATCGGTGATCTCCAGCTCCCCACGCGCCGAGGGTGACAGCCCACGTGCGTACTCCGATGCGCGCCCGTCGTAGAAGTACAGCCCGGTGACGGCGTAGTTGCTCTTCGGCGACGCGGGCTTCTCCTCGACGCTGAGCACGCGACCCGCCTCGTCGAACTCCACGACCCCGTACCGCTCCGGGTCCCGCACGTAGTACCCGAAGACGTTCGCGCCGCTCTCCCGCGCGGCCGCAGCCTGCAGCCTGCCGGTGAACCCGTACCCGTAGAAGATGTTGTCCCCGAGGATGAGCGCCACGCGGTCCCCGGCGATGAACTCCTCGCCGATGATCAGCGCCTGGGCCAGCCCCTCGGGCTTCGGCTGCTCGGCGTACGCGAAACGCACGCCCCACTGGGAGCCGTCGCCGAGAAGCTCACGGAACAGTGGCAGATCGCGCGGTGTGGAGATGACCAGGATCTCGCGGATGCCCGCCAGCATCAGGACCGACAGCGGATAGTAGATCATCGGCTTGTCGTAGACGGGCAGGAGCTGCTTGCTGACGGCGAGCGTGGCGGGGTAGAGGCGGGTGCCGCTGCCTCCGGCCAGGATGATGCCCTTCACGGCGTCCCCGCCGCGTGCCGCGTTCGGGCCAATCGCGTGCTGGCGCGGCTCACGCCGGGCTCCCGAGCCGCTCCAGGGTGTAGCGGCCCCGGGTCACGGCGCTGCACCACTCGCCGTGCTCCAGGAACCACCGCACCGTGTCGCGCATGGCCTCGTCGAAGCCCCGCTGGGCCCGCCATCCGAGTTCGTTCCGGGCCTTGCCGGCGTCCACCGCGTAGCGGAAGTCGTGCCCCGGCCGGTCGCTCACGAAGGCGATCAGCTGGCGGTGGTCTCGCTCGGCCGGCGCCAGCTCGTTCAGGGCCCCGAGGACCGTGCGCACCACCTCCAGGTTGCTGCGCTCGTTGCCCCCGCCGATCAGGTAGGTCTCGCCCGGCCGCCCGCGCTCCAGCGCGGCCAGCAGCCCCGAGACGTGATCCTCGACGTAGAGCCAGTCACGCACGTTGGAGCCGTCCCCGTACACGGGGACGGGCTCGCCCGCCAGCGCCTTCAGGACCGTCAGCGGGATGAGCTTCTCCGGGTACTGGTAGGGCCCGAAGTTGTTGGAGCAGTTGGTGACGATCACGGGCAGGCCGTAGGTGTGGCGGTAGGCGCGCGCCAGGTGATCCGCCGCCGCCTTGCTGGCGGCGTAGGGGGAACGTGGCCGGTAGGCGCTCCGCTCGGTGAACGGCGGGTCGTCGGGGCCGAGGCTGCCGTAGACCTCGTCCGTCGATACGTGCAGGAACCGGAAGCGCTCGGCGGCCGCCGGCTCGCGGTCGGCGAGGTGACGGCGCACGGCTTCCAGCAGCCGCTGCGTGCCGAGCACGTTGGTCCGCACGAAGGCCTCGGGGTCGTCGATGGAGCGGTCCACATGGCTCTCGGCGGCCAGGTGCATCACCGCGTCGGGCCGCTCCTCGGCGAGGAGCGCGCTCACGCCGCCTGCATCCAGGATGTCGAGGTGCACGAAGCGGTAGTTGGGCGTGCCCTCCACCTCGGCCAGGCTCTCGCGGTGGCCGGCGTAGGTGAGCGCGTCGAGGGTCACCACGCGGTGCCGCCCCTCGGCTACCAGCCGGCGCACCACGGCCGAGCCGATGAAACCCGCTCCCCCCGTGACGAGGATGGTCTTGTGGTGTCCGTCGCTGCTCACCAGTCGCCCCCTGCCATGCCGCTTCAAGCCTACCCGGAAGCCGGCCGGTACGAGAAGCCGGAGTCGAGCTCCGAGAGGCCGGGCCAGGCGCGATCCTTGTCCGACACGATGGGCGCGTCCACGTCCGAGCCGGGCACGCCCCAGTCGATGCCGAGTGCCGGGTCGTCCCAGCGGAGGCCCGCTTCGGAGTCCGGAGCGTACGGCGCGTCGACCTTGTACAGCACGTCCGCGATGTCGCTGCGCACCGCGAAGCCGTGCGCGAAGCCGGCGGGGACGAACAGTTGCCGGCAGCGCTCGTCGTCCAGGACGGCGCCCGCCCAGCGGCCGAAGGTCGGCGACCCGCTCCTCACGTCGACCACGACGTCGAAGATGGTGCCGCGCACCACCGAGACGAGCTTCGCCTGGGCGTGCGGCGGGCGCTGGAAGTGCAGGCCCCGGACGGTCCCGCGTTCCGAGCGGGAATGGTTGTCCTGGACGAAGACGACGTCGATGCCGGCCTCGCTGAACGCGTCGCGTCGGTAGCGCTCGAGGAAGAACCCGCGCGCGTCGCGGTGCAGCCGGGGGGTGATGAGCCTGACCTCCGGGAACGTCAGCGGCTCGACGTGGATCACGTGGCGAGCTTAACGCGTGGCCCTCATGGCGTGAGCGAAGCCTTCAACTCCCGCCACCGCCCCACGTCCAACGTGATGTCGTCGGGTAGCGCCACGCCCGCCTCCACCTTGGTCCCCGCGCGCACGTCCGGCCGGCGGCGGCGCGCCAGCTCGTACACGCTCTTGCGCCCGGTGGCGATGTGCAGCGTGTCGAAGGGGATGCGCTCCAGGTTGCGGACGGCCAGGGCGATGTCCGGGGCGATCACGTCCACGTAGTCCTGGGAGGTGAACACGTCGGTGAAGGCGACCGGGTACGGCCACGCGCGGGGGCGGAAGCTGGTGCGGATGACGAGCGTGCCGGGGAGCGTTCTCGCCACCTCTTCGGCGGCGAGCTTGCTGAGCGCGTAGTAGTTGCGGACCGGCCCCGGCGGGTCGTCCTCGCGGTACCCGGACGGGCCGCGCGCGTCCGCGCCGGACGCTCCCGGGAGGCCGCCGTGGAAGACGTAATCCGTCGAGATGTGGACGAGCCGCGCGCCCGCGTCGCGCGCCGCGGTCACGACGGCGCGGGTCCCCGCCACGTTGGTCCGCCAGCAGGCGGCTCGTTCCCGCTCCGCGCCGGCGACGTCGGTGTACGCCGCAGCGTGCACGATGACGTCGGGGCGGAGCTCGCGAACCGCCTCCAGGACGCTTGCCGGCTGCCGGATGTCGAGCTCCGCACGCGTCGGCGCGTATACGCCTGGGAGGAGCGTCCGGAGCTCCCGGCCCAGCACGCCGCTGCCGCCGCTGAGGAGGATGCGCGTCTCGCTCAAGGGGCGAGCTCCGCTGCCTGCCTCGGCACGGTCGTCGCTGCCAACGGGTCCGCGACCGGCGCGGCGTTCGCTCTGAGCTTCGCCATGTCCTGCTCAGCATACCTGCGACGTCAGAGGTGCACGGGCCGTGGCGACGGGGTCCTGGCGACGCGGTCCTGGCTAGGGGGTCGCAGTCAGGTCCTCCCCGGGGCCGCCCTCGCCTCGCCTGTGATCCAGCAGGGCGCGTGGAGCTCCTTCGGCAGCACCGTCCGCAGGCTGCGCCGCGGCACGCCCCCCGGCTCCGTCGGGGAACGCGGGTCCGTCTCCGGGCGGGGGCGCGGCGCGGCTCTCCTCGACCACGGCCGCCCGCAGGAACACCCCCAGCGTCGCGACGAAGAAGGCGAGCACGAACGCCACCACCGCCGCCATCACGGTGCGGTGTCCGAGCGGCGCTTCGGGCAGCGAGGCGCGGCTGAACAGTGAGGCCATTTCGGGCGCCAGCGTGCCGGCCGCCTGTAGCACCGGCGTGACGCTCGCCAGCTGTTGGTACGAGCTGGTGGCCGAGTCCAGCTGGCGCTGCAGCTGTTCCGCGTTCATCTGCTGGTTCGCCAGCCTGGCGCGCAGATCCGACTGCTGCTGCGCGAAGCCCGCGAGCTGCTTCCGGATGGTGGCGCGCTCGGCTACGTAGCCGGCCAGGTCACCCGCCTGCTGCTGCAGCTGCGCGCGGGCGACCACGGTGGCGGCGTCCTGGGGGCTCTGCGCCATGCCGCCGGGGGTATCGGCCAGGGCCCGGGTGAGTGCGCCCGCCAGCGTCGGCGCGATGGCGCCGGCGCTCGCCAGCGCGCCCACCTGGGTGGTCAGGCTGGTGGCATCTCCGTGGGTGCGTGCCTGGACGATCGCCCGGAGCATGGACTGCTTCGCCTGCGTGGACGCCATCATGCGCTCGAGCGCGTCGAGGCGTTGCTGGGCTCCGGTGACGCGCCCGTCCAGCGCCGTCAACTGCGCCTGCAAGCTGGTGCGGTCGTCGGTCTTCTGGAACGCAGACCACTTGGTCTGGGCCGCGTTGAGGGCGTCCGAGGCGGTCACCAGCTGCGTGGCCAGGGTCTGGTCGAGGTGCTTCATGTCCCCGGCGATGGCCGTGCGCACCGCCGCGGCGCTGGCGGTCGCCCAGGCGTTCGCCAGGTCCGCCGCGATCCTGGGGTTGCCGTAGGTGACCGATTGCGCGATCACCAGGGGATCGTTCCCGCCGCCCGCGAGCTTCGACATCGTCAGGTCGTCGGCGAGGTTCGCCGTGGTGAGACCGTGCGGCACCGTGTCCATGGCTGCCAGCGTGGCGTGCAGCGTGTCTTGCGAGAGGGCCAGCGTGCGGTAGGCGTCGAAGCCTATCTGGGCGATGCCGGCGAGGTTCAGCACGTTCTGCGTGGCGGACGGGTCCTGGCCGCTAGTGGACGGGGCTTGCGGGGGTTGCAGCGGCGTGAGCCGTACCGTCGCCGTCGCCCGGTAGCGCACGGGTTGCAGATGCATGGCCAGGAAGGTGACGGTGGCGGCGGCGAGCGACGCCGCCAGGATCCACACCAGGCCGCGCTTGAGGATCAGGTAGAGCTCGCGCAGGGATATCTCGTCGTCGCCGCCGGCGCCCGGCGAAAGCAAGGCTGCGGGTGCGTGGGCGCTCCGGCCGTGGGCTGTGTCCATGCTTGCAAGCGTAGCGGCGCCCGCCGAAATGGATGTGCATCCGTCACAGACAAGCCGCGATCCGCGTCCTGCACGACACCGAAACCTGGGCCCGCCGCGGCGCGGCCGGGCTCAGGCCCGCTCGGACCGCAGCAAGCCTTCGTCCTCGAGCCGCTTCAGCCACGGCTTCAGCTCCTGCAGATCGAGGTGGAGCTGCTCGGACGCCTGCTCCAGGCTGAGCCCGCCGCCGAGCGCCTCGAGCACCTTCTGGCCGGAGTGGCCGAAGGTGGTGCGGAAGTGCATCGCGAGCTCGGTCATGGGGTTGAGGGCGTCCTGGCCGCGCAGCGTCAGCGCGTAGCGCTGCTGCTCCCAGCCCGGAGGCTCGTCGGGCAGGTGAAGGTCGGGCATGGCGGCGTCGTCCTCGAGCAACGCGAAGCGCGTGGTGGCACCGCCGGCGCCGCCCTCGGCGGGGGCGTCGATCTGCAGGTACGGCTGTCCGTTGCGGACGAAGCGCGCCCCTCGAGGCTCGAGCACGAGGCCGCTGAAGGTGCTCGGATCCGCGCCGGAGGCGCGGCGCCCCAGCGCCAGCGCCAGCAGGCTGCGCATCACCAGCGGGTCCAGAGCATCGAGCTCCAGCGCCGGCCCGTTCGGATCCAGGCCCGCCCGCTGCAGGACGCGCATGGCGTCCGGGCCGTCGTGAACGTAACCGCCACGCTCCGCCGCGGCCGCCCCGATGCGTCCCTGCAGGAACAGGGCGGTGGCGCCGCGATCCGAGGCGGCGAACGACAGGGCGCCGTTGAAGGCGGTGGCGCGCAGGCGGTCGAGCAGCAGGCGCAGATCGACCAGTGCGGGCGGCAGCGTGACGGCCGGCGCGAAGCGTGGCAGGGCGCGCAGCAGCGGGCTGGCGCTCTGCGGACAGCGCCCCGGCAGGTGCGGCGCGGTCGCAGGCTCGTGGGGGTAGAGGTGGAAGCCCTGGCCGGCGGCCTCCAGGCTGTCGTAGTGGCCCAGCTTGTAGCTGGCCTCGACCTGACCCCGCGCGACCTGCAGCAGCACGGTGCCGTTGCCGGACGCCAGCGCCAGCGTCCCGCTCGCCCGCAGGTTGCGCAGGCCCTCGAGCAGGTGCTCCCCGGTGAGCGTGCCGGTGTTGCCGAGCAGGCCGTGGCTCACCGGCTGGCTCCCGTCACCGGCCGCGCTCATCCGTCCTCGCCGTCGCGGTGCGCGTCGCCGCCGGCTCGCCGGCCGTGCGCGGTTCCCGGGTCGCCCGGTCCGCCGCCGTTCCCGGCGGCCGCCATCACGCGGGCCAGCAGGCGGCGGTCCTCGCTGAAGCTCAGGCGCCGCTCCGCTTCGCGGGCGGGCAGGAAGGCCGCGTCCTGGAACAGCTTCTCGCGCAGGACGGGGTGGCTGGCGGAGGTGTGCATGCGGTACCAGGTGATGCGGCGCAGCTCCCCTCGGGCGTTGCGGTAACGGGTCGTCCAGGTGGTGGCGGGGTCGTCGCAGCGCGCCCGTACCCCGGCCTCCTCGAAGGTCTCGCGGACCGCCGTCTGCAGCGGGTCCTCGCCCGGCTCGATGTGGCCTTTCGGGAACACCCACGAGCCGTTGGTGTGGTGGAGGAGGAGCACCTCGCCTGCGGGGTTGAAGACGACGCCGCCGGCTCCGGCTACCGCCCGGTCTTCGGGGCCCCTGTGCGAGTCGTCGCCGCCGGCTGCGCCGGGGCGCCTGCTGGAACGCGACATCGTGCGGTCATGCTACCACCTGCCCAGGGAGTGCCGTCCGTGGCGCGTTCGGGGTGGCGCGGCCGCCCCGGTCGGGAGCACTGCCGGACGCCGGGCCGACGAGGCGGTCGGTGAGGGGCCCGAGCGCGTGTGCCGGCGTCCTCACGCGCCGCGGCCTCCGCGTTGCGTTCTCGGGGCTGGGTTCTCGCGGCCGGGCGCTGCGTTCTCAGCGCTGCGCGAGTATCCCTCCGCCGTGCAGGAACTGCAGGATGCCGGCGGCGAGCCCCTTGGCCAGCTCGTCCTGATAGCTGGCTTCCGCCAGGTCCTTGCCCTCGGTGGGGTTGGAGACGAAGCCCAGCTCGACCAGGATGGACGGGATGCGCGCCGTCCGCAGGACGTAGAACAGGTTCTTCCGCACGCCGCGGTCGATGGCCCCTGTGGCCTGGACGAGGTGCTGCTGCACGTCGTCGGCGAGCGTCATGGAGAAGTTGAGCTGTGTCTCGCGCAGGATCTGGGCGGCGATGTCGTTGGCGCTCTGGCGCGCCTTCTCGGTCAGCACCTGACCCTGCGTGCCCGAGCCGTTCTCCTGGATCGCCAGGTTGATGTAGCTGGGGTCGAGCGGCTTGCCGAACACCCAGGTCTCGATGCCGTGGGCGCTCGCCTCCGGTGCGCTGTTGGCGTGGATGGACACGAACAGGTTGCGCTGCGGGGTCTCGAACGCGGAGCGCTGGGCCAGCGTCAGGAAGGTGTCGTTGTCGCGCGTCATGATGACCTTGACGTTCTGTTGCTCCAGAAGCCTCTTCAGCTTGAGCGCCACGTCGAGGACCACGGTCTTCTCGACCGACCACTGCGACGACGTGCCCGGGTCCATGCCGCCGTGACCGGGGTCGATCACCACCACCTGCGGTTGCGGCTTGGGGGCGGCGAGCGCCTGCGTGGCGGCCGGGTCGGTGTTGACCAGCTTGGCGATGGGCTGGCCCTCGAGCGAGGGCGCGAAGTCGACGTAGAGCGTGGTGGTGTTGCCCTTGTCGAGCGTCCCCACCTGGAAGCCCTTGCCGTCCGGGTCGAGCGGATAGGTCGTCTTGACCACCAGCGACGCCTGCTTGTCGCCGCTCACCACGTCGACCTCGTCGATGTTGGGGCCGTTGACCGTGGTGGTCCCGTCCTGGGCGCGAGCGCCGGGGAAGTGGATCACCAGGGCCTTGCCGTCGGTCGCGAGCTTGTAGCCCGCTCCCGCAGGGATGTCGACCGCCACGCGCGAGACGCCGTCGGTGATGCCGGTGCGCGGGTCGCCCAGGGCGTAGCCCAGGTGGTCGGCGGTCTCGATGGTGATGACGTGCTTGTCGCCGTTCCACGGGCTGATGCCGCCGAACGCCGCTACCAGCGGCGTGATGGCGACGTAGGCGGTCCCGTCGACCAGGATGGCCATCGGCGAGGCCACGCTGCGGCCGTTGACGACCAGGCCGCCGTCCTGCTTGGTGAGGCCGCGCTGGATGTCGCCGGTGGCCTGGAACGCGGCCCTGGTGCTGCCGCTCGTGAACGTCAGCGTCTTCGTGGTGTCGTCGTAGTGGAGGTCGAGGTCCATCGCCTTGGCGATCGCTGCCGCCTTGGCGAAGGCGTCATGGTTATCGCCCTGGGCGATGAAGTAGTAGGGGCCGGCATTGTCGGCCAGGACGCCGTTCACTGCCAGGTAGTTGACCTTCTCCTGGGCGAACGCCAACCCTGCCAACGCGGTCGTCAACGCCAGGAAGGCCGTGAGGAAGGCGCGGTTCACTCTAGGATGCAGTCTACCACGCACAAACTCGGGTGATGAGTGGAAATTCACGCCAGGGGCGGTGTTTCTCGGCCCTCGAGGTGAGAAAGGTTAACGCCTGTCTGCTGAGTCAGGCTCGTCGTCGCCCGCCGCATCCTCGGCCTCCCCGGCGCGGCGCTCGACGTCGGCGTCCGCCGGCGCGGGCGTGGATGGGCCCGGTCCCGAGGGGGGAACGCCGTCATCCTCCACGCTCCTGGTGCCGAAGCCGGGCGTGGCGGTGCGATCGTCGCCGAGGCGGCCCTGCGACGGTGCCGGCCGCGCCGCTCGCTCCCCGGGAGCAGGCGCGTCGTTGTCGAGGTAGTCGAGTCGCCGCTGCAGCGCCTCCTCGCCGACGAGGCCGGTCGCCCGCTCCTGGACCTCGTTGTAGAGCTGGTCGAAGGTCGTGCGGAGGCGCACGAGCAGCTCGCCGGTCTGCGAGAAGTGGCGCGCCACCTCCGCCTGGTACTGCTCGTACTCGCGCCTCAGCCGGCGCATGCGCTGCTCCACGTCGCTGCCGCGCTTGAGCAGAGCGGTGACGCCGGCGCCGACCAGCCCGCCGGCGACGAAGGCGACCACCACCCATAGCCACACGCTCATAGCGACCTCCAGGACAAGCATAGCAGCCGGTCGTGGGGGGCCGGCGGCAGCGCACCCCGCCGCTCGGCGGGCCGGCATCGGCAACCGACCGTGCCGCCGGCGGCCGGTAGACTGGCCGCACCATGAGCGACCCGGCCTCGCGGCGTGTGTTCCTGCGCTCCCTGCCGGACGGGCCGGTGCCCGGCCGGCACTCCTCCGGCGCACGCCGCCGGACGGCGGCGTTGCAGCGCTTCCTGCTCCCGCTCGAACTGGTGGCGCGGGACGCCCTGCCGGTGGAGGGGCGCGTGCAGCTCCTGGTGGTGGCGTCGCGCGACTGGCGGCGGCTGTCGAGCTACCCCTACGGATTGCCCTTCGCCCGCACCGGCAACGGGCTGGTGAGCCTCATCGTGCCCGCCGACTACCCGACGCGCCTCACCGGCCGCTTCGACGAGCTGCTCCTCACGGCCGGCAGGGGGGGCGTGCGCGCCCCGGGCGACATCCACGAGTTCCTCGACCTGCTCGTCGGGCACGAGTGGGGACACGCGGTGGCCAACCGCTCGGGCCTGCGCACGCGCGTGAAGTGGTTCGACGAGGTCGTGGCCACCTATCTCTTCGCCCAGGGGCTCCGCGCCGCCGACGAGCTCGCCACGCTGGAGCGGCTGCGCCGCTGGGCGGCGCTGCAGATCGCCGCCACGGCGGACCGGCGCGGGGCGCTCGACGGCTTCGAGTACCCGCGCGGCAAGATGCCGCTGGCCCGCATGCTGTGGTACCAGGGCATCTTCACCCAACAGGCGCTGAGCCTCTCCGCGGAACGCGGCTGGTCCTTCGCCCGGGCCATGGCCGCCAGGTTGCCCGCGGCCGATCGCGGTGCCCTGGCGCGGGCGCTCGTCGACGAGGAGCCCAGCTTCCGGCCGTGGTTCGCCGTCTTCGCGCCGGACGCCGAGGAGCCGGCGGGCGGGGCCGGCGTCGACGGCTGAGCGCCTGCCGGTGCCGGCTGCCGCGGGCGCCGGCGCCTAGGCGGTGTCGTCGGCGGAGGTCGGTCCGGCGCCGCCCGGAGGGCCGGCAGCGCTGCCGGGCCTGGCCGCTCCCACATCCCCGTCGGGGCGTGTGCCGGCGGTCGCCGGCGCTGCGGGGCTCGCGCCGGCGTCGGCGTCGGCAACGACGGCGACCCGCTCCATCTCGGCCCGCAGCTCCCGCTCCGCGCGCTCCAGCTGGCTCCGGCGGTCCGGAGGGCAGCGCAGGATCCAGCTCGCCGCGTTGTCGAGCTGCGCCCCGGCCAGCGCGCAATCGCCGCGGTCCAGCGCCGTGCGGGCGTAGCTCAGCGCGCCCTCGCACAGGAGGTCGCTGCCGACCCAGAGCCCGAGGAGGTGCTCGAATAGGGCGTCGGCGCGCTCCTCGTCGCCGCGCTCCGCCGCCAGCTCGGCGGCGCGCAGGTGGCTGGCGAAGGCCGCCTCAGGGGAGCCGCCCTGCTCGAAGTGCGCCCCCACCAGACCGCCGAGGGCGGGCGGTGCGTGCTGGTCCAGCCAGGTCGCGATGCGCAGGTGCAGCAGCGGCCGGTCCGAGTAGGGGACCATGTGGACGGCCGCCTGCCTCAGCAGCTCGCTCGGGAAGCGGTACTCGAGGGTGTTGGCGATGCTCGAGGAGATCTCCTCGAGCAGCAGATCGTGCTCGACGAGGGTGCGCACCAGCGGGCCCCCGCCTCCGCCGGCCAGCTCGTTCAGCAGGCCGCCCCACACCACCTCGCCGACGAGGGCGGCGTGCGCCAGCAGCAGGCGGGCGCGCGTCTCCACGCTGTCGAGGCGGAGCTGCAGGAGCGCGCCCAGGCCGGCGGGAAAGTCGCCGTCCGGCACCAGCGACAGGGCGCGGCCCACCTCCAGCACGTAGGCGGGGACGCCTCCCAGCTGGGCCAGCACGGCTTCGGCCGACGCCGGCGCGGCGCGGCCGCCGACCTCGCGCACGAGCTCCAGCGCCTCGGCGGGAGCGAGCGGACCCACCTGCACCTGCCGCTCGCCATCGGGCACGGTCTCGGAGCGGCTGGTGCGCAGCACCAGGATGGGCGCGTCGACGGACTTCAGCATCGCCAGGAACGCCAGCAGCGCCTCATCGCGCGGCTCGTTGTCGACGGCCACCACCAGCGCGTCCGACCCCGCCGGGGGCCGCGTCAGAGCCACCAGCAGGTCGCGCCACGCCAGGTTGGTGCCGTGGCGGGCGGCCGGGTCGTCGTCCGGGTCGCCGCGGTCGTGGGCCAGGGCGAGCGAGCTGAGGAGCGTCCGCTGAAGCTGGGGAGCGCCGGGGAGGAGCCGCTCGAGGGTGTCGATGGCGTGCCCCTGGCGGGTGCGCTCGTCGTCCGCGGTGCTGGTGCCGAAGAGCTGGTGCTCGAGCAGCTGCCAGGAGAAGGTCTCGGTCGGGCGCACGTCGATCCACAGGGTACGGGCCGCGCCGCCGAGGGACAGCACGAACTCGTGCATCAGCCGGGTCTTGCCGTAGCCGGCGGGCCCCGTCAGCCACAGCACCCGGGGCGTGCCCGCCTGCCGCACCTCCTCGTGCGCCCGGCGTAGTCGTGCCAGCTCCGCATCCCGGCCGATGAGAGGCAGGGACGCGTAGGGGTCGGACTCGCGCCGTTGCACGGTGGAGAGGAGGCGGTAGGCGCGCCGGACCGTCGGGAAGCCGGCGAGCTGCAGCGGGCCCGCCTCCTCGAAGCGGAACCGGTCGCGCGTGGCCTCGTAGGTGTCCTCGCCGACCCACACCTCGCTGGCGGGGGCGGCCGCTTCCAGGCGCGCCGCGAGGTTGACGGCGCTGCCCATGACCGTGTAGCGGCGCAGCTGCCCGGAGCCGATGGCGCCGGCGATGGCGACGCCGGTGTTGACCGCCGCCCTCCCCTCCAGGGCCAGCCCGCGGTTGCGGCCGACGGCGCGGATGGCGTCGAGGCTGGCCGCCGCGGCCAGCACGGCGCGGTGCGGGTCGTCGGGGTGCGAGTTGGGGGCGCCGAAGAGCGCGATGAGGCCGTCGCCCTTGAAGGCGTCCACGTGGCCGTCGTAGGTCTCGATGATGTGCGCTTCGATGGTCAGGACCTCGTCGATGAGGTCGCGCACCTCCTGCAGGTCGAGGCTCTGCGACAGCGTGGAGAAGCCGGCGAGGTCGATGAAGAGCACGCTCACCTGACGGCGTTCGCGCGCGGTGAGCTCGTGAGACAGCCGTCCGCCGCACATGCCGCAGAAGGACATGACGTCGGGGTTCTCGGTACCGCAGGTCGGGCACACCGTCGCCATAGGTCTTCATGATGCGGGCGATGCGGGCTTTGCGTCTGTAGCCAGGTGGACAAGCGCCCCGGCCCGCGACGCGATCCGTCGCCGGGCAGGCGGCTGCCGGACGGCGCTCGTGCGTTCCGGCCGCGCCGTCGCCGGGGCGCCCCGGCGACGCGCTACTTCCCGAAGAGCGGGGCGGGGTCGATGAACGCGGACTTCCCGCCCGTGTCGGTGCGCGCGTAGAAGGGCAGGATGTCGTTGCTGAGGGTCCCGCCGCCCAGGTAGCCGAGCACCTGGCCCTGCTTCACGGCGTCGTAGAGGGTCACCACGGGCTTGCGCAGGTTGGTGTAGACGGTGGTCAGCCCGCCGCCGTGTTGCACCGCGACCATGTAGCCGAAGTTGGCGCCGAGGTAGCTGATGGCGACGACCTTGCCGTCCTGCACCGACCGCACCGCGGCGTTGGGTACCGCCGCCTGGATGGCGATGTAGGAGTTGTTGCCCTCCCCGAAGCGGCTGACGATCTTGCCCTTCTCGAGCGGCAGCACGAAGCCCGTCGGCAGGGGTTGGGCGGGCGCGGTGAGGGCGTCGAGCTTGGCGCGCGCCTCGTCCGCCTGGTGCTGGTACTGCAGCTGCTTGTTGCGGTCGGCGGCGTAGCTTGCGGCCGCGGCGCGCGCGGCGGCCTCTTGCTGCTTGAGCCGGGCCACCTCGCTGTCGAGCTGCTTGTTGAGGCCCTGGAGGTCGGCCTCGATCTGATTCTGCTCCTGCAGGACGGCCTGCTTCTGCGCGAGCTGGCCCTGCTTGGTCTGCTCCAGGTCGTTGATCACGGCCTGGAGCTGCTTCCGCTTCTGCTCCTGGTCGCTGGCGTTCTGTGCCAGCGCCGCCTGCTTCGCCTTCAGCGCCTCCATCTCGCCGGCGAGCTGATCCTGCGCCTGCTTGAGCTGGCCGACCAGGGTGCTCAAGCGGTTGATGAGGTCCACGTCCTGCTTGGCCAGCAACGACAGGTAGTAGTTGTTCACCTGGAACTCGTGGAGCGTCCGGCTACGGGCGAGGGTGTTGGCGACCGTGGCCATGCGCTGCTGGTAGAGGGTCACGATCATCGCGCGGACCTGCTCCTTCACGCTGTCGAGCTGGTCGTTCAGGTCCTTGATCCGCGCCTCGGTTCGGCTGCGCTGATCCTGCAACGCCGTGAGCTGGTCCTGCAGCTGAGCCTGTTGCGCCCGCAGGTCGCCCAGCTGCTTGTTGACGGCGTCCCGCTGGCGGACCTTCGCCTGCAGCTGGGAGGCGGTGTCGCCCAGCTCCTTGGTGATCTGCTGCACCTGTTGCTGGCGGGCCTGCAGCTGCTGCTGCGCCTGCTGGATGTTCCGCTCGAGCGCCTGCTTGCGAGAGGTGTCGACGGCCTGCGCCTGCGCCGGCCCGGCGAGGACCAGCGCGGCCGCCGCGAGCGCGCCGAGGAGCGCCACGCGAAGGGGGCCGGGCCGGATCACGGCGGTAGTCTATCAGCCGCCCCCAGCGGCCGGATGAAGCGTCATGAAGGCGCCGGGGATGCCGCTAGCGCGGCTCGCGCAGGTGCTGCGACACGGAGATGGCACTGCCGACCAACCCCACCAGCACCGAGAGCACCGCCAGCAAGGCGGCGATCTGCCCGAGGGTGGCCGGGTCCCGCACGAACGGGATAAAGGCGAGCTGCGGGGAGAGCCGCAACACCACGAACTGGTAGCCGGGGACCGCCAGCCCCAGCGTGACCACGGCGCTGATGAAGCCGAGGAGGAAGCCTTCGATGAGGAAGGGCGCGCGGATGAAGCCGCGGGTGGCGCCCACCAGGCGCATCACCTCGATCTCCTCGCGCCGCGCGGCGATGGCCGCGCGGATGGAGTTGACGATGGCGAACAGCGCGGCGGACAGCAGCACCACGATGAGGATGGAGCCGCCGACGCGCAAGGCGTCGTTGATCGCCAGGAAGGTGTTCACCGCGTTCGAGCCGTCCTCGATGTGCTGCACCCCGGGCAGCTGTGCCAGCCGGCTCCTCACCACCGGCGTCTGCGCCGGGTCGTGGAGGCGGATCTCGAGGGTGTCCGGGAGCGGGTTGTCGATCAGCGCGGACGCCTGCTGCAGCGACGGCAGGGACTGCACCATGTTGGCCAGCGCCTGCTTCTTGGGCACGAAGCTCACGCTGGAGACCTCGGGCCAGCCCCGGATGGTGCTCATGAGCTGCGAGGTCGGGGCGCCGTCGGCGAGGAAGGCCGAGATCTGCAGCTCGCTCTGGAGGTTCTGCAGCACGGCGTTGAGGTTGACGCTGATGAGGCTGAACCCTGCCAGGATGGTCAGGGACAGCGTCATGGTGGTGATGGTGGAGACGCTCGCCACCCAGTTGGCACGGATGGCCCGCATAGCCTGCGTGATGGCGTAACTCATGGATGCGTCCGGGCGGCGGACGCCGGCCGGGCGGGGGCGTCGGGTACGGGCGGCGCCGGGTTCTTCACGTCCGCACTTATACCAAGCGTTACCCGCGGCCGGGTGAAGTGGGCGGCCTCGGTGAAGGCGGCCGGGCGGCCGGGCCGCGGCGGAGTCCGCCGCCGCTGGAGCCCCCGCCTTGGGGGACCGGGGGCCCTGCCCGGCGCGCGTCTGCCGCCGGGCTCACGCCGCGGCGTAGGCGGCGATGACGGCGTCCGTGAACGCCTCGGTGGAGGCATCGCCGCCGAGATCGGCCGTCCGCGGGCCGTGCCGGAGGACGGCGTCCACGGCGCGGTCGATGCGTGCCGCGGCCTCGCCCTCGCCGAGATGCTCGAGCATCATCGCCGCACTGAGCATGGTCGCGGTGGGGTTGGCGATGCCCCGGCCGGCGATGTCCGGCGCGCTGCCGTGCACCGGCTCGAAGATGGCCTCCTCGTTGCCGATGTTGGCGCTGGGCGCCACGCCCAGCCCGCCGACCA
The DNA here is from genome assembly GCA_035266525.1 of Trueperaceae bacterium. Classification (GTDB taxonomy): domain Bacteria; phylum Deinococcota; class Deinococci; order Deinococcales; family Trueperaceae; genus JASBRS01. Next base: position 35,589 of record DATFNF010000003.1, on the reverse strand, counting down.
GCCCCGCCATCAGGTCCGAGAGGATGTCCCCGAAGAGGTTGGTGGAGACCAGCACGTCGAAGCTGCCGGGGTCGCGTACCAACCGCATGGCCGCGGCGTCGACGATGATGTCGGTGGTCTCCACGTCGGGGTACCCCCCGGCCACCTCCAGCGCCGTTTCCAGGAACAGCCCCGAGGTGAGCGGCAACACGTTGGCCTTGTGGACGACGGCCACCCTGTGGCGGCGCCTGCGCGCCTGCTGCATCGCCACGTGGGCGATGCGCTCGCAGGCGCGCCGCGACACCATGGCGTCGGCGATGGCGATGTCGCCGTAGCGCCGCTCGAAGTCCACGTACAGGCCCTCGGTGTTCTCACGGACCATGAGCATGTCGATGCCGGCGGTGCTGCCCGGCAGCGGGCGCGTCTTGGCGGGCCGGAGGTTGGCGAAGAGGTCGAACGTCCGCCGCATGCTGCGGATCGCGCCGAAGTGTCCCTCCACCTTCTGCTTGGGGCTGGTGAACGCGCCGGCGAGGGTGGCGTCGCTGCTCCTCACCTTCTCCAGCGTTTCCGGCGGCACGCTGGTGCCGCGCGCCTGGAAGGTGGCCCAGCCCGCCTCCGCCTCCAGGAAGGTGAGCGGGACGCCGCTGGCCTCGAGCAGGCGGCGCGTGGCAGGGACGACCTCCGGGCCGATCCCATCGCCGGGGATGAGACAGACGGTGTGCATGCGTAGGCTCCTTCGACGTCCAGGCACGAGGGTCGCGTGGGGCGCGCCGCCGAAGGCGACTCGCGATGGCTTCCCGCGGCGGGCGTCTCGCGGCGGGCCGCGGAACGCGTCGTCACCGGCGCGCGCGACCGACCCAAGCTAGCACGCAGCCTAACGGAGACGTGCCTCCTGGCGGCGCTAGGCGCTCCTGCCGGGGCTGGTTATGATGGCGGGGCTTGAAGATCGGTCGTGCTTCCTCCCCCTTGAGTGACCTTCCAGGCAGGCCAGTCGCGGGGTCCCCAGCGGACTTCCCGCCGCCCCGGCGATGCGCAAAAATCGCTATGGGGCGCGACACAGCGACCGTAGGGTAGGTGAGACGACGCCGTGGGCGCGTTGTACGGAGATCTCGAGGAAGGGGTGCTGGCGAACCTGCTTCAGTACCTTGCACTCAGTCAGGCCAGCGGCCAGCTCAGCCTGCGTCATCCGACGCAGGCGGGGGGTGATGTCTACCTCGACGACGGGTGCATGGTGCACGTCAGCGCCGGGGCACGGGAGGGCGTCGACGCGCTCGCGGAGCTGATGGCCTGGCAGCGCGGGCGTTTCAGCTTCCGCGGCGGCGTGGTCGCACCGCGGCACACCCTGTCGGGGTCGACGGATCGGTTACTGCTGGAGGCGAGCCATCTTCTCGACAGCGGCCGGGCCGGCCTGCCCTGCGTCGACGAGGACACCGTCCTGATCACCCACACCTCGGCGGACGACGGCCGTGCCGCGGTGTCCCTGGCCGCGCTGCACGTGTGGCGCTCGGTCGACGGCCGCAGCACCGTGAAGGCACTCGCGGTCGCCAGCGGCCTGCCGCTGGCCGCGGTCATCGAAGGGGCCAGCGAGCTGGTGCGTTCCGGGCTCGCCGCGGCGACCGGCACGATCCTGGTCGACCCCGCGTTCGTGGGCGCGATGACCCAGGAGGCGGTCGACATCCTCGGCCCCGTGGCCAAGGTCTTCGTCGAGGACGCCCTGTTCGAGCTCGGCCTGGAGGACGGGCCGATGACGGTGGGGGCGCTGGACGAGCTGATCACCACGGTCGCCACGCAGTTCCGGAGGAGCGAGTGGCAGCACGATTTCCTGAGCCGCGTCGAGCGGCTTCGCCGAGACTACGGGCTGAGCGCTTGAGCCTGTCCCGGGAGGATCCATGAAGTACATCGTCGAGGTGGGAGAGCCCGTTCCGAGCAACCTGGACGAGATCGCGAGCAAGGTGGCGGCGTCGTTCAACATCTCAGACGCCAAGGCGATGGCGCTCCTGCGGCGCGCCCCGGGCGCGATGACCAAGGCGGTGAGCGAGCGCGAGGCCGACGTGGTGGCCGGCATCTTCGAGCGCGCCGGGCTCAACGTGGTCAAGCGGCCCGTCGAGGAGAGCGGAGACGTGCCGGCGCGGGCCGGCCCAGCGGCGCACGACCCCATGACGCCGCCTGCGGAGGGCGGCCTGCCGGCCAGCGCCCCGCCCCCGGTCGAGGGCGACGAGGGCGTTGCCTCGAGCGGCGCCTGGTCCGGCACGGAGCCCTCGGGGGCGGCCGCGTTCGGTGAGGCGGCCGCGTCGGGCGAGGTGCCTGCGCACCCCGAACGCAGCGGCGACGAGGACGTCTGGGACCAGCCGCTGGGCGCGACCGAACACGAGCCCGTGGATCGCTTCTCGCACCGTGACGACTTCGAGGAGCGCGCCGCCGACATCGGCTGGGAGGGGGGCGAGTGGGAGGCCCCGTCCGGTGCGGCACGCGACGCCATGGCCGCCGCGGGCGCCTCGGCGCCGGCGGAGGGCGCGGTCGTCTCGCGCGACGAGGACGAGGCGATCGACGTGGAGATGGGCACGCCGCCCGAGGAGCGTCCCGCGGCCGAGGAGGACGGCGTCCCGCTGGCGCCGGTGGAGCCCGTCGACGCCGCCGAGCAGCCCGAGCCGGACCAGCGGCGGCGCGGCGAACGCCGCGATCGTCGTGACCGGCGCCAGCGTGAGAAATCGGAGCGACCCGCCGCACGCGGGGTTCGTCCGGACGCGGGCGGGCGCGGCGCCGAGCGCGGTGGGGACGAGGTGCGCCTGCGGCGCGGCGGCGTCCGGCGCGGCATCGCCTGGGTGGGCGTGCTGCCGCCGCTGCTGGCGCTGCTGGGCATGGGCGTGGCGATGCTGGTCATGCTGGTGCCGGTGGCGCGGGACCAGCAGGCCGCCCGGGCCGCCGACGCGGCGGCCGCGCAGGCGGCCAGTCTGGAAGCGCTGACCGGGGGCCTTCCGCTCACGGCGCAGACGCTGTCCGGCGCGCTGGTGGACCTCTCCAACAACGGCCAGGCGCTCCTGCAGCCGAACGGCGTCAGCCTGATGGTCGTCACCGACCCCAACGGCGCGCCGCTGGCGGGATGGTACGGCACCGCGAAGACGCCGGCCGCCATGCCGCCCGCTACCCGTCAGGCGGTGAGCGCCAGCGCGCTCGCGGCGCTGGCCGGCCAGCCGCCGGCCCCGGCGCCGACGTTCGCGCAGAGGCTGCGTTACGCCTGGAACACGGTCGAGGCCATGGTCGGTCGGGGGAGCGCGCCGACGGTGCTGCGCGCCGCTGCCGTGACGGGCGGCGGCCAGGCGGTCGGAGCGGTGGTGGTCGGCGTGCCGCCCGTGAGCGGCGACAGCGCGCTCGTCACGGCGTTCGAGACGGTGCTGCTGATCGGGCTGGTGCCCCTGCTCATCGGCATCCTGATGGCCCTCGGTCTCACCGACGGGCTGCGGCGCAAGGTCCAGTACCTGCTCCAGGCCGCGGACCGCATCAGCCGGGGGGACCTCGACGAGCCGGTGTCGCTCCGCAGCCGGGATGAGCTGGGGCAGCTGGCGCGCGCCATCGAGCGCATGCGTGTCAGCCTCTCCACGCTGCTGGAGCATCGCCGGCGCCACCGCTGAGCGGCGTCACCGCGGTCGGCACCGCCCGTGGCGGCCGACCCGCGCGCGTCCGCCGGAGCCGGCGTGGGGCCGCGCCGCTCGCCGCAGGCATGCAGAGCGCGCGCGGGTAGCGCCTCAGGGCATGGGATGGGTGCGCGCCAGGCGCTGCACCTCGTCCCGCAGCGTGGCCGGGTCCTCGGCGCGGAGGCTGCGGTCGATGAGGTCGGCGACCGTGTCCATGTCCGCCGGCGTGAAGCCGCGCGTGGCGAGTGCCGGGGTGCCGATGCGCACGCCCGAGGTCACCCACGGCTTCTCCGGGTCGAAGGGGATCATGCTCTTGGACACGGTGATGCCCGCCGCGCCGAGCCGCTTGCTGGCGGCGTTGCCGGTCATGGAGAGCGGGCGCAGGTCGATCACGAACATGTGGTTGTCGGTGCCGCCCGACACCACCCGGTGGCCGCGCGCGGCCAGGGCAGAGGCCAGCGCCGCGGCGCTGTCGACCACGTTCTGGATGTAGTCGTGGAACTCGGGCCGGGCGGCCTCGAAGAACGCCACCGCCTTGCCTGCGATTACGTGCTCGAGCGGTCCGCCCTGGGTGCCCGGGAAGATCATGCGGTCGATCTTCTTGCCGACCTCCTCGTCGTTGCCGAAGATGACGCCGCTGCGCGGCCCGCGCAGCGTCTTGTGGGTGGTGCTGGTGACGACGTGGGCGTGCGGCACCGGGCTGGGATGGTGGCCGGTGGCCACCAGGCCGGCGATGTGCGCGATGTCGGCCATGAGGTAGGCGTCCACCTCGTCGGCGATGGCCCGGAAGCGTTCGAAGTCCAGCACGCGGCTGTAGGCGCTGGCGCCGGCGATGATCATCCTGGGCCGGTGCTCGAGGGCCAGCTCGCGTAGCCGCTGGTAGTCGATGCGCTCGCTCTCGGCGTCGACCGGGTAGCCCACCACGTGGTAGTTGCGTCCGGAGAAGTTGACGGGCGAGCCGTGGGTGAGGTGCCCGCCGTGGGCCAGGTCCATCCCCAGGACGGTGTCCCCGGGCTCCAACAGGGCGAAGTAGACGGCCATGTTCGCCGACGACCCCGAGTGCGGCTGCACGTTCGCCCAGCGGCAACCGAACAGCGTCTCGAGCCGTTCGATCGCCAGCCGCTCCACCTCGTCGACGACCTCGCAGCCGCCGTAGTAGCGCTTGCCCGGGTAGCCCTCGGCGTACTTGTTGGTCAGCACCGAGCCGACCGCCTCCATGACCTGGGGGGACGTGAAGTTCTCGGAGGCGATCAGCTCGAGCCCGTCACGTTGCCGCTCGAACTCGCGCGTGATCAGCTCGAACAGCGCCTCGTCGCGCTTCACGGTGGGTGCCGCGGCCTGTTCCGGGGTCATGCGCGGAGTATAGCAGCGGCCGCTGCGGGCCGGGCTGCCGGTTCAGAGCTCCGGCTCCTCGCCCTTCGGCGGCTCCGTGCCCTGCGCGGCGGTCCCCCACTCGTCGCGCCGTGTCACGTCGAGCTGGTAGCTGCGGTACGCCTTGTCGCGGAACGATCGCGCCTCGTCCGCGCTCGGACGCGCCGGCGGCTCCAGCCCGGTGCGGCGGTGGATCTCCTCGAGCGTCATGCGTTCGAAGTCCTCGCGGCTGAGCTGTTCCACCATGCCTCACCTCCTGCCGTGCGCAGGTCCAGGCTAGCAGCGAGGTGACGAGGGCCCTGCTCAGGGGGCGACCCTGGGGCGGCGCTCGAAGCGCGGCCGCGGCACGCTCTCGAGCAGCGCGCCGAAGGCCTCGGCGAAGCGGCGGACGTCGTTCCAGTCGGTGAACTCGTGATCCGACGCGCCGTCCCCGAGACCCTCGCCGCGCGTCATCGCGCGCATGTAGCGGTTCTTGAGGAAGCCGTAGCGGCTGAAGCGCACGGCTCCGGCCACGGTCCCGGCGAGGTCCGGCCGCCAGCCGGTGCGCTGCAGGAAGGTCTGCAGGTAACCGTCGGCTTCGGTGCGTTGCAGCGGGTCCTCGCCGGCGGCCATCAGACACACCGACAGGAAGGCGGTCGGCATGTGCTCGAGGACGGTGCGGTGCGCCCGTATGGCGCGTTCCAGGTGCCGCGGGTGCCGGCCGAGGTGCACCGACGCCGCGACGATCACGCCGTCGTGCCCGCCGATGCCCGGGAACGGGTCGGAACGGGCCAGTCGGACCTCGTGGCCCGTCTCCCGTAACGTGTCGGCCAGCCGCTCGGCGATGCGGAGCGTCTGCCCTTCCCGGGAAGCGTGCACGATCAACACCCTGGCCACGCCTGCGCCCTCCCGCCTCCGAGCCGCGCGAACGGGCTGCGCCCGCAGCGTCAAGGCTCGCTCCAAGCCTGCTCCGGCCGGGAAGGCGGAGCCAGAGGCGCATGTCCCCATCTCGGGCGGCGACCGTCCCATGCCGGCGGCGCGTTGGACGGGTGTGGTCCTCGGGTATATCGAGCAGAGCCTGTTCTGGGTGCTCTTCCGCAACGTCCTGAGCTCGTGGCACTCCGTATGGCGCGCGGACGCCGACGCGCTTCGCCGACCGGTGCGTGGCGCGAGCCCGCGACCCTTGACGGGCGCGTCCACGGAACGTATGTTGGCGGCGTTTAAGCACGCGCTTAAAGCGTCTGCTCAAGGCGAGGACTCGAGCCGGGACAACGCCGGGAGGGGCGAATCGTGGGCGACGACGACACGACGCGCGAACCGCGCGCGCGCGAGGCGGAAGACCCGCCGACGGCCGGGGGCGTGGGAGGGACGCTCGATCCCCGTCGCCGCATCCTCCGGGCGACCGCGGAGCTCATCGCGGAGCTCGGATGGGCGCACGTGACCACGCGCAAGGTGGCCGAGCGGGCGGGCGTCAACAACGCCCTCGTCCATTACTACTTCGGCACCAAGCGGGCGCTGCTGCTGCAAGCGGCGACCGACGCGTTCATGAACGAGCTCGGAGGGCCGCTGGAGGCGATCTTCGCGCGTGACGATCTCGGCGAAGCGGTGGCGGAGGCGATCGCCTGGCTGGGGCGGGCCGGGCCCTCGCACACCACCGGCCGCATCGTGGTGGAGATGATGCTGCAGGCCGTGCACGATCCGGCGCTGCGCGAGATCAGCCGCCAGATGCTCCTCGACTTCCGCCACGCGGTGCAGGCCAAGGCAGCCGAACAGGGCTGGCCGGCCGAGACCGCGGCCGGCCTCGCGACCGTGCTTGCCGCCCTCCTCGACGGCCTCTACCTGCACGTGCTGGTCGACCCGGAGCTCGACCTGCGCGCGGCGGCCGCCGTGCTGAGCCCGCTCTTCTCGAAGGAGGACGGATGACGGACAGCCGCGTTGACACGAAGTATCGACCTGAAGGCGCCGTCGTCCTGGACGGCGTCCACAAGACCTACGACCGCGGTGCCGTGCCGGTCCATGCGCTCCGTGGCGTCAGCCTCTCCCTGCCCGCCGGCGAGCTCGTGGTGGTGCTGGGACCCAGCGGCTCCGGGAAGACCACGCTGCTCAACGTCATCGGCGGGATCGACAGCCCCACGGACGGGAGTGTCCGCGTCGACGGAGAGGACATCGGCCGGTACGACGAACACCGGCTGACGGAGTACCGGCGCCGCACGGTGGGCTTCGTGTTCCAGTTCTTCAACCTGGTGCCCACGCTGACAGCACTCGAGAACGTGGCGCTCATCGCCGAGCTGACCGGAGGCGCCGGCAACGCCCGCCGCATGCTGGAACAGGTGGGGATGGAGGACCGCCTCGACCACTTCCCGGCGGCCCTCTCGGGCGGTGAACAGCAGCGCGTGGCGGTCGCCCGGGCGCTCAGCAAGCGCCCCCGTCTGTTGCTGTGCGACGAGCCCACGGGCGCGCTCGACCTGGAGACCGGCCGCAGCGTGCTCGGCTTGCTGCGGCAGCTCAACCGCGACGAGGGGCTCACCACCATCCTGGTGACGCACAACAGCGCCATCGCGGCCATGGCCGATCGGGTGGTCCGCATGCGCTCGGGCGAGCTCGTGTCGTCCGAGCCGGTCCAGGCCCCGGTCGACGCCGACGAGGTGAACTGGTGAACCTGTGGCTGCGCAAAGCGCTGCGCGACATCGGCCGCCGCCGCGGTCAGTTCGCAGCCGTGGTCGTCACCACCTTCCTGGGCGTCGCGTTGTTCGGTGCCTCGTTCGATGCTTATCGGAACCTGCTCGTGTCCTACGACACGCTCTTCCAGCGCACCCACTTCGCGGACCTGACTGTCTCCGGGGGGGACCTCACGTCGTACGTGGAGCGGGCGCGCCAGCTCGACGGCGTCGAGGCCGTCACCACGCGCACCGTCACCGAAAGCTACGCTCGCGTCGGCGACCACCGCTTCATCGTGCGCCTGGTGGGGTTGCCACCGGAGCGGCAGCCGGCCATCGACCAGGTGATCGTGTTGCGCGGTCGCTACCTCGACCCGCAACGGAGCACCGGTGTCCTGCTGGAGCAGCACCTCGCCGACTACTACCACCTCGGTCCCGGCGACACCCTGGAGGTCCGCACCCCGTTCGGGTGGACGGGCCTGCCCGTGCTCGGCGTGGCCGCCTCACCCGAGTACCTGTGGCCGGCCCGCAGCCGTCAGGACGTCTTGACCCTGCCGCAGGATTTCGGGGTGCTGTTCGCGCCGCAGACGCCGCTTCAGCTCCTGGCCGGCGGTCAGGGACGCGAGGCGCTGGCGACCGTGGCGCAGGGCGCCGACCGTGCGGCCGTGCTCGACCGTCTCGAGGCCCTGGCGCGCGGCACCGGCGCCACCGCCATCACGACACGGGCCGAGCAACCGTCGAATGCCGCGCTCCACGAGGACATCGCCGGGTTCGGCGAGATGGCGCTGATGTTCCCGATCCTGTTCTTGGGCGCTGCTGCCTTCACCGCCTTCGTCATCATCAGCCGCCTGGTCCACAGCCAGCGCAGCCTCATCGGGAGCCTGCGCGCCAACGGCGTCCGGCGCCGCGCCATCCTCCTGCACCATCTGGCCCTGGGTCTCGTCCCGGCAGCGGTCGGCGGCCTGCTGGGCGCGCTGGCGGGCGAAGGCCTGGCCATCGTCATCTCCAGGCTGTACACCGGCGCGCTCGCCATCCCCATCACCGTCATCCACCCGCACCCGCTGGTGGCCGCAGCCGGGCTCGCGATGGCGCTTGTCACCGTGGCGCTCGCCGCGCTGGCGCCCGCTCTCGACGCCGCCCGCGTCGCGCCCGCCGAGGCCATGCGCGGCTTGCAGCCTCCCCGGGGCGGCCGCGCCAGCGCCCTCGAGCGCCTGTTACCCGCCCTTGAGCGGCTGCCGGCGTCCGCCAAGCTCATCCTGCGCGGCGCGGTGCGGAATCCCGGGCGCAGCGTGACCACCATGGCCGGCGTCGTGCTCGCGTTGGTGCTCGTGATGGTGTCGCTGGGGATGCTGGATACCACCAAGCTGCTGCTCGAGCAGCAGTTCGGTCGGGTCCAGCGAGAGGACGCCCAGGTCTACCTCTCGGGCGATGCGAACGCCGAACTCGAGCGGCGCGTCGGCGCGGTCGACGGCATCGCGGCGGTAGAGAGCGCGCTGCAGACCAAGGCGGTGGTGCGCGCCGGCGGCGGCAGTTACGCGACGGCCCTGACGGCGTTCCACCCGGACACGACCATGCATGGCTTCCTGGACGCCCACGGCAAGGCGCGCAGCCTGCCTGGCCACGGCGTGCTCGTCGGCCTCGCCCTCGAGCACAAGCTCGGCCTCACCGTCGGCGACCCGGTCGAGATCGACCTGCCCGCGCTCCACCGCACGCTGGACACTACGGTGGCGGGCTTCGTCGACGAGCCGCTGGGCACCTTCATCTACGCCGCGCTGCCGCTCGCCCTGGGCTCACAGGGCGCCGGCAGCGCAGCCACCGCGCCGGCTCCGAACATGCTCTTCGTCCGCTACGCCCCCGGCGTCGACCGCAGCGCGCTACGGCGCCGTCTCGAAGGGGTCACCGGCGTGGTGGCCGTGATCGACGCGCGCAGCCTGAAAGTCGCCGCAGACCGCCTGATGGGCCTGTTCTACGTCTTCGTGGGCGCGATGCTGGTGTTCGGAGCCGCGCTCGCCTTCGCGTTGATCTTCAGCACCATGACCGTCACCATCTCAGAGCGCACGGCGGAGCTCGCCAGCCTTCGCGCGGCCGGCGTGCGCCAGGCGCAGATCGCCCGCATCGTCAGCGGTGAGAACCTGGTGCTGGTGTTGCTGGGGCTCGTTCCCGGCCTGGTCATCGCCTATCTGACCGCGGCCGCGTTCATGGGCTCGTTCAGCAACGACATGTTCCGCTTCGACCTGCACGTCCAGCCGCTCACCTGGGGGGTCGCCGTGCTGGCGGTGGTGATCGCCGCGCTGGCGTCCCAGCTACCGGCGCTCCGCAACGTGGCGCGCATGGACCTGGCAGCGGCCGTTCGGGAACGCGGTCAGTAGGCACCGCCGCTTGCGCGGGCGGGGCGAGGCAGGGATCTACTCGAGCGCGGGCGGCGGCCCCGGGCCGCGCCGGTCGAGCTTGCCTGCCCGCACGGCGCGACCGGTGCACCTGGCGGCTGCCCAACACGTGGCACCCGAGGCAGCCCCTATGCTCGACCCGGAGCGGCGCGCCTCCCACGCCCCTAGAGACCCGTCAAGGAGGTTGCATGGACGCTCGAAACCGACAGCGCGATCCCTCAGGCGGGCCCTCCAGGCCGCCCGTGATCGGTGGCCGCTGGCTGTTCTGGATGGTCATCCTGGCCCTCCTGTTCTTCCTGTTCTTCAACCCCTTCGGCAGCCATGCCCCGGTCGTGCCCTACTCGACCTTCAAGCGGCAGGTGACGCGAGGCAACGTCGACGCGATCGTCTGGAAGGGCCAGGAGATCCGCGGCGTGTTCGGGCAGGCCGTCCAGCTCCCGCAAGGGGCCACGGCTCCCTCGACCCCGCTGATGCCCGGCACGGCACCCGGACGGAGCGGCAACGGTGCTGCGACCGGCGGCTCCTCGGCCAACGGCGGCAAGGCGGGATCCTCGTCCGGTTCCGCCGCCGGCGGAGGCGCGAGCGGCGGTGCCGCGAAAGGCGGCTCGGCGGGTTCGGGTTCCGGCAGCGGCGGCTCGGCCTCCAACGGAGCCGGCGCGAGTTCCGGCGCCGCCAATCGCGCCCAGCGCCCCACGGTGAGACGCTTCCGGACGTACGTGCCGGCCTCGGGCGATCCGTCCCTCCTGGGCCTGCTCCAGAAGCACGACGTGACCATCCAGACCCGGCCGCCGGGCAGCCATGACCTGTGGCTGCCGTTGCTGCTGGGCGGCCTGCCCATCCTGCTGCTGATCGTCGGCGGCATGTGGCTGGCTCGGCGCATGGGCGGGGGCGCCGGCGGGGGACAGAACATCTTCTCCGTGGGCAAGAGCAGGGCCAAGCTCTTCGACCGCGAGCGCGTGAGCGTCTCCTTCGACGATGTCGCGGGCACGGATGGCGCCAAGACCGAGCTGCAGGAGACGGTGTCGTACCTCAAGTCGCCGGCGAAGTTCCTCCGGCTCGGCGGGCGCACGCCTTCCGGCGTGCTGCTGGTGGGGCCTCCCGGCACGGGCAAGACCCTCCTGGCGCGCGCGGTAGCGGGGGAGGCCGGGGTGCCCTTCTTCTCGACCAGCGGCTCGGACTTCATGGAGATGTTCGTGGGCGTGGGCGCCAGCCGCGTGCGCGACATGTTCGAGGAGGCCAAGAAGCACCAGCCGGCCATCCTGTTCATCGACGAGCTCGACTCGATCGGCCGCAGGCGCGGGGCGGGCCTCGGCGGCGGCCACGACGAACGCGAGCAGACGCTCAACCAGCTCCTGAGCGAGATGGACGGCTTCGAGCCGGCGCAGAGCGTGGTGGTGATGGGGGCGACCAACCGTCCCGACGTGCTCGACCCCGCGCTGATGCGCCCCGGCCGTTTCGACAAGCAGGTCACCGTCGACCTCCCGACCCGGAACGCCCGGCTGGAGATCCTCCGGATCCACGCCCGCGGCAAGCCGCTCGCCGACGATGTGGACCTGGACGAGCTGGCGCGCGGCACGCCCGGCATGTCCGGCGCGGATCTGGAGAACCTGCTCAACGAGGCCGCCCTGCACGCCGCGGACAAGGACAAGGACGAGATCGCGCGTGCCGACGTGGAGGCCGCCCGCGACCAGATCTTCCTGGGCCGGCAGCGTGAGGGCCTCACCCTCACCGACGAGGACAAGCGCATGATCGCCTATCACGAGGGCGGGCACGCGGTGGTGGCGTCGCTCCTGGAGCACGCGGATCCCGTCAACAAGGTGACCATCGTGCCGCGCGGCCGGGCCATGGGCGTCACCCAGCAGCTCCCCGAGCGAGACCGCTACGTGGTGCCCAAGGAGTTCCTCCTCGATCGCCTGGCGGTGATGATGGGCGGCCGCGCGGCCGAGCGGCTGGTGCTGGGCACGTCCACGTCGGGCGCGGCCGCCGACCTGCAACAGGCGAGCCAGCTCGCCCGCAGCATGGTCACGGAGCTGGGGATGGTGGACACGCTGGGCCCGGTGTCGTTCAAGCAGCGCGAGGGGCAGGTGTTCCTGGGCGAGGAGCTTCGCGAGCCCAGGAGCTACAGCGAGGAGACCGGGAGGGAGATCGACCGCGCCGTCCGTGAGCTGTTGGAGGAAGCGATGGCGCGTGCGCGAGACATCGTCGAGCGCCACCGTCAGGCCCTCGACGACGTGGCCGCGCGGCTGGTGGAGCAGGAGGAGCTGAACGGCTCCGAGGTGCAGCGGCTGGTGAGGCGGCCCCAGCCTGCGGCGGCGGATTGAGCGCCCGCGTCCCCTGCAGGGCGCCGCGGCCGCTCAGCCGCGCGCCGGCCGCCGCGGCGGGAGCAGCTCGTCGAGGGCCGTCTGGAGGGTGCCGCGCTCGAACGCGAAGCCGCACTCCAGGAGCCGGGCCGGCACCATGCGGGCGCTCTGCAGCAGCGCCCCGTCGGCGAGGCGGCCGAGGAGCAGGCGCAGCGCCCAGGCCGGCGCGGGCAGCCAGAACGGGCGGCGCAGGCGCCGTGCGACGGCGCGGCCCAGGTCCGCCTGGCGCGCCTGTTCCGGAGCGACGGTGTTGAACGCCCCCTCGCACGTCTCGACCTTGATGAGGTAGCGCAGCGCGGCGACGAGGTCGTCGACGTGGATCCAGGGGAACCACTGCCGGCCGGAGCCGTAGCGCCCGCCGACGCCCAGCCGGATGGGCACGAGCAGCTTCTGCCAGGCGGGCGCGTCGCGCGCCAGCACCACTCCCATGCGCATCACGCACAGCCGTGAGCGCGCCGCCGCGGGCGCGGCGGCGGCCTCCCAGGCCTCGGCGACCGGAGTCAGCACGAAGCGCCGGCCCGGCCCGGCGTCCTCCTCCAGGAGCTCCTCGCCGCGCTGCCCGTAGTAGCCCGAGGACGAGCCCTGGATCACGGTCGCCGGCGCCACGCGGCAGCGCTGCATGGCGGTGACCAGGGTGGTGGTGCTGTCGACCCGGCTCTCCAGCATGCGGTCGACGTGGGCGGGGCCTAGCCGCCCCTCGTCCAACGGGGAGCCCGCCAGGTTTACCAGGGCGGCGGCGCCCTCCAGCGCCGACGTGAGGCGTGAGAGCTCCTCCTCGTTCCCGGCGCGGGCCGCGTCCGACCGCCAGGCGAGCGGCGTCACCGACGCCGGGTAGCTGCCCTCGACGCGGCGCGTGAGCACCGTCAGGGCGTACTCCTCGCCGAGGGCCGCGATGAGATGGCGCCCGATGACGCCGGAGGCGCCGGCGATGACGATGCTGCGCTCGGTCACGCCTCACGCTAGCAGGCTGCGCGCTCTGGCGCGCCGCCCCGGCGCCCGGGACAATTGTCCCGGGTTTACGGCGCCTCCCGATTCGCTATGCTGGCGCACATACGCCAGGCAGGTCCTCCCAAGGCTCCATCCCCGGAGGTGGGCTGTGAGAGACGACGAACGCACGCCGGCCGAACGCGCCGGCAGTCCGGAAGGCGCGCGCTACCGTCCGTGGGGCGCGCTCGCGGTCACGGTCTTCCTGGCCGCGGTCATCGTGGGGTTGTGGTTCCTGGTCTTCGCCATCAGCCAGGTGAGGGGCTGAAGGCGTGGACGAGTCCCAACATGAGGTCATCGCCCGCTGGGAGCGGCGCTGGGTCGTGTTCGGCGCGGTCATGCTGCTGTGCTTCCTGGCGCTGATCGTCTTCGTCCTGGCCACCGAGGGCGCGCACATCGTCCACGGCGGCGGCCGGCTGACGCCCGCCGAGATCTCACAGGTGCCGCTCTTCTCCAACCCCGGGGCCATGCGGCTCTCCACGGGCGAGTTCCAGGTCGGCATCGTGGCCCAGGCGTTCAGCTTCAACCCGTCCGCGATCGACCTCCCCGTCGGCGCCCACGCCCGCTTCTACCTGACCAGCAAGGACGTCCTCCACGGCTTCATGATCGAGAAGACCAACGTCAATGTCGAGGTGATCCCGGGCGAGCTGGCCTATGCCGACTACGTCTTCACTCGCCCCGGCAGCTACCACGTGGTGTGCAACGAGTACTGCGGGATCAACCACCAGGACATGATCGGCGTCATCAACGTCCTGCCCGTGGCCCAGTACCGGCAGAAGGCGGCGGCCGGCACGGCGGCGGGTCAGGCAGCTCCCTTGCAGGCGGTGCCCGGCGGCGCGGAGGCAGCCGCCCCTCCCGCCGGCGCCCGGCCCGCCGCGCCCGCGGCCGACGGCAGCAAGGTGTACGCCGCCAGCTGCGCGTCCTGCCACGGTCCCGACGGCCAGGGGCACCCCGGCGCCTTCCCGCCGCTGGCGGGCCACGCGCCCGCCCTCTACCGGGCCGGCCGCGGCTACCCCATCGACGTGGTGCTCTACGGCCTGCACGGCAAGATCAGCGTGCAAGGCAAGAGCTACGACAACGTGATGCCCGGCTGGGCACAGCTCTCCGACGCCGACCTGGCGGCCGTGGCGGACAGCATCATGCACGCCTGGGGCAACGACAGCTCGCTCCCCTCCGACTACCGGCCCTACACCGCGCAGGACTTCGCGTCCGCGCGCGGCCGGGGCCTCAGCGCGGCGGACGTCCACGCCGAGCGGGCCAGGCTGGGGCTGCCGTGAGCGGGCGCACCATGTCTGGGCGCGCGATGGACGGGAACGGGGGCTCGACATGGCGGTAGGCAGCATCGGCACCACGGTCCGCGCCGCCGTGGCATGGCGCCCGGAGAAGCGCGTCACCGGGGCGTTCCTGATCACCGGCCTGATCGCCCTGCTGGTGGGCGCGCTGCTGGGGCCGTTCCAGGCCATGAACTACGGCGACGTGAACCTCTATCGCTACCTTCCCTTCCTCAAGTCCTACTACCAGGGGCTCACCCTGCACGGCGTGCTGAACGCCCTGGTGTTCACCACCTTCTTCAACTGCGGCGTGCTCATCTACTTCCCTGCCCGCGAGCTGGAGACGCGGCCGTCGATCGCCTGGCTGTGGGCCAGCTACGGCGTGATGGTCTTCGGGCTGGTGCTCTCGGGCATCGCCATCTGGTCGAACAGCTCCACCGTGATGTACACCTTCTACCCGCCCCTGCAGGGGAGCTGGGGCTTCTACACGGGGCTGGCGCTGGTGGTGGTGGGGAGCCTCATGGTCGCCTTCGAGGTGGTGCGGCTGCGGGCGCGCTGGCGCCGCGACAACCCCGGCAAGGTCACCCCCATCGTCACCTTCATGTCGACCGCCACCATGCTCATGTGGGTGCTGGCCTCCCTGGGGATCGTGGTCGAGGTGGTCGTGTTCCTGATCCCCTGGTCCGCGGGGTGGATCAGCGGCGTCGACCCGCAGCTCGCGCGGACGCTGTTCTGGTTCACGGGCCACCCCATCGTCTACTTCTGGCTGCTGCCCGCCTACGTGTCGTGGTATGCCTTCATCCCCAAACAGGTCGGCGGGGAGCTGTCGTCGGACACGCTCGCCCGCATGGCTTTCGTGATGTTCATGGTGTTCAGCACGCCCGTCGGCTTCCACCACCAGTTCACCGACCCGGGCATCCCCGGGGGCTGGAAGCTGGTGCAGAACATATTGACCTTCTTCGTGGTGATCCCCAGCCTGCTCACGGCCTTCACGGTGACCTCCTCGATGGAGCTCGGCGCGCGCCGGAAGGGCGGACGCGGCGTGCTGCGCTGGATCGGCAAGCTACCGTGGGGGGACGCCAGCTTCACGGCGCAGGCGCTGGCGATGCTCTCGTTCATCTTCGGCGGTGCCGGCGGCATCGTGCTGGCGAGCTTCAACCTCAACGTCCTGGTCCACAACACCGCCTTCATCCCCGGGCACTTCCACATCACGGTGGGCACGGCGGTGACGCTGACCTTCTTCGGCATGACCTTCTGGCTGATCCCGCACCTCACCGGCAAGCGGCTCTTCTCCCCGCGTCTGGCGCTGTGGTCGGCCTGGACCTGGTTCGTGGGGATGATGCTGTTCGCGGTGGGCATGCACTGGCAGGGGCTGCTGGGGGTGCCGCGGCGGGCGTGGATCTCCAACATGCTGCCGAGCCTGCAGGGCACCTACGCCAGCGCCGCGGTGCCCCAGGCCATCACCATGGTGAGCGGGATGATCCTGTTCCTGGCGGTGATCTTCTACTTCACCGTGCTGTTCGGCACGCTCTTCTCGAGCCGGCGCATCGAGGAGGACAGCGTGGCCATCCCCTTCCCCGAGTACGGCGGGGTCCACCAGGACCGCGCCACGCGCGCGCTCGACCGGCTCGGCCTGTGGTTCGCGGTGGCGGCGGCGGTGGTGTGCGTTGCCTACCTGCCGACGCTGCTCCACATGCTGACGAACCAGGTGGGCCTGCCGGGGTTGCGGCTCTGGTAGGCCGAGGGCGGCGCGCAGCGTGGGACGGGCGTCCGTTGCCCGTTCCCTGCCCGCGGCGTTACATGTCGGACATGGCGGGGCGCCTCGCGACGCGACGCGTCCGGGCGCCCGCCTGAAAGGACGCATCATGGCTCGTCTGGAGAACAAGGTCGCGCTGGTGACGGGAGCCGCTTCCGGCATCGGCCGTGCGGTCGCCGAGGCCTACGCCCGCGAGGGCGCGCGCGTGCTGGTATCCGACCTCGACGAGAGGGGCGGCAGGGAGACCGTGGAGCGGATCGGGGCCCTAGGAGGCACGGGCCTCTTCGAGCCCGCGGACGTCTCCGACCCGCAGGCCAACGCCCGCCTGGTGGCGCGCGCCGAGGAGGCGTTCGGCGCCCTGCACGTCGCCTGCAACAACGCCGGCATCGGCGGCGCGCAGGCGCCGACGGCGGAGTATCCCGTGGAGGACTGGCAGCGCATCATCGCCGTCAACCTCTCCGGCGCCTTCTACGGCATGCGCGCGCAGATCCCGGCGATGCTGCGGGCCGGCGGCGGCGCCATCGTCAACATGGCCTCGATCCTGGGGCAGGTGGGTTTCGCCAACGCGTCCGGATACGTCGCGGCCAAGCACGGCCTGGTGGGCCTCACCAAGAACGCCGCCATGGAGTACAGCGCGCAGGGCGTTCGCGTCAACGCGGTGGGGCCGGGGTTCATCGACACGCCCATGCTCTCCGGCCTGAAGGAGCAGCCCGGCGCGGTCGAGATGCTGGTCGCGCTGCACCCCATCGGCCGGCTGGGCAGGGCCGACGAGGTGGCCAACCTCGTGGTCTTCCTGTCCAGCGACGAGGCCTCGTTCGTGACCGGTGCGTACATGCCGGTGGACGGGGGCTACCTGACGCGCTGAGCCGCGCCGCGGCGGGGCTTGATTTACTCAACAGATGAGATGAAGAGGCCGCCCTCCGAAGGGAAGCGCAGTAGCTTGTGGTCTCCAATACCAGTCGGGCCTGGATTCACGCTGTTCTCGCGGATTGTTGTTCATAGGTGACGGCGGATCGGGGTTTCGGTACAATACAGGCCATGCGTTCGGTTGACCGACTTTTTGAAGAGGCAAGACAGTTGCCTGTGGATCTAAGGCTCACCCTAGTCTCTCGGCTTCTACGTTCCGACGAGCCGTCGATCAGCGAAGAAGTGGAAGAGGAGTGGGATGTGGTCATTCGTGAACGCATTCGCCGCTACGACGAAGGCAAAGCGGAGTCTCGGCCGGCAGGCGAGGTGTTCGCTGACCTCGACCGAAGGCTCAAGCTATAACAGTCGAGTTCCTGCAGGAAGCCGAAGACGAATTGCGGGAGACTGTGGTGTGGTACGAGGCGAAGGAGCCGGGATTGGGCCGACACTTGCGAGACGAGGTGGCGCATGTGGTGAGTCGAATCGCCGAAGACCCGATGCTGTGGAGAGAACGCGAGGGCGGCTATCGCCGCGTAAACTGCCCGGTGTTCCCGTATTTCGTCGCGTATCTCATCCGTGAGCAAAGAGTCATCATTGCGGCAGTAGGACACGGGCATCGAAGGCCGAACTACTGGAAATCGCGTCTCGGATAACGCACCCTCTGCCAAAAGGGTCCGTGGTACGGATGATCGGACGCGGGCATCCGAAAAGCAATCGATATTCCAACCTTGGTCCCATCGAAGTCGAGAGCGGGCGGAGCCATAGCCGGCACCCCGGGATGACCGCCTTCCGCGACGCATTCGGCTCGGTCCGCACACAGCTGGTCGGCGGCGACGGCATCCTGGTCGAGGAGCTCTTGGTCGCCCCCATCCCACGCTGGCTCGGTTGACAGTGGCCGCACGCCGCTCGACATCGCGGCTCCTCAGGCCGATACCTCGCCCCGGAGCTGGCGCCTGAGGATCTTGCCAGTAGCGTTCATCGGCAGCTCGCTGCGGAACTCCACCAGGCGCGGGTACTTGTACGCCGCCATCTGCTCCTTGCTCCAGGCCACCAGGTCGTCCGCCGACAGGCTGGCACCCTCCTGGAGCACGACGAACGCCTTGATCTCCTCGCCGTGCTGCTCGTGCGGGACCCCCACCACGGCCGCCAGCGAGACGGCGGGGTGGGTCATGAGCACCTCCTCGACCTCGCGCGGGTAGACGTTGAAGCCGCCGCGGAGGATCATGTCCTTCAGCCGGTCGACCACGCTGAAGTAACCGTCCTCGTCCACCACGCCGATGTCGCCGGAGTGGAACCAACCGCCGCGCATCGCCTCGGCGGTGGCCTCGGGGCGCTTGTAGTAGCCCTTCATGACGTTGTGGCCGCGGATGATGATCTCGCCCGCCTCGCCCACCGGCACGTCGCGGTCGTTCTCGTCGACCACGCGCATGTCGCAGCCCCAGATGGGCTGGCCGATGGTGCCGGGGCGCCGCTCGCGGTCGGCATGGTTGAAGCTCGCCACCGGGCTGGTCTCGGAGAGACCGTAGCCCTCCATGATGCCGATGCCGTAGACCTCCTCGAAGCGCCGCAGGATCTCCACCGGCAGCGCCGCGCCGCCGCTCAGGGCGAAGGCGAGGTGGCTGCGGAGCTGCGCCTTCTGCTCGTCCGTCAGGCCCGAAGCCGCGTTCAACAGCGCCCAGTACATGGTGGGGACGCCGGCGAAGACGGTGATGCGGTGCTCGAGCATCAAGCGCAGCGCCTGCGCCGGGTCGAAGCGCGCCAGCATGCTGACGCTGCCGCCTCCGTAGAACATGCTGTTCATGCCCACCGTCTGCCCGAAGGAGTGGAACAGCGGCAGCGCCATCAGGAAACCGTGCTGCTCCGGCGGGATGCCGGAGGAGCGCACCAGGCCGTTGCTCTGGACGGCGTTCAGGACCATGTTGAGGTGACTCAGCTCGGCGCCCTTGGGCTGGCCGGTCGTGCCGGAGGTGTAGAGGATGACGGCGGTGTCGTCGGCGACGCTGGGGTGGATGTCGCGCAGCGGCTCCTGGCTGGCGAGGATGCTCCCCAGGGTGGTGGCGCCCGCCACCGGCCCGGCCGCCTTGGGGTCGGCGGTCATGACCACCAGCTCGCGGCAGCCGGGGGTGTCCTCGAAGGCTCTGGCGCCCTCGGCGGCCATCGGCAGCTCCGGGGTGCCCTCGAAGACGAAGTAGGCCGCGGCGTCGGCGTCCTTCAGATGGTAGGCGATCTCCCGTGCCTTGAGCAGGACGTTGAGTGGCACGACCACCGCGCCGGCCTTGAGGATGCCGAAGTACACGATGGGGAAGAAGGGCAGGTTGGGACAGGAGAGCGCCACCTTCTCGCCCGCGGCGACGCCGCGCTCTCGCAGGAAGCCGGCCACCTGGTCGCTGAGGTGGTCCAGCGTGCCGTAGTCGAGCGCCTGGTCCCCCATCCGGACGGCCACCCTCTCCGGGTAGTGGAGGGCGTGTTCACGTACGAAGCGGCCGAGGTTCAGCATGCGCACCCCTTCCCGAGGGCGAGTTGTGGTTGCTCCTGATGGTAGCAGGGCGGGCGGGGCCCGACGCGGCGCCGGGCCGCATGCCGCGACCCACGCGGCCGCGGCGGGAGAGCAGGCGGGGGGACCCGCGTCGGCGGAACGCCGCGGGGGTCACCAGCTCGCCAGCAGCAGCAGGGCCTCGGCGCGCTCCAGCTTGCTGATGGGGTTGGGGGTGAGGTGCACCAGCCCGTCCACCGCCTCGCCGATGCCTTCCAGGTCCGCCTGTGAGGTCGCCTCGGAGAGGGCTTCGATCTCCACCTCGTCGAAGAGGGCGCTGCGCTCGCCGCCCGGAGCGCGGGCCGTCACCGCGTCGAAGCTGAGCACGGCGACATCGGCGCCCTGCTTGCGGATCACGAAGGGCACGCGCGCGGTCTCCAGCTCCACGCGCGGGGTCAGCGCCGCCGGGTCGGCGATGCCGGCCAGGCGCTCCGTGACGGCCTCCGGCCACGGCGCGGCCTCCGCGGCGGAGGTCAGCGGCAGCTCCAGCTCCTCGCGCTGGTGGAAGGCTCCCTGGCGCACCCCCCGGCCCTTCAGCGTGGCCCAGGCCCGCTCCCCGACGCGGCGCCGGCGCAACGCCAGGCCGGCGCCGTGCAGGCTTCCCGCGTCGTCCTCGTAGTAGCGGTCCAGGATCGCCTGCTCGGGCGCGGCCGCGACCTGCAGCGGAGCCAGCGCCGCCGCCAGCTCGTCCATGGCCGGCACGCGCGGGTCCAGCACCGAGAACTTGAGCTCCCGCTCCTGGGGCACGCCCGAGTCTAGCAGCGTGCCCCGGAATGCCGTGTCAGGCACGTTGTCTCGATGGGCGAGGACGCCTCCGGAGGGGGCCCGGGCGGTGGTATACTCGTCGAACCTAGGCAGCCGCGCCTGGCTTCATGGACCTCGTGCCCGTGTCACCGCGCGTCATACGCACGAAAGGAAGCCGATACCGATGCCCAACATCCGCAACGTGGCCGTACTCTCGCACAGCGGAGCGGGGAAGACGTCGCTGGTGGAGGCGATGCTCTTCCGTGCCGGCGCGATCGCTTCGCTCGGCAGGGTCGAGGACGGGAGCACTGTCTCCGACAATGCTCCCGAGGAGAAGCGGCGCAAGATCTCCATCTACACGTCGATCCACCCGTACACCTGGAAGGGCGAGCCGTTCAACGTGCTCGACACCCCCGGCTACGCCGACTTCGCCGGCGAGATCCGGGGCGCCCAGGCGGCGGCGGACGCGGCGCTGGTGGTGGTGTCGGCGGTGTCGGGCGTGGCCGTGGGCACCGAGCGGGTGTGGTCGTCGAGCGTGGAGCGCGAGCTCTCCAGCCTCTTCGTGATCAACAAGATGGACCGCGAGAACGCGGACTTCTTCCGCACCATGGCGGACATCGAGGCCACGCTTCCCGGCAACATCGCGGCCATCCAGATCCCCATCGGGCAGGCCGAGGACTTCCGCGGCATCGTGGACCTGCTGGAGATGAAGGCGTACACCTGGCCGGACGGCGAGCCGGTCGCCGGCCCCATCCCCGACGAGGTGTCCGGCGTGGCGCAGGAGTACCGCGACCGGCTGGTGGAGGCCATCGTCGAGACCGACGACGACCTGATGATGCAGTACCTCGAGGACAGCGAGCTGGACGGCGAGGCGCTCATGCGCGCGTTCGACGCTGCCGTGCGGGGCGGCGAGCTCACGCCGGTGCTGCTGACCTCGGCCACCAGGGTCATGGGCGTCAGCCTGCTGATGGACTTCATGAACCACGGCGTGCGGCACGTGGAGGACCACAAGCCGCTGCCCGTGGACAAGGGCGAGCCGCCCCAGCTCGGTGAGGGCCACCCCTTCGGCGCGCGGGTGTTCAAGACCGTCGTCGACCCGTACATGGGCAAGGTCTCGCTGATGCGCGTGCTCTCCGGCAGCCTCAAGCAAGGCGACAACGTCAAGGACCCCAACCACGACGGCGACGTGCGCGCAGCGCACCTGTACGTGCCAGAGGGCAAGGACCTCAAGGAGGTCAAGGAGATCTCCGCGGGCATGATCGGCGCGGTCACCAAGGTCGAGGAGATCCGCACCGGCGACACGCTGTGCGACCCCGGCCACGTGTTCCAGCTCTCGCCCATCCGCTTCCCCTCGCCGGTCATGGCGCTGGCGCTCACGCCCAGGTCGCGCGGCGACGAGGACAAGATGTCGGACGGCCTGCACAAGCTCCTGGACGCCGACCCCACCCTGCTGCTCGAGCGCAACGCCGACACCCACGAGACGGTTCTGTGGGGGATGGGGCACGTCCACCTGGAGATCGCGGTCAACGCCCTCAAGGAGCGCTTCGGCGTCGAGGTGGACACCGCGCCCCCCTCCGTCGCCTACCGGGAGACCATCCAGGGCACCGGCGACGCCCGGTACCGTCACAAGAAGCAGACCGGCGGCGCCGGCCAGTTCGCCGAGGTGGCCCTGCGGGTCGCCCCGCTGCCGCGCGGCGGAGACTTCGAGTTCAACTGGAAGGTCGTGGGCGGCTCCATCCCCACCGGCTTCCAGCCGAGCTGCGAGAAGGGCGTCCGCAGTGCCCTGGGCGCCGGTGTGCTGGGAGGCTTCCCCGTCCAGGACGTCAAGGTCGAGGTCTACGACGGCAAGGACCACCCCGTGGACTCCAAGGACATCGCCTTCCAGATCGCCGCGGCGCAGGCGTTCAAGGAGGCCATGAAGCAGGCCAAGCCGGTGCTGCTCGAGCCGGTGGTGCTGCTCAAGGTGCGCGTGCCCGACCGCTTCACCGGTGACGTCATCTCGGACCTCAACACCCGTCGGGGCCGCATCCTGGGGATGGACACCGAGGGCTCGGTGAGCGTGGTCAGCGCCCACGTGCCCATGGCGGAGATCCTCAGCTACTCACCGGACCTGCGCTCCATGACCGGCGGCCGCGGCGTGTTCTCGCTCAAGTTCGACCACTACGACACGGTGCCGAGCCAGGTCGCCGACCGCGTGGTGACCGAGCGGCAGCAGGAGAAGGCGGCGTCGTGAGCTTGCCTTGTGAGGCGCGGTTCGAGGCGTCGGGGGCTGGCGGGCGCGGCGCCCACGGGCTGGCATTGGGTCTCAGCCGTTGTCGTGGGTGTCGCGGGGCGGGGCCTTGCGCTTCTTGGGGATGAGGCCGGCACGTCGCTCTTCCTCGTAGAGGCGTTCGGTGACGAAGCGCTTGAGGAGCGTCTGGTAGGGGACCTCCTTTTCATGCGCGAGGGCCTTGAGCCGCGTGACGATGTCGCTGTCCAGGCGCAGGGTGATGCTCTTGGAGACCGTCTTCGGTCGCGGGGGGAGCCTCAGCGGCGGCTCGTCTGCGGCCGTCACCTTGTCGAAGATCTCGTAACTGAACCCGTGGGTCTCCCAATAGGCGCGCTCTTCTGCCTCGTCCTTGAACTCGGGAATCTCGCTCACGTCGTGGATGAGCTTCACAGGCTGCTTGGTCTCTGCCTTAGAACGGCTCATCTGTCTCGGTACCTCCGCGTCTCGGCCGGGTTGGCTTCAACGGCCGTAACGATACGGATGCGTCCTTTGCGGTGCGTGAATACGACGCAGAGCAGTCGCCCGGCATCGGTAACGCCGATCTTCGCGTAACGCCGCTCCGCACCTTGGTTGTAAGCGGGCGCCGTAAGGGGGTCGTTGTAGAAGACCTCCTCGACTTCGTCGGGTGAGACCCCATGCCTCGCGATATGCCCTTCGTTGTCATCATCCCACTCGAATTCGTCAGGCATCGCATCGCCCGCCTGTATAGACAATTGTACGTACAGTGTGCATGCCAGATGGCATATTGCCTCACACTCTGCGCCGAGGCGAAGGCGTACCCGTGGCAGGAGCCAAGCTATTCGTCGGTGCCGGCCGTGGAACCTGCACGCGAAGCCGGACGGACCGGGGCTCAACGTGCCCAACCAAGACTCGCAAGCCTGAAGCCGGGTCTTGTAGGCATCCCGGGTCTCAGCCCATGCGGCTTGGGCCCCGCGCCTCATCCGGCCTCGCTTGCGCTTCGTCTGGCCGGCTCCGCCCGGGCTGCCGGCTTCAGCTCCGGCTCGGCGTCGCTGAGCCTTGGCGCGGAACCCGGGCATGGAACCCGCGCGCAGAACCCGGGAGTGCCCGAGCCTTCGCTTGAACCAAGACAACCCCGGCACACCCGTGTGTCCCTGACGAGCGGAGTCGCCGTCTCGAGGTTTCGCTAGGCTGCGGCCTTCTCCCAACCACACGAAGGGAACCGGAAGACCCCCCTGCCCGCCCCGGCGCCGCAAGCGTCTCCCGTTCCCGCCGCGCCTTGCGGCCGGCCGATGAAGCTGCTCAGGCGGGCGGCCGCGCCGCGCGCGACGGCTCGAGCAGTGGCGACAGGTTCATGCCGCTGAGGTACGCCAGGAACGACGGCAGGATCGGCAGCACGCAGGGCGACAGGAACGACAGGGCGCCCGCCACGAAGGCCAGCGCCAAGGTCGGGTTGCCCAGTGCCCCCAGCCAGCTGGTCTCGGCGCTCCCGAAGCCGGCCAGGTAAGGCGACAGGGCGTTGAGCGCGCCGCTCACCAGCAGCGCCCCGACGGCGATCAGCAAGACCGCGCCTACCTTCTCCACGGTTCCGGCGTGGCGCCGGAGGGCCCGCGTGAGCGGCAGCAGCTGCGACAGCGCGAGGAACGGCAGCGAGAACCCCAGCGAGTAGAAGAGCAGCAGCAGGCCGCCCTCGGCGCCGCCGCCGGTGGTGGCTGCGATGCCCAGGATGCCGGCCAGGATGGGGCCGATGCAGGGGGTCCAGCCCGCGGCGAACGCCACTCCCACCACCAGCGAGCCGAGGTAGCCGCCGGGCTTGCGCATGAGGTGGACGCGCAACTCCTGCTTGAACAGCGGCAGGGGCAGGATGTCCAGCATGATCACGCCCATGCCGATGAGCAGCACCCCGGCCAGGACTCGCAGCAGGTGACCGTATGCCAGCAGCACGTAGCTGAGCAGCCCGGCCGAGAAGCCGAGCGCCACGAAGACCGCCGACAGCCCGGCCACGAAGGCCAGCGTGTGCAGGGCCAGGTGGAGGCGCATCGGCAGCGCTACCGCGCCGTCGCTGGCGCCACCATCCACGTCGGGGTTCACGGTGCCTCGGGGGTCATAGTGCGCCCAGCTGGGTGCGCACGTCGGCGGCCAGCTCCCGGCCGAGGTCCTCGGCCTCCTTGGCCTCGCCGCTGACGCTCGCCTGCAAGGTCGTGCTGCCCGCGGCGCCGCCCTTGACCACGGCGCCGAAGAGGGTGAGCTCGCCGTCGTCGGTGACGTTCGCCAGCGCGCCCACCACGCAGTCGGCGCAGGCGCTGCCGCCGCCGTCGCCGGCCAGCAGCGCGCGCGCGAAGCTGCGCTCGGCACGGACCCGGTCGAAGCTGGGACGGTGCTGCAGGGAGTAGGCGACCTCGAAGGCGAGGTCGTCGTCGGCGCGGACCAGGAAGCCTACCGCGCCCTGGCCGGGCGCCGGCGTGAAGGTCTCGGGCTCGAGCAGGACGTCGAGACGGTTGCGGTGGTCGAGCGCCATGAGCTTGGCGGCCGACACCAGCAGCGCGTCGATCTCGCCGGCGGTGAGGAGCTTGAGATCGGCCTCCAGCTGGCCGCTCATCTCCACCACCTCGAGGCTGCCGTGCTGGCCGGCGAAGAAGGCGGCGTCACGGCGGCCGTGGACCCCGACGCGGGCACCCTCCGCGAGGTCGCCCAGGCTGCGCGGGCCCTTGGTGACGAGCGCCGACCGCGGCTCCTGACGGCGGGCCACCGCCGCCAGCGTGACGCCCTCCGGAAGGGCATAGGGGAGCGTCTCGAGCTGGGCCACCGCGACGCCGATGTCGCTTCGCCCCAGTGCCTCGAGCAGCGGGTCCGGCCCGGCCCCGCCGGGGTTCCCGGCGTCGCCGTTCTTGATGGTGCGGAGCGCGAAGTTCACGTCCGGCCACTCGTCCGTCAGCTGCTCGAGCACTTCTCGAGCCTGGCGCAGCGCGAGTGCGCCGTCGCGGTTGCCCAGCACGATTCTTGCCATGGGACTGTTTTATCACACTCCGAGGTGAGTACCGATGCCAGAAAGGCTCTGCAGCAGGGCATCGCCGGGCGGTCGCTCCGGCCCGGACGGGCCGCCCCGGCGCGGTGGGGCCGGAGCTGCGGGCGCGGTCGGGCCGAAGCCGCGCGCGCGGCGCCCGCGCGGGCCGGCGGCGCGACCGTCAGGCGCTGGCCAGGGCGGCGTCTTGGAGGTCCTCGACGCGGTCGGTGCGTTCCCAGGGGAAGTCGTCGCGTCCGAAGTGGCCGTAGGCGCTGGTGGTGGTGTAGATGGGGCGCCTGAGGTCGAGCTGGGCGATGATCGAGGCGGGGCGGGCGTCGAACACGGTGGCGATGAGGGCGCTGAGGCGGGCGTCGCCGAGCTCGGAGGTGCCGAAGGTGTCGACGAACATGCCGACGGGGTGGGCCACGCCGATGGCGTAGGCGAGTTGGACCTGGCAGCGGTGGGCGAGGCCGGCCGCGACGACGTTCTTGGCGATGTAGCGGGCGTAGTAGCTGGCGGAGCGGTCGACCTTGGTGGGGTCCTTGCCGCTGAAGGCGCCGCCGCCGTGGGGGACGGCGCCGCCGTAGGTGTCGACGATGATCTTGCGGCCGGTGAGGCCGGCGTCGGCCTGGGGGCCGCCGCGCACGAAGCGGCCGGTGGGGTTGACCAGGTAGCGGGTGCGCTGGTCGAGGAGCGCTTCGGGGATGACGGGGCGCACGACGTGTTCCTTCACGTCTTCGCGGAGCTGCTCGAGGGTGACCTCGGGCGCGTGCTGGGCGGACACCACCACGGTCTCGACGTCGGTGGCGACGCCGTTCTGGTAGCCGAGGGTGACCTGCGCCTTGCCGTCGGGGCGGAGGTAGGGCAGCACGCCTTGCTTGCGTACGTCGGCGAGGCGGCGGGTGAGGGCGTGGGCGAGCATGATCGGGAGGGGCATGAGCTCGGGCGTCTCGTGGGTGGCGTAGCCGAACATCATGCCCTGGTCCCCGGCGCCGACGAGGTCGTAGTCGTCGCCGCTCTCGGCTTCCTGGGCGCGGTCGACGCCCATGGCGATGTCGGGCGATTGCTCGTTGACGGCGATGAGGACGGCGCTGTGGTCGGCGTCGATGCCGTAGCTGGCGTCGGTGTAGCCGACGTCGCGCACGGCCTGGCGGACGATGGCCTGGAAGTCCACGTAGCCGTGGCAGGTGATCTCGCCGGCGATGAGCGCGAGGCCGGTGGTGAGGATGGTCTCGGCGGCCACGCGGGCGTAGGGGTCCTCGGCGAGGATGGCGTCCAGGACGCTGTCGCTGATGCGGTCGGCGAGCTTGTCGGGGTGGCCCTCGGTCACCGATTCGGCGGAGATGAGTGTACGCACGCCTGGGTCCTCCTGCGCGGTGGGCGACGTTGACGTGCGGCCGGGGCGAGCCGCCCGAGCTGCACTTGATGCGTCATCCTAGCAGGGGGCGCTGCCCGGGAAGGTGGTCTGCGCTGGCTATACTCACGGCATGCAGGGCACCCACGTGGGGTTCGTGATCCGGCGCGCCCGCTCGGACGATGCCCACGAGGTGGTCGGGCTCATGCGCGGCATCTACGCCGAGGACCGCTACTTCGTCGGCGACGGCCCGCCCTACGCGCAGGCGCTGGCCCGCCGCATCGCCGGAGACGACCCCGACTACACGCTCTACCTGGTCGCCGACGGCGACGGCGCCGGCCGCCGCGCGGTGGCAGGCTGGTTGGAGCTCCACCGCATGCAGCCCCGGCGCCTGCGGCACGTGGCGGTGCTGACCGTCGCGGTGGCGCCCGGCTGGCGCCGCCAGGGCGTCGGCCGCGACCTGCTCCGGCGCGGCTACGCCTGGGCGCGTCAGGTCGGCGTGCGCAAGATCAGCCTCAACGTGCGCTCGGGCAACGCCGGCGCCATCGCGCTGTACGAGTCCGAGGGCTTCGTGCTGGAGGGGCGCGAGCGCGAGCAGGTGGGCATCGGCGAGGGTTCCTTCGAAGACAATTTGATCATGGCGCGGTTCGTGTAGGCGGGCGCCCGCCGAGCAGCAGCCGCCCGTCCCTGGGAGGCGCGCCGCGGTACCCCGCGGCCGTCCCGTCGGACCCCGGACGCCTTGCGGCCCCGGGAACGCGAGGCGTCTTCCCGGCTCCGGCGTTGCCGGGCGCGTAGTCGCGCGTTGACTCGCGGGACGAATGTCCCGCCGGCTGGAACGCCCCTCTTGGAAATACTGTGCAGGACGCAGTGCATCGCTGGAACGCAGCGTTAACGGGGCACTTCCTAGAATCCATCAAAGTCCCTTCGGTCTTGGAAAGGGGGTGCCGCTGGCAACCGAGTGAAGAACGCAATGCGCGCAGCGCCCATGCGGATGGCCGGCCTTGGCGGTGGGCGAGCGCGGTCTCGTGCTCTCGTAACATCTACGACTCGACGTTGAAGGAGGGAGACCCCCGTGAGGAAACTCTTCGTGCTCATCAGCCTGGTCGCGGCCGCACTCTTCGCGACTGCGAACGCTCAGGTCACGATCCCGCTCACCGCGACGACCGGTGGCGGCGGTATCTACACCGTCAGCCCCGACGGCGGCAACTCGGCGGCCGTGAACCAGACCGTCAATCTCACGCTGCCGCAGGTGTACGGCATCGCCATCGACGACGCCGCGAACCTGAACTTCGACCTCGGCAACCTCGGCGCGCAGACCGTCTGCGTTACGGGCATCCCGAACGACAAGGGCCAGATCGTCAGCGATACGGCGCCCAGCGGCGTCGGTCAGTACCCGCTCGGCACGTTCTACACGGTCGGCGAGAACTTCCCTGACATCTCGATCAACGGCGGCGCGCAGATCGCGCAGTACCCGCCGATCGCCATCAACCAGGAGACGGGCGCCGTCGACCTGAACTCCAAGAAGCACATCGTGTGTTACAAGAGCTTCGTGCTCGAGAAGTTCAGCAACGTGCCCGGTTGGGACGTCACGGTGCAGCGCGCCGACGCCACCTCGACCCTCGGCAACATGTGGGTCCAGGACAACATCTGCTCGGCGTGGGGCGGCACCACCGGCCTCCTCCCGCTGTCCGACGGCTCCACCGTCGACCTCTTCGCCGGCGCCGGCACCAACGTGATCGACCAGACGAACATGACGACGGGCGCCGCTGCCGCCAGCTGTACCTACGGCAGTCCCACGAGCTGGTTGAACGACCTGGTGGTCGTCGCCATCGAGATCGACGGTCAGCAGGCCGGCACGACCTCGAGCACGCTCACCTACACGATCCAGGCCACCCAGCCGCCCGTCAGCTGAGGTAGCAACGCCGTAAGCATCGTCCGGGGGCGGGTCCTGTGCCCGTCCCCGGCCATTTCGAGAGGCACAGTTTCGAGAGGCACCGTGAGATGAGAGCGAGCCCCATGGACGACACCACCATCACGCCGTCGCGGCCCACGACGCTCGCATGGTCCCTTCTGCTCACCGGTCTCCTCGCGCTCGCGTGGCTTTCCGGCGCGGCGCGGGCCCAGAGCCTCAACGCCTCGCCGCCCGTCGTGGCGGTGAGCGCCAGTCCCGGCCAGGAGGTCACCAAGACGGTCGACGTCATGAGCTCGGCGAAGGCTCCGTTCGATCTCAGGATCTATCTTTCCGACTGGGCGTTCAAGCAGGACGGCAGCATCTATTACGACAAGCCGGGGGCGTTGAGCGGGAGCGCGTGCCCGTGGATCACCTACACCCCCGCCACCGACCGCCTCGACGCGGGCGCCAAGCTCACGGCGCGCTACACGGTCCAGGTCCCCGCGGGCGCGAAGCCGGGCACGCACTGGTGCGTGCTGTTCTTCGACGGGGGCTCGGTCACCCCGCCCCCGGGCAAGTCGGTCGCGACCTTCCGGCTGCGCGTGGGGCAGACCATCTATGTCAACGTGCCCCCTCTCAACATGGACGGCGCCATCACGGGCCTCTTCACCCAGCCGCCCGCCAAGACCGGCGACCCCTATCAGCTGGTCGTGCAGTACGCGAACACCGGCAATCAGGTGGAGTGGGTGACGGGCAGCGTGGAGCTGCGCGACAGCCAGGGCAACGCGATCAGGAAGCTCGATCTGGCGGGCTTCACGGCCTTGCCGTCGAGCTCGCAGAACGTCGCCCTCAAGGTGCCGGGGCCGCTTCCTGCCGGCACCTATGCGGCGTTGGCCGTGCTCAGCTACGGCAAGGCGCTCACGCAGGTCGCCGGCCAGACGACGTTCACCCTCGACAAGCCTCTTCCGGCCGCCAAGACGGGTCAGACGGGCGGCAGCGGGAAGTGACGCCGGCCGGGGGCCCGGAGGGAGGGATCGGCATGTCCGCAGCGTTCCGCCGTTGGACCTTGACCGCCATGGCGAGCGTGGCCCTGGGCCTCGTCGCGGCAGCGACGGCGAGCCCGACCTGCGTCATCGAGGGCGCGTCGTCGCAGATCCTGCTCTATCAGACGCGGCACTTCACCGTGGTGGCCTCGCCGTCCGACGCGGTGTCGCTCGATCTGAGCTCGGGCTACCCTCCCGCGCCGGGGCAGAAGGCCCCGTACGTGTACCCGACGAACTTCCACCCCTCCGGAGCCGGCGCGGCCGAGGCTCCGCTCCACGTCCGGATCTGCCCGGTAGGGTTGCCGCCGAACGCCATCTGGAACCTCCAGCTGGCCGTCGACGACCTCGTCGACGTCAGCACCAACGCGGTCGTGCCGGCGGACGAGCTCGCGTATCGCCGCAGGCTGTTGGGCGCCTGGACGAGCGGGAGCGCCATCCCGACGATCGTGTACACGGGCCAGGGGCACCGCCCGGTGGACCTCTACTTCTACTTCGAAGCGAGGCTCTCGGGCGGCCTGCCGGCAGGCGCCTACCAGGGAGCCCTCCACTTCACGGTCCTCGCCCAGTAACGGGCGCCGGGGCCGGACCGCGGGATTCCCGAGTACGGAGGAAGGGATCGGAGTGACGTCGCGCGCATGCTCGGGCATCCGCCCGCGGATGCTGGGGTGGACCGTAGGGCTGGTGCTGGCCCTGACGGCGTGGTCTGCCGCGGCGGCGCCGATCTCGCTCACCGCGGCCACCGCCAAGCACGGCAAGCCGGGCGACTACGTCACCATCCCGTTCATAGCGCATGGGGACGGGGAGGTGCGCTTCACCGTGACCGCGCCGGTCGGCTGGGCCGTCCTCTCGCCCGACTTCAGCCAGCAGATCCAGGGGCGCGCCGTGCTACTGATCACGGTTCAGATCCGTCAGGGCGCCACGCCGGGCCTCGACTACCCGGTCGCCGTGACCGCCTACGCGGGGGGGAAGCGGGTCGCGTCGGCGCAGCAGCATGTCGTCGTCGACAGGTCGGCGGCCGTGGCGGTCCGCGGGCCGACGCTGGTCCAGTCGCTCCCCGGCCAGGCTCACAGCTTCGACGTGGTGGTCGTGAACGAGGGCAACTTCCGAGACACCTTCGGGCTGCTCGCATCGGGGACCATCTTCGACGCCACGGTCGCCCCGCGCTCCGTGACGCTCGACCCCGGCGCCAGCACCAACGTGAAGGTCACCGTGTCGCCGTCGGGCGGCGTGTCCAACGGGCTCTCGCAGGTGGTTACCATCCGGGCGGTATCCGCCTTCGACGAGACCGCCACGGACCGGCTCCGGATCCAGGACCGGTACTTCAACCCGGCGCTCGCGACCACGTTCGGACATCCCGGGCAGCACGCGCCGCAGCTCGTGTTCGGCGTCGATGCCCTGGCCAACGGCGAGCTGGACCTTGCACCCCACGGCACCAGCGGCAGCTTCGACTACTCCGTGACGCCCGACCTGCATGGCGACCTCTCCGACTTCATGACCGGGAGCGTCGGCACCTCCACGCTGAGCGGCGACCAGGCGCACCCGTTGCCCGGCATCCCGGGGCTCCACGTCGGCCTGGCCGGCGACACCTGGGGCGCGACCGCCGGGCTGCGGGTCGACGGGATCGACCTGGCCGGCTCGGTGCAGCTCGACCCGTGGACCTTGAACGCGACCGCGAACTACGCCTGGAGCGACGGCGCCTACGGGGCCAGCGTGCGGGCCGACCAGCAGCTCGCCTCGTCGGATCTGCAGCTCTCGGCTCAGACGCAGCGGACGCCGTTCCAGGGCGCGACCTACGGGAGCGACGCGCTGCGAGCCAGCTACAGCCACGACCTCGGCCTCGGCTTCATCGGCCAGGTCGGCGTCGAGGGTCTCGGCCTGCTGCAGCCCGGAACGCCCTACCAGCTCATCCCGCAGCTCGACGAGCAGCTCTCGTGGCAGGGGCATGGCTTCGACGCCCTGCAGAGCTACACCGGCCAGCCGACCCTGGGCCTGCACACCGTCACGCTGACGGGGGGCACGACGTCGCTGCAGCCGTTCGGCGTGCGAACCAAGAACGTTCTGGAGCTCCGTGACGGCGCTTACGACCTCACCAGCTCGCTCGGGCTCTACGGCGGCGTGACGCTGGGATCGACGGACCGCTACGGAGCCACACTTTCGTGGCTCACCTACCGGCTGGTCGGCGGCGTGGACCTCGGCACCTCGGCGGCCTCCGCTCGGCAGTACACCGTCACGCCGGGCCTCTCCTTCAACCTCGTCAGCCCTGGCGGCGTGTCCACCGCGGTCGGCGGCTCCTACAGCCTGGCGAGGGGCATGTCCGGGACCAGTGGAACCGACACCTACCAGGCCAGCTTCAGCGTGCTGTACAGGAACCTCAGCGGCGCCGTCAACGGTTACTACCGGCACACCTTCGACGCGGGCCGTGGCGCGAGCCACCAGGTGAACGTCCAGGCCTCGGCGGCGTACGCGCTCGGCAGCGATACCCTGTTCCAGGCGGTGTATCGCTACACCGAGAGCGAGCAGGCGGCGGTCGGAGCCTACGTGGTGCACGACAGCGGCGCGGCCACCTGGCAGCAGGACTGGACCGTCGGCCTGTCGAGCCAGCTGAGCTACAAGCTCGACGTCTACCCGTTCCTTCCGTCGCTGTCCACCGACGCGTTGGAGCTGTCGGCGCTCTACGCGCCGGTCACCATCCCCGGCCTCCATCTGCGCGCCACGTACGATCTGGAGAGCCCGTTCGGGCAGTGGACGCTGGCGGGCATGACGCACCGCTTCAAGCTCGAGGTCGGCTACTCGCTGGCGCTGCCGTTCGCGACGCCGAGCGCGGTCGTTTCGACATTCGGGGGCCGGAAGACCGGCCGCGTCCACGGCAAGGCATACGTCGAGGACGCGTCCGGCCAGGCGAAGCCTCTGGCGGGTCTGGCGATCGAACTCGGCAAGACCACCATCACGACCGGGTCCGACGGCAGCTTCGACCGGCGCGTTCCCGTCGGGACGTACCAGGTCGCCTTCGGGTCGGGTCTGCCGGCCACGGTGGGCTACTTCGGCCACCGCACGGTAGACGTGAAGCGCGACCAGACGCTCACCCTCGACCTGCCGTTCCGCCCCGTCGGCTCCTTGAACGTCCTCCTGTACGACGATCTCAACCGCAACGGCCGCTTCGACGGCGAGGAGAAGGGCATCCCGTACGGCGGCGTCACGGTCGACGGACCGGTGCACCGCACGGCCCGCGTCGACGACAGCGGGCGGGTGCTCGTCACCGACCTTCCCGCCGGCACCTACACGGTGGCGCCGGATCCCGCGGAGTTGCCTCAGGGCTACCAGGCCACGGGGTCGCCGGTCACGGTGACGCTGGCGGCGGGGGAGAAGGGCGTGCCCGTCGCGACGGGGGCGGCGTTGCCGCCACCCA
Source organism: Trueperaceae bacterium (assembly GCA_035266525.1). GTDB lineage: Bacteria > Deinococcota > Deinococci > Deinococcales > Trueperaceae > JASBRS01. Next base: position 2,105 of record DATFNF010000003.1, on the reverse strand, counting down.
GGGTGATCACGACCTTCGTGCAGGGCGCGCTCTCCATCTACGTGCAGACCACGCCCCAGAGCGTCCCGGCCGGCGCCGACGTCAGCCTGCGCGTGCAGGTCGGCGGCGGGGCCGAGAAGGTGTCGGCCGACGCGAACGGCGAGACCGTGGCCCTCCGGGAGCAGGGCGGCGCCTGGGTCGGCCGCCTGCGCGTCCCGCTCGACGCGCCGCCCGGACCGCTTTCCATGACCGTTACCGCCCGCTCGGGCGAGAAGCAGGTATCGCAGACGGTAACGGTGAACGTCGTGCACGCTCCTCCGTTCAAGGCAGTGAGCTACGTGTTCCATGCGGGGACGCAGGGCGATATCGAGGTCGACACGCTGTTCAAGGCCCAGCGCGTAGACATCGCATTGCCTGGCGAGCCCCCGCTGGAGCTCGCCTCGAAGGACGGCTACACCTGGACGGGCGTGTGGAAGGTGCCGGCGAAGCCCGGCTCGCTGACCGGAACCGTCGTTGCCGACGGCCAGACCATAGGGACCATCGACATCAGCGTGGTGCCGCCGGCTAACGGCGGCAGCAAGTGACACATCGAAAAGGAGGCGGCATGCGAAGGATCCTGCTACCACTCGGCCTGGCGGCCCTGCTGCTCGGGCTCGCGGCGTGCAACAGCGCGCTCGACCCGCAAGGGGGCCCACAACTCCAAGCGCAAGGCGCCAAGTCCAGCCTCGACGTGGTGAAGACGGCCACGCCGTACAGCACGCCGGGGACCTGGACTCTGACGAAGACGGCCGCGACCGCGGACGGGCAGGCCCTGGCGGCCGGCGACACCGTCACTGTGGCGCCCGGCAGCTCGACGACGCTGTCCTACCAGGTCGTCGCGACCCCGACCGGGGGGGACGCCACCGTGTACGGCGTCAAGGGTACGGTGACGGTCACGAACGGGCTGGTGAGCGACATCACGCTCGCGAGCGTGGTCGATCAGCTGCCGCTGCCGGGCAGCACGACGCCCGTGAGCATCGGCCTGACCTGTTACGACCCCAGCTCGTCGACCCCCGACGCCCCGATCGGCTTCCCCTACACGCTCACCGGCAAGTTCGGGTCGACCCCGGCCGGCAGCATCACGTGCTCGTACGATCACGTGTTCAGCGGCACGCCGCCCCTGGACACGCAGCTCACGAACGGCGCCACGGCGTCCGGGTCGTACATCTCGGGCGGCACCACCTATCCGGTGGCGGGCGACGGCTCGGCAGCGTTCAGCTTCGCGGCGGCCGGCTCCTCGCCCATCGCCATCACCGACTCGCTCTCGTGCCCGACAGGGTTCACGTGCAGCAAGACCAACGAGAGCACCGCGACCGCCACGGACGGTACGGTCACGTACAGCTACGACGTGGTGGTGACGGCGGGTGCTTCGCTGCCATGCGGCACGTCCTACCCGTTGAACAACACCGCCGGCATCCAGGGCACCGACACCACGGCGTCCCTCGGCCTGACGCTCTCCACCGGCACGTGCGCTCCGCCGCCTCCCCCTCCCCCCACGGGCGGCAACTGCTACACCCAGGGCTACTGGAAGACGCACTCCAGCTACGGTCCGGCCAATCCGGCCGACCCGACCTGGAACGACGTCGGCGGGCCCGACGCGACGTTCTTCTACTCCGGGATGTCCTGGATCGAGCTCTTCAACACCCCGCCGTCCCGCGGCAACGCCTACATCCAGCTCGCGCATCAGTACATGGCGGCGGTGCTCAACGTCGACTCCGGGGCGGCCGCTTCGCCTGACGTGCAGGCCGCGATGAGCTGGGCGCACACGTACTTCGACAACGCCAGCAACAAGCCGTCGAGCTATACTGACGCGCAACAGGCCAGGTACTACGCCAACGTCCTCGACGCCTACAACAGCAGCACCGGAGGGTAGAGCCGTCCGTGTCCGTATGTCCTAGGAGTCACCGTTCTCGCCGGTGGGCCCCCGCAGCGGGGGCCCACCGGGCTCATCGGCGCCTCGCCTGCAGGCAATCCGCCGACCGGACGTCCGCCTGCGAGGCGTCCGCGAGCGGGTGCGGGCCGTGACCCGCTCCTCGCGAGGCCGAGCCTACGCGCTCTCGCTGGTGACCGGGCTGGCCGCGCTGCTG
>DATFNF010000002.1:0-11209 GCA_035266525.1 Trueperaceae bacterium | reverse complement strand
CCGAGGACCACCCCAGGCCCGGCACCCAGATGGCGCGCTCGCAGTGGGACGGGTACTTGAGGGAGGCCGCGGAGGTGCGGAGCCGGCTGGAGGGGGAGCTGCCGGGCTTCGACATCCGCATCGGGGTGGAGGCCGACTACCTCCCCGGCACCGAGGCCGACTACCGCGAAGCGCTCGCGCGCCCGGAGCTCGATTACGTGCTCGGCTCCGTGCATGAGGTGGGGGAGTGGCACATCTACAAGCCCCGCACCTTCGCGTCGCTCGAGGACCCGGACGCGTTCCATCGCGGGTACTGGCGCGCCCTTCGGGGCGCCGCGGGCAGCGGCCTGTTCGACGTGCTGTCCCACCTCGACGCCATCAAGGCGATGGTGCCGGCGCCGCAGAGCGACATGGCGGGCGAGATCGAGGAGACGCTCGACTGCATCGCCGACACGGGCGTCGCGGTGGAGATCAACGGCTCGGGGCTGAGCAAGGCCGGCGAGCTGTTCCCGTCCCCGGCGATCGTCGAGGAGTTGGTGCGGCGCGACGTGCCCATCACCCTGGGCTCGGACGCGCATCGTCCCGAGCAGCTCGAGCGCGGCTACGTCGAGGGAACGGCGCTCCTGTGCCGGCTGGGGCGCGATGCGGTGGTGACCTTCCGCGACCGGCGACCCGTCTGGGTCGAGCTCGGCTGACCCGTTGCGCCCCCGCGGCCGGGCGCGCTACAGCACACGCCGCCGCGCCTGCCCCATGAGCATGCTGAGAAGCAGGAACCCCGCGGCGGCCAGCGCCACGAGCCCGCTCGCTTCCTCCTTGTGCCAGCTCCAGGCGGTGCTCCTGCCAAGGCGGCGGTAGACGCTGTTGAGCTTGGTCGCCGAGTCGACGAACACGTACGTCCCGCCGGTCTCGCCGGCGATGGAGCGGAGCGTCCGCTCGTCGAAGCGGCCCGCCGCCCCGAACTGGTTGAAGCCGCCGTTGAGGCCCCCAGGTTGGTCGGTGCCGACCCCCACCGTGTCCACCACGATGTGCTGCTTCTTGGCCTCGGCCGCGGCGGCCAACGGGTCGACGCCGGTGCGGTTGCGGCCGTCGGAGAGCAGCACGATGGTGGCCAGCTTGGAGGGGTCGCCCCCGTCCTTCTCGCGCTCGGCGAGCGACGGCAAGTCCTGGATGGCCTTCATGATGCCGTCCCCGATGGCGGTACTTCGCCCCAGCGTGAGCAGGTCGACGGCGTCCAGCACCTGCTGATGGTCCGCGGTCAGCGGCACGATGGTGGCGGCGTAGCTCGAGAAGGCGACCACGCCGACCCTGGCCCCGCCCGGGAGGGCGCGGACGAACGTCTTGAGGGCCTGGCGGGCGGCCTCGAAGCGGCTCGGGGTGATGTCGTTGGCCGCCATGGAGCGGCTCAGGTCGATGGCCAGCACGATGCCGGCGCGCTCGTTCACCCGCGGCACCGGGATGGTGGGGCGGGCCATGGCCGCCAGGGCCAGGCCGCATGCCGCCAGGTAGAGGGAAGCCGCGACGTGCGCGGTCCAGCGGCGCCGGCGTGAGGCCGCGCGGGCGAGCAGCGCGACGTCGGGATGGAGCGCCACGCTCTCGGCCGGCGGCGTCATGGCCCGGCGGTAGAGCCAGACCAGCAGCGGCAGCAGCAGCAACAGTCCGAGCATCCACGGCCACATGAAGCCGATCATGGCGTGCGCCCCGGACGCGCGTTCACGGTCATGGCACCCTCCTGTTCGCGCTCAAGCTCAGGCCGCCCGCCACCAGCAGCAGGGCCACCGCCGCCACCGACAGCAGCGCGGTGATCTCCATCTTCTGCGGCACCCAACGGATGGCCGTGCCGAGCTTGTGCGCAAGCTGGCGGATGGCCCGGCTGTCGTTGCGGTCGACGGTGCTGCCGCCGCTCAGCTCGGTAAGGCGTTCGAGGTTCTGGGGGGAGTAGGGCACGAAGTAATCCTGGCCGTTGAGCCGGGTGACGGCCCCACCCTCCCGGCCGAACGGGACGGCGTCGATGGTGACGTGGTTGTCGGTGGCGAAGCGGGCCGCCAGCATCAACGCCTGGTCCTGCGACAGTTGGGGGTTCGTGCTGATGTTGCCGGCGCCGTCCGACAGCACCAGGATGGCGCCGGGCGGGGGGTCGCCCGCGCCCGATCGGGGGGCGGGGAGGGGCTGCGAGGCAGCGCGGCCCGCCGACGCGGGGTCGAGCGCGCTGGGCATCTTCGCGCCCTGACGCCCCGGCAGCAGGCGCACGCCGCCGATCACGGCGGCCGTGAGGCTGGTGTTCTGTCCCGGCTCCACCTTGGCGAGCGCGTCCAGCAGCTTGGCGTGGTCGGTGGTGGGAGGCACCAGCAGCGAGGCGACGTCCGAGAAGCTGACCAACCCCAGCCGGGCCGAGCGGGGGGCGTCGCGCACGAACTGCACGGCGATCGTCCGGGCCGCTTCGAACCGGTTGGGCGTGACGTCGTCGGCGAGCATCGACTTGGAGGAGTCGAGTGCGATGACGGTCGTGGCCTGGTTGGTTGGGAGGGGCGGGCTGGCCTCCGGGCGGGCGGCCGCCACCAGCAGGAGCGTGAGGGCGGCGAGCTGCAGCCCGACGATCCAGCGCGTGCGCGTCCACGGGGCACGGCGTACGACGTCGTCCATCAGTACCGCGTCGGCGTAGCCGCCGCTCCGCCTGCGGCGCCGTTCGCTCGACCAGATCAGCGCCAGCGTCAAGGGCGCCAACGGCAGCAGCCAGAGCAGCAAAGGCCAGTGGAACGTCATTTCCGCGCTCCTTCCTGCCGCTGCCCCTTGCGGCGACGCACGAAGGCGAGCAGTGGCCGCACGATGTCGTGCGCGGTCGACAGCTGCAGCACGTCCGCGCCCGAGGAACGCAGCACGCGCGCGAGGGTGCGCTCGCGCGCCTCCACCAACCGGGCGTGGGCGTGCCGCACCCGGGTGTCGCTGGTGTCGAGCCAGAGCTCCCGGCCGGTCTCGGGGTCGCGGACCCGCAGGTCGCCGACATCGGGCAGCTCGTGCTCGGCCGGGTCGCTCACGCGCACCGCGATCACGTCGTGCCGGGCGGCCAGCCGTCGCAGCTCCCGCGCCCAGGCGGGGTCTCCGTCAGGCTCCCCGTCGCCGGCGGCGAGGAAGTCGGACACCACGAAGACCAGCGAGCGCCCGCGAACGGTGCGGTTGACATGCGCCAGGGCCGCGGTGAGCGGATCGATCTGAGCGCGTGGCTCCCGGCCGGCAGCGATGCCGGCGCCCGGACCGCGGGGGGCGTTGCCCGTGGTGCGGCCGCGCGAGCCGGCGACCGTGCTCCCCGCGGCCGCGCCGGCGCCGGCGGCCAGGCTCTCCAGCACCCGCAGCACCTGCATCCTGCCGGTGCCGGGCCGGACGACGCGGGTGCCGTCCGGGGCGAAGGCGAGGGAGCCGATCTTGTTCCCCTGACGCGTCAGCGCCGACGCCGCGGTCACGGCGAACTCGCGCGCCACCTGCGCCTTGAGGCTGCGCCGGGTGCCGAAGTCCATCGAGGGGGAGCGGTCCACCACCAGCCAGCCGCGGATCTCGCGCTCCTCGCGGTACTGGCGAACGTGGAGGGTCCCCGTTCGGGCGGTGACGAACCAGTCGATGCGCCGCACCTCGTCGCCGGGCTGGTACTCACGCACCTCGGCCAGGTCGAGGCTGGGGCCATAGAACGCCCCGGTGACGTCACCGAAGAGGAATCCGTCGAGGCGCCGCAACACCTTGAACTCGATCCGCCGGAGCAGCTCGGTGGTAGGCAGCGGTTCGGTGCCTGCGCCCTTCGGTGCCGGCCCGCGCGCTTGCCGGTCTCCGGCTCCGGCCGCCGCGCCGCGCCGATGCCGCGGGCGGCCGGGGGGCTCGTCGGCCGCCCGCGTCCTCGGCCGGCGGGGCCGACGGGAAGTCGTGGAGGAGGCCATCTCGGTCCCTCCTCCCGCTACGCCGGCGCCGAGCCGTGCGCGCCTTCGTCCAACGGGCCCCGTTCGCGGTGCGGGTCGCCCAGGTGCACCTGTGGCGGCCGCACGCTGTCGATGAGGCGAGCGACCAGGTCCTCGAGCCCGACCTCGTCGGCGAGGGCCTCGTAGGACAGGGTCATACGGTGACGCAGCACCTCGGGGGCCAGGTCGCGCACGTCCTGCGGGAGCGCGTACTCCCGGCCACGAAGGACCGCCAGGGCCTTGGCGCCGAGGACCATGTTGACGCTGGCGCGGGGGCTGGCGCCGTAGCTGAGGTAGCGGCCCATGTCGGGCAGCCCCACCTCGCCCGGGTCGCGGGTAGCGCGCGCCAGGCGCACCGCGTACTCGGTGACCGCGGGGTGGACGTGCACGGCGTCCGCCATGCGCTGCATGCCGCGGAGCTCGCCGGCGGTCACCTTGACCTCCACCGCTGGGAAGGAGGTCGATACCCTCTCCACCACGCTCATCTCCTCGTAGTACGAGGGGTAGTCGATGATGACCTTGAACAGGAAGCGGTCGACCTGCGCCTCGGGCAGGAAGTAGGTTCCCTCCGACTCGATCGGGTTCTGGGTGGCCAGCACCAGGAACGGGTCGGGGAGCCTGTGGGTGTCGTGCCCGATGGTGACCTGCCGCTCCTGCATGGCCTCCAGGAGCGCGGACTGCACCTTGCTGGGCGCGCGGTTGATCTCGTCGGCGAGGATCAGGTTGGCGAAGACCGGCCCCAGCTCCACGTCGAACTTCGCCTCCTTCGGGTTGTAGATGCGCGTGCCCAACAGGTCGGCAGGCACCAGGTCGGGCGTGAACTGGATGCGCTTGAACGTCGTTCCCAGCGCTTCGGCCAGGGTCTTGATCGCCAGCGTCTTGGCGAGCCCCGGGACCCCCTCGATGAGGATGTGGCCGCGTGCCAGCAGCGCTACGAGCATGCGCTCGAGCATGCGGTCCTGGCCCACGATGATCTTCTTGGTCTCGAGCAGCAGACCGCGCAGGCGTGCCGCGGCGTCCATCACGATCTGGGGCGTGAGGCCGGGTTTCGATGTGTCCATCGAAGGGAGCTCCTCTCGTGCGGGCCGGGTGGCTCCGCGGGGCTCAGGCGGGCGCTGTCGCCGCCGACGGAAGGACTCGGGCGGATGGAGGCTCGCCTCCCGAGGCGGCGCCTCCGGGGGTCGTGGGGAAGCGGCTCATGCTGGGAGGCGGCATCGGCGCCGTCGGGGGGCCGGGGGCCCGGGGCGCGGGCTGTCCGGGCGCGGGCTGTCCGGGCGCGGGCAGGGGCTGCAGCGGGTAGAGCTCCTGCGGGCCGCCCGGGCCGGTGCCGGGGGGGCCGCCGCTGCCGGGCCCCTGCTGGCCGGGCTGCCCTTGCGGACCCGGGCTGAACTGGAACATGCGGCCGTCGCGGAACATGAACAGTTGGCAGGTCCCTTGCGACTGGCCCTGGCCCGGGCCCGGCGTCTGCCCCTGGTTGCCGTTCGGGCCCTGGCCCTGCGGGCCGCCCGGCCCGCCAGGTAGTGGCACCAGCTCCTGAGGATCGCCGGGCGGTGGCAATCGCGGCACGGGCGCCTGTGCCTGGATCCACGCGAAGGCGCCGGAGGTCGCGACCGGGGCCACGGCCGCCGTTGGGCCGCCGTGGCCGGCCGTGGGTCGCGGTGCGATGCCCGCCGGGACCGCGCCGTCATGAGGGTGGTGGAGCAGGGCCGGCGGGACGGCGGGGACGCTCCAGCGGCCCAGCGCGAAGCCGATCGCCAGCAGCCCCACCGCCAGGACCAGCACGGTCGGAGCGGGGACGCCCCCGGCCGGCGTCCGCCGGCGGACGTAGGCGGCGCGACGGCGCCCTTCGGCCGGCAAGGCGCCGCGCGCATCGGTTGAGCGGTACCCTTGTGTGCTCATGAGCTTGTGACGTCACCTCCACGGTGTCGACGGCTGGATCGGGCGGTGTCGGGGGTCGTCCGCGCCTGCGAGGTTGCCGTTTCGCGGTCCCCGTTCGGCGCACTCCACGTCCGAAGATACGGACGTCCGCCGTTCCTTGCCGTGCGCTGTGACGAAGCGTTGCCGGTCGCTCTAGACCGATCCCCGTGCTGGACGGGATGCATGCCGGAGGGGTGGAGTCATCCTATGCCACCGGCGTCAAGATGATGTGCAGCGCACGTGACGTGGCGGCGGGCAGGGCCCTCGGCGCAGGCCCCTCTACGCTCAGGCGCGGTTGCCGGTGGCGGCCGCGATGCGCTCCTGGGCCCGGCGGATGTCGCCGCGATGCGGGCGCAGGCTGAGGGTGGCGACCAGGCCGACGACGCCGAGTACGAACAGGCCGGTGCGGGCGCCGAGGTGCCCGGCGAGCTGCGTCGCCAGCAGCGCCCCGAACGGGATGAGTCCGGAGAACACCAGCATGTAGACGCTCATGGCCCGGCCGCGCAGGGCGTTGGGCACCATCAGCTGCACCGTCGCCTGGGCGTTCACCATGGTGAGGATCATCCCCAGGCCGCACGCCGCCAGCACCGCGGCCGCCGTCCACAGGTTGGGCGTCAGCGTGAAGGCGAGGAAGGCGACCCCCAGCAGCAGAACGCCGCGGCGCATGAGCATCAGCCGCGCCTCGTCCGGGAAGGCGGCGTTCACCAGGAAGGCGATGAAGGCGCCCACGCCCAGGCTGGAGAGCAGCAGCCCCAGGCCCCCCACGGTGCCGTGCAGCGCCTGCCGGGTGAACAGCGGCACGATGGTCTGGAAGTTGACGATGGTGAGCGACAGCGCCCCCACCAGCAGCGTAGCGATGCGCACCTCCGGCGTGCGCCAGGTGAAGCTGAGGCCCTCGCGGATCTCCGCCCAGACCTTGTGCGGCACGATCGGGCGCGCGGGCAGGGGCGCGCGCGCGAGCACGACGATGACCCCGAAGTAGGAGGCCGCGTTGACGGCGAAGGCGGGGCCGTACCGGTGCAGGTCCGCGCTCCCGAGCAGATGTCCGAAGAGCCCGATGGCGACGGCCGCCACCGCCGGGCCCAGCAGCCGAGCCAGGTTGAACGACAGCGAGTTCAGGGCGACCGCGTTGCGCACATCGTCGAGCGGGACCAGGTCGGGGACCAGGCTCTGCCTGGCCGGCGTGTCGAAGGTTCCGGCGACGCCGTTGAACGCCGCCAGCACCAGCAGCCAGGGATAGGTGAGGGCGCCGGTGAGCGTGAGGACCGCCATCGCAGCCGCCGACAACGCCAGCGCGCTCTGGGTGGTGAGCAGCACCTGCCGGCGGGAGCGCGCGTCGATGACCACGCCGGCGAACAGCCCGAGCACCAACGTGGGCGCGAACTGGACGGCGCTCACGTAGCCGAACTTGAGCGCCGCCTGCGTGGGGTCGGGGATGAGGTCGAACACCAGCCACGACTGCGCCGTGATCTGCATCCACGAACCCACCACGCTGCCGAGCTGGGCGAACCAGTAGTGCCGGAAGTGGCGGTGGTTGAGGGCCTCGAGGGACCGGGGGAAGCGACCGATGATGGGGCGCGCCACGAACGACAAGCATACGCCTGCCGGCGGTGCCGGGCAGTGCCTCCGGCGGCGGGTGCGGTGTCCCGTCCAGGACGCGAGCTCTCGCCTGCCCGGCGGCCCTGTAAGAATCCTGTAAGAGTCCCGTGAGTCGATCCTCCCTACCATGAACGGACCGATGGGCTGTCAAGGTTCACGACGCAAGGCGCGGCGCACACGCTCGACCACCGGCTTCAGCTTGTTGGAGATGCTGATCCTGCTGGCGATCCTCGGCCTCGTCGCCGGGGTGGTCGCCGTCAGCGGCCGCCGCGTCGCCGCCGGCCAGCAGCAGCGGGCCGCGCTCACGTCCGTGCGGCAGAGCGTGTGGGAGGGCGCGACGGCCGCCGCCGCCCGCGGGGTCGCCACCGAGCTGGTGCGAACGGCGACGGGGCTCGTGGTCCGGGAGGCCGGGTCCGGCAAGGTGTTGCGGAGCTTCGACATCCCTTCGGCCGCGACCACGAACATGCCGATGGGGCAGGTCCTGCTCTTCACGCCCCCGGGCAGGGTGGACCTCGCATCGCTCCAGGCCCTGCCCAGCCCGCTCACGCTCACCGTCAACGGTCACACGTTCGGGCTGCAGGTCTCGCTCATCGGAGAGGTGAAGGTGACGTCATGAGGATCGCGCCGTGAGGGGTCCGCGCGCCGCCCTCGGCCTGAGCGTGATCGAGGTCATGCTGGCGCTCGCGGTGATCGGCATCATCACGGCCGCCTTCACGACGGCCGTCGTCGGCAACCTCCGGCACACGCAGGTGACGGGGGCGCGCACGGAAGCGGCGCAGGTCGTCAACTACCTCGGTCGCCGCGCGGCCGGGGGCGACGCGGCCGTGCTGCCCGCCGCCGGCTCGCCGGCCGTCTGGGGGTACGGGTCGCTCGCGGCCGCCTTCCCCGATCTCACCAACCAGGGCGGCCTCAGCGATCCGGCGCGTTACCGCGCCCGGGTCGGCAACGCCGGTACCGTGACCCTCGCCGGCGCCGGCGCCACCGAGTACGACGTGAGCGTGTGCTACATGACCGGCAGCGACGAGCACTGCGTCGAAGCCACCACGCTCGGCCCGTCTCCGTCCTCGGCCGGCAGCCCGCCACCGCTGCCGGGGATCAACTAGGGGGCCCGGATGCGACGCGACCGAAGCGATCACGGCTTCACCCTCCTCGAGGCGCTCATCGCGCTGGCCATCTTCGGCCTGATCGCCGTCATGGCCACGACGGGCGTCGTGGGGGCCCTTCGCGCTCAGAGCCTGAACGAGGCCATCGCCTCCTCCCAGGGGCGCGTCAGGCGCGTCACCGAGGTGTTCGCTCAGGACCTGCGCAGCTCGGTCTTGGGCGGCCTGACCAACACGCCGTACGCCTCGAACGATCACCAGGTGTCGTTCCTGACCCTGGCGGGCAGCGGCGGGAACAAGGTGCTGCCGCACGACTACGGGCAGGGGAACAGCTTCTCGAACGCGGACAATCTCTTCCTTGTGTGGAGCGACCCCAACACCGCCGCCACCAGCCTGCAGGGCCAGCACGTGCTGCTGGTGAACGACAACGGTGACGCCACCGTCTTCCAGGTGACCAACGTGGCGCCGGTCGCCGCCACGACGTACCGCTACAACGTGGTGCACGCCGGCTGCCCGAACCTCATCGCGTACACGGACGCCCGCACCACGGCGCTCGCCAGCCACAGCGTGGGGTATCGCTTCGATGCGGGAAGCGGGACGCTCTACCTGAAGGACGGCTCGAGCGCCGAGACGCCGGTGGCGTTCGACCTGTCCAACGTGGCGATCCAGTACGTCTACCAGACCGACGCGGGCGCGCCGCTGGTGCGTAGCGCGCCGTTGACCGACGCCTCGGGTTACCCGGTGCGCACCGGCACGATCTCCGGGCAGAACGTCACGTTGGAGCGCGTCGGGCTGGTCGTGACCGCCTCGGACGGCTCGGCCGGCCGGCGGGTGAGCCGCACCGTGAGCAGCCAGGTGGAGATGTCGTCCAACCCCAGCTTCAAGATCGACAAGGTGACGCCATGCAACTGAGGGGTTCGCGCGAACGGGGCGTTGCGATGCTCTACGCCCTGCTGCTCATGGTGGTGCTCATGGGCGTGGCCACGCTGATGTTCGCCCGCACCCTCGGGGAGATCAAGCACAGCGGTGACGACGCCGCCATCGTGCAGTCGCTCATGCTCGCGCGCGGCGCGGCGAACCTGGGCGGGAGCGTGCTGCAGAGCCCCGTGCGCGACGCCCTGCAGACGATCGTCCAGGCGAACTCGAGCACCACCGGGCGGTGGTCGTTCGGCAGCGGCCCGGTCAACCAGCCGTATCCCGACCCGGGCACCGTGGTGAGCGCGCTGAGCGTGGGCTCGGGGAGCATCGCCGGCCAGCTCCAACCGGACGTCGACGCGCTCGTCTGCGGCCAGTCGGTCGTGCCGAGCGCGGGTGGGACGGCCGCGGTGCGCATCTACGTCACCGACCAGGCGTGCAATCAGCCGTTGCCGTCGGGCGTGTCGCTGCCTTCCGGCCACTTCGTCAGCGGCGCGGCCCGCACCGGCAGCGGCACGGCCGGCGAGCAGGTCTACGCGCTTCCGTTCGTGCTGGTGGCGGACGGTTTCGTGGGGCAGTACCACCGCAACGTGGTGGTGCAGGGCGAGTACGACTTCACGGTCGGCCGCCCGAGCTTCGCCAAGTACGCCCTGTTCACGAACGTGCACCAGTTGCCGAACAACGGGGGCGACGTGTGGTTCACGGACAACACGCTGTTCGACGGGCCCGTGCACACCAATCAGTACTTCCGCTTCTATCACAGGCCCTGGTTCGGCGGACAGGTGACCAGCGCGGGCTGCACCAGCCCGGGGCCCGCGGCCTGCAACGGCGCGCCCGACCCCGGCGCCGACTTCTACGGCGAAGGCTTCAAGCGCGACCCCGGGCCCACGCCTTCGTACACCAACGGCTACGGCACGCACGCCCCGGACTTCACGGCCGGCGTGGACTGGAGCTCGGACTACGTCCAGCTTCCCCAGAATTCGACCGACCAGCAGAGCGCCGCGCAGGGTAAGGGCCTCTATTTCAACCAGGGCGTCGACAGCGTCACCATGTGGGCGGCGGATCAGAACGGGTACCCGCTGACGAAGGGCGCCGCCGGCGACTGGACGCCGGCCGCGAGCTACCAGTACATCCGGGCGTGTGTGAGGGCCAACGCCAACAGCTGCACCGTCTACCGCTACGGGCAGGGCGGCGATCTCTACTACCAGAAGAACGACGGCACCTGGGCACTCCAGCGGGCCGGTTTCAACGGCGTGGTGTACGTCAACGGGGCCGTCCAGAGCATCACCGGACCGGCACGCAGTCCTGCGGGCAGCGCCGATCCCGGCGACGCCCCGCCCGCGCTCGCCAGCTTCGCCCAGATCACGGTGGCCTCCGGCGGCACCATGCGCGTCACGGGCGACCTCACCTACGAGGACCATCCCTGCACGGGCGAGTTGCACCGCGACGCCAACGGCAAGGTGGTGCCGGCAACTTGCGACAACGTGAACGCCGCCAACGTGCTGGGTCTCTACTCCCAGAACGGCGACGTGCTCATCGGCAACGCCAACGGCGACCCCTCGCTGGAGGCGCCCCGCGACGTGACCATCGACGGTGTGCTCATGAGCGGAACGGGCACGGTCAGCGTCGAGCACTACGCGTTCGGCTCGCCGCGCGGCTCCGTGCATCTGCTGGGCGGCGTCATCGAGTACGACTACGGCGCGTTCGGCACGTTCAACGCGGCCAGCGGCCAGGACCAGTCCGGCTACAGCCGCAAGTTCA
>DATFNF010000001.1:0-7625 GCA_035266525.1 Trueperaceae bacterium | reverse complement strand
ACGCGTCCATAGGGGATTCTAGTCAGCGGCCGCTGCCGGCGACCGTGACCTTCTTGACGGTCTCGCGGGGCGCCGTTCTCCCGGCGCTCTCACGCCAGCGCCAGCGGGTACACCAGCGACAGGTCCGCCGCCGGGGGCGGTGCGGAGGCTAGGCCTCCTCCTCCAGCGTGCGCTGAAGGTAGGCCTCGAGGTCCGCGCGCTCGGGCCGCAGCACCGTCTCCACCCAGGCGTCGCGCTCGAACGCGAGCAGGCGCAGGTCCCACACGTCGGCGGAGAGCTCCGAGCCCGACAGCGGCTCGAGCAGGTAGCTCCCGCTCGAGGGCCGCATGTAGGTCTGCGACTTCAGCTCGGTCTGGTAGTTCCAGTACGCCACCGTCAGGAAGTCGTAGCTGCTGCCCTGGTGCACGGTGAGGAAGCCCACGCCGTACCGCTCGGGCGTGACCGCGGGTTGCGGCAGGAACGCCAGCGCGGTGTCGGTGGCGGCTGCCAGCAGCGCCTCGGAGGCTTCCTTGCTGTGGTGGAGGATGTTGTAGACCTTCAGCCGCCACCCCTTCGCCTCCTCCAACCTCACGAAGCGGATGCGGCGGGGACGGTACGGAAGCTCCATGCCGCCATCTTACGGTGTCCTGCGCGCGCCGGAACTGGCATACTCGGAGGCATGGCACAGGCCAGGGGACACGTCGCGCCACGAGTGGTGGCGCTCTATGCAGGCACGATCCGCAGGCGGGACTTCGGCGGGCGGCAGGCCGACAGCGCCATCGCCAAGACCGCCGTCACCGGCCGGGCCCGCGTGAGGAGGCTCGGACTGGAAGGCGACGCGCAGGCCGACACGCGCAACCATGGCGGCCCGGACCGGGCGGTGTGCGTCTACGCCGACGAGCGCTACCCCTACTGGGAGGGCCGGTTGGGGAGGCCGCTGGCGGCGCCGGCGTTCGGGGAGAACGCCCGCGTGGCCGGCAGGCTCGAGCAGGACGTGCTGCTCGGCGAGGTGTGGCAGGCGGGCAGGGTGATCCTGCAGGTCACCGAGCCCCGCGTGCCCTGCTGGATGCCGGGCGCCCACAACGGCGAGCCCAGACTCACGGCGTGGATGGCGGACACCGGCTACACCGGCTACCTGCTGCGCGTGCTGCAGGAGGGCGAGCTGGAGCCCGGCGCCACCGTCGAGGTCGTCGACCGCCCCGACGAGGGCATCAGCGTCATGGAGCTCAACCGGCTCTACTTCAAGGACCGGGACGACGTCTCCGGGCTACGCCGCGCGCTCCGTGCCGGAGGCCTGCTGCCGGAATGGCGGGGGATCCTGGAGGAGCGGCTGCAGCGCGCGGAGGGCCCTCGGCCGTCGACGCACGTCACCCCGTGACGTAGGTCAGCCAGTCCGCGAAGGCGTCCACGCGCCCGTGCACCACGTCCAGGTAGGTCTTGCGCATGGTGAGCGCGAACTCGCCCGCGTGCCCCTCGCCGATGGGACGGCGGTCGATGGAGGCGACCGGCGTCACCTCGGCAGCCGTGCCGACCATGAACACCTCGTCGGCGGTGTAGAGCTCGTCGCGCGTGGCCATGGTGGTCTCCACCCGGGTGCCCATCCACTCGGCGATGCGGATGACGCTGTCGCGGGTGATGCCGCGCAGGTTGACCGAGTGCGCGATGGCGTACAGCACGCCGTCGCGGACCATGAACAGGTTCTCGCCCGAGCCCTCGGCCACGAAGCCTTCCTTGTCCAGCAGAACGGCCTCGTCGAAGCCGTTGGCGCGGGCCTCCTGGTTGGCGAGGACCGAGTTCACGTAGTTGCCGCCGGCCTTGGCCTTGGTGGGCAGGATGTCGCCGGCGCTGCGGCGCCAGGAGCTGGTCATCAGCGCCACGCCCTTCTTCACGCCCTCGTCGCCGAGGTAGGTGCCCCAGGGCATGGTCGCCACCATGAAGTGGACGCGGTTGTTCCCGGGGTTGACGCCCAGCGACTCGGCGCCGTACCACAGCAGCGGCCGGATGTAGCACGACTTGCGCTGGTTGGCGCGGATGGTCTCGAGGATGGCGTGGTCGATGTCGTTGGCGCTCACGGGGGAACGCATCCCCAGGATCTTGGCGGAGTCGAGCAGGCGCTTGGTGTGCTCGGGCAGCCGGAACACGGCGGCGCCGCGCTCGGTCTCGTAGGCGCGGATGCCTTCGAAGACGCTCGTGCCGTAGTGCATGGCGTGCGTGAGGACCGAGACCTTGGCTTCCTCGGGTGCGACCAGGGCGCCCTCGAACCAGATCAGCCCGGTATCGACGGCCGAGGTGCTGGAGGGCGCGGGTTTGGACTGAACCGCCATTCGTTACCTCCCGGTTGACTGGGGCCATCATAAGCCCCGGGGCGGCGCCCGGCGCGGGCAGCGGGCAACACCTGCGGTGGCGGCGGCGCTCTCCTGAACGCGCTTCCCGCCCCCGCTGCGCGGGTACACTCGGGCCATGAACATCCTCGTCACCGGCGGCGCCGGCTACATCGGAAGCGTCACCGCGCAGCGGCTGCTGCAGCGCGGGCATGAGGTGGTCGTGCTGGACAACCTGGCGACCGGCCACCGCGCGGCCGTGCCCCAGGGCGCCGCCTTCGTCGAGGCCGACATCGCCGACGCGGCCGCCGTGGAGCGCAGCCTGCGCACGCACGGTGTCGACGCCGTGCTCCACTTCGCCGCCTACTCGCTCGTCGGCGAGTCGATGAGGTTGCCGCTGGCGTACTTCCGCAACAACGCGGCCGGCTCGCTGGCCCTGCTGGAGGCCATGGAGGCGGCCGGCGTGCGACGCTTCGTGCTGTCGAGCACCGCCGCCCTGTTCGGCACGCCGGACGCCGTGCCCATCGCCGAGGACGCCCCGGTGAGGCCCGAGAGCGTGTACGGGGAGTCGAAGGCGCTCATCGAGCGCATGCTGGCCTGGCTGCAGCGCACCGCCGGTCTCGGCTACGCCACGCTGCGATACTTCAACGCCGCCGGCGCCGGCGCCGGCCTGGGGGAGGACCACCGCCCCGAGACGCACCTCATCCCGCTGGTGCTGCAGGTCGCGGGCGGGAGACGCCCGCACATCGAGGTCTTCGGGGACGACTACCCGACGCCGGACGGTACCGCCGTTCGCGACTACATCCACGTCCTCGACCTGGCCGATGCCCATGTGCTGGCGGTCGAGGCGCTGCAGCCCGGCGACGCCCGGGCCTTCAACCTCGGCAACGGGCGGGGGTTCTCCGTGCGCGAGGTCATCGAGGTGTGCCGCCGGGTCACGGGGCACGCCATCCCCGCCCGCACCGCGCCGCGGCGCGCCGGCGACCCGCCGGTGCTGGTCGCCGACGCCCGGCGCATCCGTGAGGCGCTGGGGTGGCAGCCGCGGCACGCCTCGCTGGAGGCGATCGTGGCCTCGGCGTGGGCGTGGCACCGCGAGCACCCGGACGGCTACGCTTCGTGAAGCGCGGGTGCGGCATCCCGGACCGGTTCTCATATGGGCGTGTGTTATGACTGTCCGGTCGTGGCACAGGGCCACCACCCACCGCGGCGCGAAGCCCGCGCCGCGCGTCACCGCACTGCGAACCCCGGGCGCCTCGCGAAAGGCGCCATGCTAAGCTGTGCTGATTTGGAGAAGGCCATGAGACGACTCGTGTTCTCGCTCGTGCTGGTGCTGGCGTCGACGGCGTTCGCCCAACAGTCCGCGGAGCTGAGTGGCATCGTGAAGAGCGAGCACCCGCTCCCGGACGGAACACGCGTAGCCATCCACGTAGTGGACAACAACAACGTCTGGGGCCTCGAGGTCGCCAGCGTGGCGCCGGTCGGCGGCACCTTCAAGATCACCGCCAAGCCCATCCCGACGGACCAGCTGCGGCCCTTCCTGGGCGGCGCGGTGCTGCTTCCGGGCCTCCAGAACGAGTACACCGTCAAGGCCGCCAGCGGCAGCGATCAGGTCGACTTCGCCGTCGGGCGCATCAACATGTACGTCGACAAGAACGGCAACGGCGTCTTCGACCGCGTCACCGACCCCTGGTTCATCGGGGTGCCGAGCCTGGAGAAGCCGGTCGGTTTCTTCAGCCTGCTCTACGTCGACCGCGACTGCGTGCTCACGGGCGGGGGCAGCGAGCTGCACCTGAAGCAGGGCTGGAACGTGTTCACCGTGCGCTTCCCCGGCGACAAGCCGGTGTACGCGGTGCAGCCCGCGGTGAACGACATCGTGCTCGACGTGTTCCTGCCGTAGAGGGCGTTGCCGCCTGCTAGGCTGATGCCATGACGGTATTCGAGGGCACCTTCCAAGCCTCCGGGCTGCGTTTCGGCGTGGTCGTGAGCCGCTTCAACGAGCTGGTCACGCGGCGACTGCTGGAGGGCGCGCTCGACGCGCTGACGCGCCACGGCGCGGCCGAGGACGCGGTGGACGTCGCCTGGGTGCCGGGGGCCGTGGAGATCCCGCTGGCGGCCAAGCGCATGGCCGAGAGCGGCCGCTACCAGGCCATCGTGGCGCTGGGCGCGGTGATCCGCGGGGAGACCAGCCACTACGACGCGGTATGCGCCATGGTGTCGAGCGGGGTGGCGCGCGCCGCCCTCGACAGCGGCGTGCCCGTGGCCTTCGGGGTGCTCACCACCGACACGCTCGAGCAGGCGCTCGCCAGGGCCGGCAGCAAGGCCGGCAACAAGGGGTTCGAGGCCGCCATGGGGGCGATCGAGATGGCCACCCTGACGGCCAGCTTGTGACATCGGGGCTGTAACGGCCGGGCGCGGCACAGACGCGCGCCGGTCGATGGAGGGGGTAGAAGATGGGTCGGTTTCCGCTGTCGTCCCTGGCCGTGATCGTGGTGTACCTCGGCACGGTGGTCGTGAACGCCCTGGCGATCATGCTGCCCATCGGCGGGCGCACCACCCAGGAGGTGTCGGCGCTCTATCCGGCGTTGTTCGTCCCCGCCGGCTACGTGTTCTCGATCTGGAGCGTGATCTACCTGGGGCTGGGCGTCTACGCCGTCGCCCAGGCGCTGCCGGCCTTCGCGGGAAGCGCTCGCGTGCGCGGCATCGCCTGGTGGTTCGTGCTCTCCGGCGTGCTCAACAGCGTGTGGCTGGTGCTGTGGCAGACGCTCCGCATCGATTGGACGGTGCCGGTCATGGTGGCGCTGCTGCTCACCCTGATCGTGATCTACCGGCGGCTCCGGGCCGGGTCCGGGCCAGGCGACCGGCCGGCCGGCCCCGGCGAGCGCTGGCTGGTGCGGCTACCGTTCAGCATCTACCTGGGTTGGATCAGCGTGGCCACCATCGCCAACATCTCCGACGCCCTGCTGCACGCCGGCTGGGGCGGCTGGGGCGTGAGCGACGTCGCCTGGGCGGTGATCATGCTGGCGGTGGCCAGCGGGCTGGGCTTCGCCATGCTGCTCGCGGACCGCGACGTGGCCTACGCGCTGGTGCTGGTGTGGGCCTTCGTGGGCATCGCCGTGGAGCAGAGCCGGCAGCCGGTGGTGCTCGTCGCCGCGCTGGTCGCCGCGGGGCTGGTCGCGCTGGGGGTACTGGCGAGCCTCTTCGTGCGGCCGCCGCGGCGCGACGCGCGCCGCCGGGCGGCGGCCGGCTGAGGCACGCCGTGACCGCCCCGCCGTGACCGCCCCGCCGGCGCGCGGCCGCGGGCTCGACGGGCGGGGCGACACCCCCAGGGCCGCCCTCAGGGGCGGAGGTATACTTCCGGTGAGGTGAGCGAAGAGCCAAAGCACACCTACTCCGCGTTGGAGATCGTCGAGGAGTTCTTCCCGGCGACGCCGACGCGGTTGATCCCGAGGGAGCGCGCCTACAGGCTGGAGCGTGACACCGAGGGCGCTGTTCGCGTGGTGGACGCCGCCGGCACGGAGCGGTTGCGCATGACGCCCGTCGAGCGCTCCGGCGACGCCGCCACGCACGTGTGTTGCGACCTGTGCCACACGAGCTCCGCGCGCGAGGACCTGCACGTGATGCGTTCGGAGATCCCGGGGTCGGCGGGCCGGAGGTTCCGGTACCTGATGGCCTGCCGCGACACCGACGCCTGCGAAGCCCGGCGCCTGGACGACGCGCCGGTGGAGCTGCTGCTGCGCACGCACTGAGCGCCCGCCGCACGTCGGCGGACGCGCTCCGCGACACGCGAGCGCCGATGGGAGGGACGCCCATGGGGGACGACGATAGGCGTGCGGCCGCCACGCGGCTTCCGCGCGAGCGGTTGCTGGAGCACTGGCGGGACGAGGGCGACTCGGCGCACCTGTACGCGCGGCTCGCCAGGCGCGTGCGCGACCCCGAGGCACGCGCCGCCCTGGAGCGGCTGGCCCGCGACGAGCGTGGCCACCAGACGGTGTTCGAGGAGATGCTCGGCCGCGTGCCGCGCTTCCGGCCGTCGTGGCGCACGCGGGCGCTGCTGCTGGTGTCGCGGTTGCTCGGCGCCAGGCTGGTGCTGGCCATGGCCACCAACGAGGAGGGCCGCGAGGTCGAGCGCTTCCTGCACGAAGCGGCCGCGGGCGTCGACGAGCCGTGGGTGCGCCGCCTGGCGCGCGAGTCGGCGCACCACGCCACGGTGCTGGGGAGGCTGAGCGGCAGCTCCGGCGATCCCTGGCACCACATCGACTCCGGCGGGCGCCTGCGCAACGTGGTCTACGGCTTCAACGACGGGCTCACGGCCAACTTCGGCCTCATCGCGGGGATGCTCGGTGCCGCCATCCAGCGCGACGTCGTGCTGCTGAGCGGCTTCGCCGGGTTGCTCGCCTCGTCGCTGTCGATGGCGGCGAGCGGCTACCTGGCGGCTCAGAGTCAGCGCGAGGTCGATCAGAACGAGATCAACATCCAGCGCGCGGAGCTGGTGCTGTTCCCCCAGCGCGAGGAGGATTACCTCGCCGACCTCTACGCCGACAAGGGCCTCACCCAGGACGAGGCGCGCAGCGCCGCCAGGCGCGTGATGGCCGACCCGGAGGTCGCGCTCCGGGAGCTCACCCGCGAGAAGCTCAAGATCAGCGAGGAGGCGGACTCCCCGGTGACCGAGGGCGTCACCACCGGCCTCGCGACCGTCTTCGGGGCGGTGGTCCCCATCGTGCCGTTCTTCTTCGGCGGCGGGCCGGTGGCCGCCTGGAGCGCGTTCGTGGTGGCCATGGCCATGCACTTCGTGGTGGGCGCCATGCGCAGCGTGTTCACGGGGCGCCCGTGGCTGCGCAGCGGCCTCGACATGTTCGTGGTCGGCCTGGGGGTCGCCGCCTTCGGCTACCTGCTGGGCTTCCTGCTCACCGGCATCTTCCCGGCCGGCTGAGCGCGCCGGCGCCCCGGCGCCGGCGCGGTGGCGGGCACCACGCTGCCTGCCACGGCGCCTGCCACGGCGCCTGCCAGAGCGCATGCCAGAGCGCCCGTCACCGCGCCTGCCGCAGGGCCGGTAAGAGAGTCGTTAGTGGTGCGGCGCTACCCTTCCAGCATGGCGGAAGGCTCGAAGTCCATCAAGAGCTTCTCGGATACCGAGCTACGCGCGATGGTCAGCCGCTACGAGCGCGCCGTCTTCGCCGGCATCTCGACGCACAAGGACGTGCTCAAGCTCATCGCGGCCGAGCGGGAGATCCTGCGCCGCGAGGCCAAGCGCGTGAAGGAAACGGTGCACGAGGAACGCAACGCCCGGACCGCCACCAGCTCGGAAGGCTGGCTGGCCGTGGCGCC